>JAEUQG010000590.1 GCA_016789755.1 Bryobacterales bacterium
ACAGGACTTGATTGGTGCGTGCTGTCGCCTGAATTCCCCGCAAGTTCATGGCCGTAAACAGGCCGGCGAAGAAGAAGACGGCGACCCATTGCGGCATCCCAGGGAAGAAATCGTGAAAGGCGCTGGCGCACCAGATCGTGCAGATGAGGGGGTTGACTACGTAGTCGAGAAGCATGCTCCAACCCGTGAGGTACCCGAGCACGGGGTGCACCTCCTGGCCCACATAGGTGTAGGCGGAACCGGCCGCCGGATATGCGCGCGCCATCCGCCCGTAGCTGATGGCGGTGCACAGCATCGCTACCATCGCCAGAAGCACGGTGGTTACGACGTGGCCCTTTCCCACGACGTGAATGGCCCCATAAGGAGGCATCGGAGCCGTGGGTTGAATCATGATGATGCCCATCACGATTAACTGCCCTAATGTCAGAGTCCGGCGAAGATGCACATCCTGTGTCGCAGCCATGTTCCTGCCTATTGTGCCATGGCCGCAAGCGCTGCTTTGGTTCTCGGCATGCACGGAAAAACACCGCTATGCCGGCAAAACAGTTACTCTTCCGTTCCAACGCCCGCGAAGCGTTGTTGCACGGAGCGGCAACAGTCGCCGATGCCGTGCGAGTCACACTCGGGCCGAAGTCGAAATGCGTGCTGATTGAGAAACGCTTCGGCCATCCGCTAGTCTGTAACGACGGCGTTACCATTGCCAAGGAAATCGACTTGCAGGATCCGGTGGAGAACCTCGGCGCGCGCATGATCCGCGAGGCGGCCGAGCGCACCGGATCGGCCGTTGGGGACGGCACCAGCACAGCCACCGTGCTGGCCTATGCCCTCTATGCCGACGGCATCCGAAACGTGGCCGCGGGAGCAAGCGCCATCGAGCTCAAACACGGACTCGACCGCGGCTTGAAAGCGGCGGTCGATCAATTGAAGGCGATCTCGCGCCCGGTGCGCGATCCCAAGGAACAGGCGCAGGTAGCCACAATTTCGGCCCACAACGACGAGTCCATCGGCCAGCTTGTGGCAGATGCCATGGCCAGGGTCGGCCCGGAAGGCATCATCACGGTAGAGGAGGCAAAGACCACCGAAACGATCATCGACGTTGTGGAGGGAATGCAGTTCGACCGCGGCTTCCTATCCCCGTACTTCGTCACCGATCCGGAGGAGATGGAGGCGGTACTGGAGGATCCGCTCATTCTTCTCCACGAGAAAAAACTGGCCGCGATGAAGGACATGCTCCCGCTACTCGAAGAAGTGGTGCGGCAGGGGCGTCCTTTGGTAGTCGTCTCTGAAGACGTGGAGGGCGAGGCGCTGGCGACGCTGGTGCTAAACAAGATCCGCGGCGCCTTGCCTTGTGTCGCGGTGAAAGCGCCAGGCTTCGGAGACCGGCGCAAAGCAATGCTCGACGATATCGCCATCCTCACCGGAGGACATGTTGTAGCCGAGGAGTTGGGCGTCAAACTGGAACACGTCTCGATCAGCGACCTGGGCCAGGCCAAGCGAGTGGTGGTGAACAAAGACGCGACCACCGTCATTGGCGGCGCCGGCGCGAAAAGCGCCATCGACGGCCGTTGTCATGAGCTTAAGCGTCAGATCGAGGAAACCACGTCCGACTACGATCGCGACAAGTTGAAAGAGCGTCTGGCGAAGCTCTCCGGAGGAGTGGCCGTGCTGCGTGTCGGCGCGCCGTCAGAGGCGGAAATGAAGAACCGCAAGGAGGCTTTCGAGGACGCCATTAGCGCAACTCGCGCAGCCATCGAGGAAGGTATTGTCCCCGGCGGAGGTCTCGCCTTGCTGCGCGCCATCGATGCCGTGGAGAAAGTCGAACTCGCCTGCGAGGGCGACGAGCGCACGGGGGTTCGCATCCTGCGCAGAGCCTTGGAAGCACCTGCCCGGCAGATTGCCGAGAATTCCGGTTTCGACGACGGAGTGGCCGTCGACCGCATGCGATCCTCCGCCGCCAGTATCGGCCTGGATGCGGCGAAGAACCGGTTCGTCGATCTCGTGGAGGCAGGCATCGTCGATCCCACGAAGGTCGTCCGCACTAGCCTGGAGAACGCCGTTTCCGTCGCCGGCACACTATTGCTGACCGAGGCAACCCTGACTGAAATTCCCGAGAGAAAACAGTCACGCTCCCCCCTGGAAGAAGACGCGGCCTAAGCCGCATACCCCGCCCGCCAGAATGTTCGCCGACTTGAAGAAAGGAGGCCCTGGATGAAGACCGCAGCCCAGCCATCGAAACAAGGCGAAGCTTGGAGTATCCCCCAATGGACTGACATCCGTGAATTGATCGAACCGGAGGGCGCATGCCTCTCCGTTTACCTCGGATCGCACCTCCGCGGCGGGGGAACCGCGGCCACAGTGGATCGAATCCGCACACTGCTGCCGGACCTGGATGAAGCGCTGGTCGACCGCGGAGTGCTGGCGCCTGACCGCGAAGACCTACTTACGCCGATCCGCGCACTGGCAAGAGATCCGTCGCTCGACAAAGGTCATGAAGGGGGACTTGCCATCTTTCGCTCGCTTCACCTGCTGGAGGTCTACCGGCTTCCCTGGCCGGTGGCGGAAACCTGGCGTCTCGAAGGCCGCTTCTATCTACGGCCGCTATGGGAGATGCTCGTGGAAAATCCGAGTTTTCTGGTCCTCGCGCTGGCTCGCAAAAGGGTGAGGCTGCTCGAATGGACAGCCGGCACGACGCGCGAGGTTCCGTTGCCCGCGAACGTCCCAACGAACCTCGAAGATTTCGGGGCTTTCAAACAGCCCGATCACGATCTCATGGGTAAGTCGAGCGCCGGCCCCGGCACTGGAAAGATGGGTGGAGTGATCTTCGGCACCGGAGCCGGCCACGACAAGGAGTACCATCAGTTGCACGACTTCCACAAGGCGATCGACCGCGGTCTGCGCCCCGTACTGAACGACGTACACTTTCCCATGGTGCTGGCCGGGACGGAGACCGATGTCGCCTCTTACCTTCGCATCAATACGTATCCTTTGATTTTGGTGGAGGCCGTTTCCGGCAGCCCCGACGGAGGATGGTCCGACGCGGAAATCACGCAACTGGCCGGAAAGATCGTACACCGCTGGACGCCGGATAAACAGCGCAAAGCCTTGGCCGACATGGACCGGGCATCCCCACGGGAAAAGTCGAAGGAGATCAACCGCATTGTCGTTTCAGCCCAGGCAGGCCGTGTGTTGCACTTGTTCGTCGCCAGCGGCGCCGGTGACCTGAACGGCAATCTGGACCGCCTCTCCGGACGCGTTCTCCTCTCCGGCGAGTTCCGCAGTACGAACGATGATTTCCTAAACGCGGCCATGGTCCAGACCTTGCGTCACGAGGGCAATGTATGGATGCTCCCCCCCGACCGCATGCCGGACAAAGCAGCCATCGCCGCTTTGTTCCGCTATTAGAAAGGAGATTCTCTCATGCAACCGGAATCGGAATGCCGCCAATCCGAGTGGATGGACAAAGCGAAAAAGGCTGCCTGGCTGGGCGCGGGTCTCTGCGCCGCCGCCGGGCTGGGCGCGGGTCTGATGTATTTTCTCGATCCGCACCGCGGCAAGGCGCGCCGTAACATGATGCGGGACAAATGTTTCAGCCTTGCCCGTCACGGCCTGAAGGAAGCCGATCACAGGCTCGCCGATTTTGAACACCGCGCCAAGGGGATGGTGGCCGAAGCTAAGGCGATCCTCCACCGGGGTGAGGATACCCCCGACCCCAAACTGGAAGCTCGCATTCGCAGCCGCCTTGGCCGGTGCGTCGATCATCCGCATGCGGTCCATGTCACCTCGATGGAAGGGAGAATCATTCTCACCGGGGAGGTCTCCCCGCTCGATGCCCGCCGTGCGGAAACAGCGGCCCGCCTCACCCCCGGGGTAAAATCCGTCGAGAACCTCCTGGAGTTGACTACATGAATCTGTTCGAGAACATCCTCTTCCCGGTGGACTTTTCCCACCGCAGTGAAGCCCTGACGCCGTTCGTTGCCGCTACCGCGAACCGATTCCAGGCGCGTCTCACTTTGCTGCATGTTCTCGATCTGCCGCGTGCGGGAGAGGAACCGCCCTTCGCCGATCTGACGGAAGAATTTTCGCAGAAGCTCCGTTCGTTCGGAGCCGATGCCTTTGCCGGCCGGTTCGTGCAACATGCCTTGCGCACGGGCCGGCCGGCGAAAGAGATTGTCCGATTCGTCGAGGATGAGAATGTCGACCTCGTGGTGATGCCCACGCACGGCTTCACACGGTTCCGTCAGTTGCTGTTGGGATCGGTAACGGCATCCGTTCTCCATGACGCTTCCTGCGCCGTGTGGACCTCGGCCCACTGTGAGGAAGCCGGCGCGGTGCACGCAGATGTGCAAACTGTTGTTTGTGCGATCGACATGAGCCGAGCCTCCATCGGAGTACTGGCCAAGGCGCGCGAAGTGGCAGAAGCCTACGGGGCGGCACTCCATGTAGTGCACTCGGTGCCGGCGGTCGATCCGCGCTTCTACAGTGAGGTGGCGGCTCACGCCCACCGTTTCCTGGTCGACTCTGCCCATCGCGAATACCACACACTGGCCGGCGCCGCAGATGTCGATGTCCCGCTGGTGGTCCTGGAAGGACCGGGGCTCGCTTCCTCAATCGCCGCCAAATGCAAGGCCGAAGGCGCCGATCTGCTCATCATAGGGCGTGGACACGTGAAAGGAGTTCTGGGGAGGCTCCGCACCAACAGCCACGACTTGATCCGCCTGTCGCCATGCCCTGTTCTCAGTTTGTAAGAACTGCTCCCCGCGGACCTAAACACTGATCACCGGGCATGGGGAAGTGTGAATCACTCCATATGCCTGTGCCCGTAAGCGGGCGAAGCCTTCTTTCGCCGCGCCGCGCCCGATCACCACAACATCCGCCCCCAATTCCGCCGCCGCTTCGGAGATCACTTTCGCCGGCGATCCGCCTCTTAGAATCGAATGGTAGTCCGTCCCCGCTTTGGCTTGGAGTTTCTCCATCTCATCCTTGGCCATGCGGCAGAGTTCGGCAAAGAATTCAATGTTGAAGTATTTCTCCGGAAGCGCCTCCGTGGCCGGCACGGCGTGGACCAGTGTCACCGCCGCCCCGCCCGAGTGGCGTTTTACCCACTCAAGCAGGGATTCACTTTGCTCACCGAAGTCCAACGCGCAAAGGATGTGGCTGAAGCCGATTGCCTGCGAAGGCGGAGCGGTCTCCAGATGCACGCCTGTCCACACCGGACAGGAAGCATCGTGCAGGACCTTGGCGGTCACCGAGCCCAGAACAAAACGGCGAAAAGGACCCAATCCATGGGTCGGCAACATGATGAGGTCGCAGCCATCCTGTTGCGCCCGCTCGACGATCTTGGCCACCGGATCGCCCTCCAGCAGCACTCGGCAGTTCTGCTCCGGAGGAAACTCCTCCAGCAGATATCCATCCAACTGGTGTTGCGCATGGGTCCGCTGCCGCCTCCTCAGATCGGCCACATCGATACCGTCAAACTCCGGCCCGGTGAAGATGTAGTCCCTCGATTCCAAAACATGCAGCAGCGTAACCCGGCCATGGAAGTGCCTGGCGTACGCTTTGACGTACTGCGCCGCGCCATCCGATTGCAGCGAGAAGTCAACGGGAAAGAGGATTTCTTTCACAGAATTTGGTCACCTCTACTGGATGACGAGCAACATGCGTGCCAATGTTTGGATAGCGGCATGCACGCATTCCCCTGAAGGGAGATGACGATGAAGACCACACTCAGTGTCATCAAAGCCGATATCGGATCCGTGGGAGGGCACATCGCCCCCTCACCGCGGCTCGAAGCGGCGGTCGCCTCTTTCATCGGCAACAACGCCAACGGTCTCTTAGAGGATTTTGCCATCAGTCACACCGGCGATGATATCGCCATCCTCATGGCCCACTTCCAAGGCAAGAGCAGTGAGCCGATTCACCGGCTGGCATGGAACGCGTTTCAGGAGGGCACCCGCGCGGCACGCGCCGAAGGTCTCTACGGCGCGGGCCAGGACATCCTGGTGGACTCCTTTTCCGGCAATGTCCATGGACTCGGCCCAGCAGTGGCCGAAATCGAATTCGAGGAACGAACCCACGAGCCGTTCCTGTTCTTCGCGGCCGACAAAACCGACCCCGGAGCCTTCAACCTTCCGCTCTACCTCGCCTTCATCGATCCGATGAACACGCCGGGGCTGCTGCTTTCTCCCAAGATCGCCAAGGGTTTCCGCTTCGTCATCATGGACGTGGGGCACACTACCGGCGATCGTGTCGTGGAACTGAACTCACCCGAGGATCTCTACTCGATCGCCACCTTGCTTCGCGACCCGGAGCGCTACGTCGTCGAATCTGTCTGGTCGCGAGCCACCGGTGAGCAGGCTGTTGCCGTGGCGACCTCCCGTCTTCACAACATCGCCGGCAGATACACCGGCAAGGACGATCCGGTCATGCTGGTCCGCGTACAGATGAGCTTCCCTGCGACAGGAGAAATTCTCGCCCCCTTTGCCCTGGGGCACTTCGTCGCCGGTGGAATGCGCGGATCGCACAACATGCCGCTCATGCCCGTCCCGCGCAATAGCGGTATCAGCTACTTCGATGGACCACCTGTCGTCAGTTGTTCGGCGTACTGTGTCCACAAGGGCAAGTTCACCGAACCGGTGGATGCGTTTGCTCATCCGTTCTGGGATGCTGTTCGCGGACACGTCTCGGGCAAGGCGATGGAAATGCGAAGACAGGGATTCTTTGGAGCAGCCATGCTCCCGATGACTGAACTGGAATATACAGGCATCGTGGAGAATCTCTACACCCTGGACCGCAAGTTCAAGATCCGCGGCGCGTCGCCTGTCGAAGTGGTGGATCCTGTTTGCTGATGAATGACACTGGCATAAGGGGGCGACGGCAGCGCCCCCTCGTTCACACGCTGAGGACCGGACAAGGACTTTCACGAACAATGCTGTACAGTTGGCTAAACAGCCGGCTGAATTTCCCTTGATGATGCCCCCGTCCGGTGATGACCAGATCGGTCGCACGGTCCAGAGCCTCCTTGCGGACGCGCGCGTCGATTGCCCCTTCCAGCACGGTCAGCGTCGCCTCCACGCCCACATTGCGCATGATCAGGCGCAGTTCCAGATCCGCCGCGTCCATCAGGCGCTGGCGATAAGGAGCGAAGTCAATCTCCAAAGACATGGGAGGAGTCTCGACACAATGCACCACGTGCAGCCTTGCTCCGAAAGAGAAAGCCACAGCCGAGGCGGCGCGCAACACATCGGGCGTTTCCGGATCCAGTCCCACCGCGCAAAGAACCGATGTGTAGGGCAACGGACTCGTATGTTGCGGCAGGGAGGAATGCACTCCGGTCCATACGAAGCAACCCACATCGTGCAGTACCTTGGCCGTGACGGACCCCAAGAGAAGCCGCCGGAACAACCCGCGCCCCCGCGTCGGCATCATCACCAGATCCGTGCCATGACGATGAATTGTCTCCCTTATGACAGCTCCGGGTTCGCCCTGCTCCACCAGTTGAATGGTCCTCAGTCCCGGGAAGTTCGCCGCGCTGAACTCTTTGAGACGCGTCGCCTCCAACTGGAGGAGATCGGGCGAAGGCACGAGGTAGGTCCCCGTTTCGTCGTAGAGCGGAAGACTGGGCTCGACGATATGCAACAGGCTCAAGCTGCACGAAAAATGCCGAGCCATCTGCTCCACGTGCGATACTACAGCCGCACAGGGTTCGGAGTAATCCACAGGAAACAGAATCCGCTGAAATGGAAACATATGCCCTCCTGGCGCCGGCGCCAACTGGACACGAGCCGATTCCCGCGCTCCGCGGAGCGGCCTCCGCGCACGCCCCGCGGAGCTTTCGCCGTCATGCCGCTGCCTTGGTAGGCGGCGCCTCCTGGATAGGAACTTCCTTCTTGGCCGCTTTGCTTTCCGGACAGGGTACGGTCACCTTCAGCACACCGTTCTCAATCGAGGCGGTAACTCTCTCGAGATCCGCGCCATCCGGCAAAGGAAGGGTGCGGAGGAACTTTCCGTAGCTCCTTTCGGAGCGATAGGATTCTTCGCCCTTTTCCTCTTTTTCTTCCCTCCTCTCTCCTTCTATCGTCAATCCCTGCTCACTCACGGAGACCTTCACATTCTCCTTGGTGAGCCCAGGCAGTTCGGCTGTAACGGTAACAGCACCGTTAGCCCGCTTCATCTCAACGGCCGGGGTCCAGAATTCCATCTTCGCCTCGGGCCATACGGCAAACATGCGGTCCATTTCGTCGGTGAACTGACGCATCAAGGCAAACGGGTTCATGCTGAACAGGCTGCCCCGGAAGAGCGGCATGTCGACCATTGTCCGCGGGGTCAGCTCTTTTTCTTTCGTCTTGGTCACAGACACTTCAGGCATGGGAGTAGCGCTCCTTTCGGCAAACGGAGACGTTTGCGGCCAGAGTCAAACGGCAGCAGCCTTGGCCGCCGCGTGCTGTTCGAGTTCAGTTCGGTGTTCGTCGATCGCCTTCAGCGTATTGACGACATCGTCATAGGTAATGTCCGCGGGTTTGTGAGCAACCCGGTGTGCGCGCAGCACAATATCGTTGAGACACAACATGCCTTCCAGCTTGCCGTGCCGGCCGATCACCGGAAGACGGCGCACCCGGTGCGTACGCATAGTCTTCAACGCATGATGTACGTCGTCATCCGGTGTGCAAGTGAATCCTTTGTGGCTGATCACTTCACCGACCGTGACGGCACTTGCCGGCATGTCCCTGGTGCCGAGCGCTATGGCGATGTCACGGTCAGTAATCACACCTTCCAACAAACCATCGTTCAGGACGGGCAGTGCGCCGCAGTCGTTGGTCCAGAGGAGTGCGGCGGCCGCGGCCAGATTGAGTTCGGGAGTGCAGGCCACGGGCGCCTGATTCATCAATTCTTTGACTTTCACTATTTACCTCCTGCTGGACTACTCATGCTCATCGTTGAGAAGCGAAGGGCATGCTCCGTGCAGTCAGTGTCCGGTGATCACCACGTGCTCCAAGTCCCGGGCAGGCTCCGTTTTGCGCCTACTCCCTCATGAGCGCAAAGCGTGCATTCCGCGCAGTCGGTGTTCAAGCATCACCGTGCGCTCAAGGTGCGAACGGACTCCGTCTTGCGCCAAAGCAACGAAACAGGTCACGAAACGGTTTCCGGATTCACCTGCTGTTGGAGTGTGCATTCCCCGTGCCAAAGCGGAACGCATGCCTCTCTCCCGCGTAGGAGGATTCGCACCTGAGTGAGGACACGCAGTTGGGTGAATGTACCCAAAATTCTGGGGGAAGGCACTCAACGCCCTCCCCGCGCGTCGCACACGGACCTCGTTTACCCGCGCTGTTTCAAAACATAAACTTCAGCGCCATCTGCATCTGGCGCGCGCTGTTCGATACACCGGTGATTCGCCCGAACACGGCGTTCCCTCGTTGCGTGTTGGGATTGGCGAAATACGGCGTGTTCGTCAGGTTGTAGGCCTCGGCCCGGAACTGCAACCGGTAGCGCTCCGTGAAGCTGAAGTACTTGCTCAGCGTGAGATCGATGTTCCTTTGCCCGGGTCCCCAGATCAGCCCACGTCCCGCGTTGCCAATCGTCCACTGCGCGGGGGCGGTGAACACGTTCGTGTCGAACCAGCGGCCCTCCGTACGCTCCCCTTTCGCCAGGTTCGGGTTACCGCTGACATTCGGGAATACCGCCGATCCGCAGTTGCAGGTGTCGATGTTGTTCCCCGGAGTCAGCGGGAAGCCTGCCTGAATCGTCGCGATCCCGGTGATTTCCCAACCGCCCGCCGCGTAATCGAATGCCCTGTTCCGCAAATCCCACTTTCTGCCTTTGCCGAAGGGAAGCTCATACACGGGCGCAAGCGTGAAACGATACGGGGCGCTGTCGGGCGAAATGCCGCGGTCCAGATTGCGGTTGTTAAGCGGATCGCGGTAACCCGTCTCGCCGACATTGATGAGCTTCGAATAAGTAAACGCCGCCAGATAACTGAGGCCGCCGCCGAACCGCTTCTCCGACTTCAGTTGCAGCGCGTGATAACTGGAGGACCCTATCCAGGTTTGCACCGTGACACCGTTGGGATACTGCGGATAGCGCACAAACGGAGCAATTCGCCGGCCTTGAGCCTGCGGGGCGAGACCGACCGGAATCGCGTTCAGGTTATAGGCGCCGTATTGCAGGTGGGAACCTTTGCTCCCCGCGTAACCCAATTCGAACATATAGCCGCCCACTTCCCGTTCCACATTCAGGTTCCATTGCGTGAAGATCGACATCGGATTGTTATCGGGATATATGCTCACCGACAGAGCATTGCGTCCCAACTTGTCCACGGGCTCGTAGGGAATTCTGTCCAACGACGTGCGCGGAGTGATCTGATCGATCGTGTTGTACCGCCCCGCATCGGCATCGGCAAAGATCGGATCCGATAGCAGGAACCCGAAGGCCCCGCTTGACATCGTCCCCACCGAGAACACTCCAAATCCGCCTCGAATCACAGTCTTCTCCATCGGGTTGTAGGCAAAACCGAGCCTCGGACCGAAATTGTTGATGTCGTTCTTCCAAGGCGTACGGCGGAACCCGTTCTGCCCGAACTGCTGGTATTGCCCCCTATCGAGATCGAAAACACCGGAGCGGTCCTGTGCTTCGTGGTACCACAACGGAGCATCCCACCGCAGACCGGCATTCAATGTCAACTTCCGGTTCACCCGAATGTCGTCCTGTACGAACAGCGCCCACACCGAAGAACGCGACTTGAAGAAACCGGGGAAGATCCGATAACCGAAAGTGCGTGGCATTCCCAACAGAAAACTCGCGTAATCCCAGCCCGTGTTGTTCACGCCGAGTTGGTTGGTGTAGATAGGCTGGAAATTCCACACCGTGGTTCCGGGATTCGGCTGCAGGTTGTCCGTGCGGATCAGCCGCGCTTCGCCGCCGAACTTGATGGTATGCCGGTTTAACACCCACGATGTCTGATTGACCAGCGACTTGCTGTCCTGCAACTCGAAGAACAGCGTGTCCCCCGACGAACCGAGTGGGGCGTAGTTTGTGAACTGGAAATCGGGAGTGCCCAGTTTGTCGTCGCCGTTGGGCAACCCTAGAATCCCAAGGGAATTTGTGGAAACCCGTCCGTACCCGGCCACCTCGCGCTTGGGGTACGTCTGGAACCAACCGGCAATGAGATTGTTCGTCACGCGTGGACTGAAGATGCGGACGTAGTTCAGAACCGTCTGCCGGCTGTGATTCTTCGTCGCCCCGAAACCCAGTTGCCCGGGATTGCGCCCGCCCGCATCGGGATTCGGGAACGCGATGGCTGGCACCGAGTCTGTCTTCCTCCCCGAATAGCGGACAAACACCTTGTCGGCTGTGGAGAAACTGTGGTCAATCTTGATGTCGTATTCGTAGTCGTCGTTGCGAACCGAACCGAAATTCGTGTAGTTGGCGAAGTTCTGATTTACCTGCGGCAACGGGTACAGCGCCTGCACATTTTTCGCCGCTGGGCTGATCCGCGCCGCCGGAATACGGTTCCCGGAAAAGGGCAACCGCAAGTTGTTCGCTCCGCTGGTGGTTGCAGGATCGAAAATCGTAATCGGCGCGTTGTTCACCACGAGCGATGAAAAATCCCCTTCGCGGAACGGCGCGGAGGGAACCGTCAGGTTGTTGAATGCCGAAGTACCCCGCGCTTTCGTGAACTGCATGTCGAAGAAGTAAAAGGTGCGGCTCTTCAGAATCGGACCGCCGATAGTGCCGCCGTACTGATTGCGCCGCACGATGGGCCTCGTGTGAGTATAGAAATTCCCTCCGTTCAACTTATCGTTGCGCAGGAATTCGAACGCCGTCCCGTGAATCTCATTGGTGCCGCTCTTGGTTGTCGATTGCATCACCGCGCCGGAGGTTTCTCCAAACTCCGCAGAAAACGAATTCGTCACAACTCGAAACTCCTGAATCACATCCGGATTCGGGTTCACCGGATTGCCCGACCAGACGTGATTCGACGAATGCGCGCCGTCGATGTAATAAGGATCCTTGCGCACCAGACCGCCCTGGGTCACCGCGTTGCCGTCGCGGTTCAGCACCACACCTGGCACCAGCAAGCGGAAATCCTGCGGATTGCGCCCCAAAGTCGGAAGGCTCACCACTTGCCGGTTCTCGATCGTCGCCCCCAGCGTTCCCGTCTCGGTTTCCAGCAGCGGCGTGCTTCCCACCACGTTCACCGTCTCCGTGGTTGCGCCCGTTTCCAAATCGACGTCCACACGCAGTTGACGTCCGGTCTCCAGATTCACTTCACGAGCGAATTTCTTAAAGCCCGCCACTTCCGTCTCCACCCGGTATGTGCTCGGGGCGAGGAAGTTGAACAGGTAGTTGCCGACCGAATCCGAGGTGCTCTCCACCTTCACATTCGTTCTTGTGTTCACAACAGAAACCTTGGCGCCGGGCACAACAGCGCCGGTTGCGTCAGTGATGGTTCCGAGAATGCTGCCGGTGTTTCCTTGTCCGAACAGAAGCGCGCCGGTAAGAAACGCAGACAGGGCGAGGGTTTGAAATCGAGTCATACAGGGACCTCCCAGAAATCCCAAGTCCCGGACATTACACTACAAATTTCCGAGGCTGTCCAGCGCCGGGGCGCGTCTTGCTCCGGGCGTATACTAAAAACGCTGTGAGACTCCTGATTCTACTCGCTCTTTTTACAATATCCCTGGCCGCTGTTCCCCTCGCCAAACAGGGACAATCAGACTACACTATCCTCATATCTTCTGACGCAATTCCCTCCGAGCGCCGCGCGGCGGACGAGTTGCAACGGTTCCTCGAAGAGATGTCGGGCGCACGGCTCCCCATCCGCACCGACGGCGACGCGGTGTCAGGCCCGCTCATTCTGCTAGGCGATAGCGCCGCATTGCGCCGGCTCAAACCCGGCATTGGCTTCGATGCTCTCGGCGCCGAAGGATTTGTGCTCCGCACGGCGGGCAGGCACCTCATCATCGCAGGGGGCCGCCCTCGCGGCACGCTGTACGGCGTCTACACGTTCCTCGATAAGCTCGGCTGCCGCTGGTTCACCCGCGAGGTCAGCCGCATCCCCAAGCGTCCCTCCATTGAAACCGGCGCCTTTCAGGAAGTTCACACCCCCGCCTTCGAGAACCGCGAGCCGTTCTTCACCGAAGCTTGGGACAAGGATTGGGCCGCACGCAACCGCACCAATGGCGACCACACGCATCTGGATGAATCCACCGGCGGCAAGCTCAAATACTATCCGTTCGTCCATTCATTCTATGAATTGTTGCCGCCGGCGAAATATTTCGCAGAACACCCGGAATACTATTCGCTCATCGACGGGAAGCGCCGCCACGAACGTGGGCAGCTTTGTCTCACCAACCCCGAAGTGCTCCGCATCGCCACCGCACAAGTGGAACAGTGGATCAAAGAAAAGCCGGACACCACCATCTTTAGCGTCTCCCAGAACGACTGGGAGGGCTGGTGCGAATGCGGCAAATGCCGCCGCGTAGAGCAGGAGGAAGGCGGCGAGCACTCAGGCCCTGTGCTGCGATTCGTCAATGCGCTCGCCGGCGAAGTTGGCCGCCAGTACACCGGCAAGCTCATCGATACGCTGGCCTATTGGTACACGGAGAACCCGCCGCTCAAAGTGCGCCCCGCACCCAACGTGCGTGTACGGCTCTGCCCCATCGGCATCTGCGTTTCGCATAGTTTCCTGCAGTGTCCCCGCAGTGCCTACTTCCGCAAGAACCTCGAAGCATGGTCGAAAATCACCAATCAACTCTACATCTGGCACTACAACACAAACTTCTCGCACTATCTTCTTCCCTTCCCCGACTTCGACGAACTCGCGTCCGACGTGCCTGTATACAAGAAACACGGCGTTGTCGGTTTGTTCATGCAAGGAGCATACGCACCGGGCGGTGGCGGCGAACAATCTGAACTGCGCGCCTACGTACTGGCGCGCCAGCTCTGGGACCCGTCCATCCATGTCGGCAAGACGGTCGATGAGTTCCTCGACGGAGTCTACGGACCTGCCGCCAAGCCCCTTCGCGAATACTACGATCTCCTCCACGCCGAGGTACGAGGCCCTGCCGGCAAGCATCTTTGGATCTTCAACATCCCCGATTATTCGGAGGCGTTTCTCCCTCGTGCAACGGAGTTGTTCAAACGTGCCGAATCGCTCGCCGCCGACGCCGCCGCCAAGCGACGCGTCCGGAAAGCCAGGCTCCCCGTGGATTATTACCAACTGTTGCGCGATTCCCGGTACATCGTCAGCGACGGCTTCTACACGCCCGCGCGCATGGACGAACTGAAAGAACGCGCCCTCCACCTGATCGCCGAAATGCGATCGCACGGAATCGAAAGCATCCACGAAGGTCAACCCTTGGAGCGCGATGAAAAGACGTGGAAAGAAGCCAGGAGCCTTCGCGCCTACCCGCTTGAAAACAGCGCTTGGCGCCTGGACGTCGTTCCCGAACTGAATGGACGCATCGTGCGAATGATCGACAAATCGTCTGGCAGCGACGTGCTTCGCCAGTTCCCGCCCGGCGAAAGCGGTTACCCCAACAACGGCGGTATCCTCGCCACGCTCCACGCCGATTACCACGCGCGGGCCATGGACGTCACATGGTCCGCGGAGCAATCGAATCCGCAATCGCTCACGCTGCATGGCCGTGCGCAGAACCTGGCCATCCTCCGCACCATTACCCTGGATGGCAATACGCTGCGCACCGAAACTTCCGTCTCCAACGCGTCCGCATCATCCGTTCCCGTTGCCTTGCAGGTTCGAACCGAACTGTCGCCGGGAAACATCGACGCCGCTTCCTATTCCTTCCCTCGCACCTCGGGCGCCACCCTAACACGCACCATGATGGAGGCTGGCGAGCAGCCGGCCGGACGCGAAGACTGGCAGTCCCCGGATCTACCCGCCGGCTTACTCACATTACATCCATCGCCTGGCCCAGCCTTCTCCACACGCTTCCAAAGCTCTCAAGTGCTGCGAGGCTACATTAGCTGGACCGCAAAGTCCCGCGGAGGCGTCACTCTCGGATTGTGGTCGGCGGAGAAACCGCTTGCCCCGGGAGAAACCATGACCATCGTCGCCACTTACGGCAAGCCATCGTCACGTTAACTGATAGCCACCAGTTCTCCACTCGACGCGGAGCGGTAAGCCGCAAACAGGGCTTCGAGGATTCGCACGCCATCCGACACGGTAACCTCCGCCTCGCGCCCACGCTCCAGTGCATCCAAGAAGCCCGATTGATCGATGTTCGGAGCAAGTGGCGGCAGAAACCACTCCGGAGCCCCGGTCTTCCGCTGATCGCTGCTCGCCCAAAACGCTTGCGGATCATCCTTGTTCACGGCTGGCACACGCCAATACGTCTGGCCCTCGAAACACAGCTCCCCGCGAGCCGCCTGCCCGTCCAGGAACAGGTTGCCGCGCGAACCGATCAGCTTCGTTCGCAAATGCCCCGATCCGGCGTGGCTCCGCCATCCCGTGCGTCCCGATGCGATCGTAGCCGTCAGCCCGCCCTCCAGATTCACCGCCAGAATCCCAAAATCCTCGAAATCGCGCACTCGATTTTCAGCCAGGAAATAATTGCCCGTCACACTGCGTACGCTTCGAAACGCCTTCCTTCCCGACAGCCACCGGATCAGCGCGAGTGAATATACCGCGATGTTAAACATCTCCCGCTTCGCATCGGGCACAAGGAACAGGTTCGGCGTCGCGTTCTCTCGGCGCGGCCGCACAGGCTGGTTGTCGGCGAATCCCTTGGCGAACAGCAGATCCGCGTGCACGGCACGCAACTCCCCAAGCACGCCCGAAGCAACCAGGCGCCGCGCGCGCTGTGCGGGAGGAAACAACACCTGCGTGAACATCTGGCTGCGCAACCCCCGCCGCTTCACGATTCGTTCCAACTCGCGCGCCTCTTCCAGATTCCCCGCCAGCGGTTTGTCCAGGTACACATGCTTGCCAGCCTGCGCGCAGCGAATGGAAACACGCCCTTGCCGGTGATGTTCCGTGGTGATCGACACCAGATCCACATCGGCACGCCCCAGCGCATCGTCCAGATCGGGGATGTAGGGCACGCCAAGTTCCCCGGCCAGTTTGCGATTGAGCCCAGCCCGCCGCCCATCCACATCCTTTTCATCGCTCACCGCCACAACCTTCGCCCGCGGATCGGCACGAAATCCCGCCGCATACCCTTCCTGATGCGTCATGGCGCCTGTTACCAGCAATACTCCAAACGCCATGCTATCTTCCTCCTCTGGCGACCGGTTTCCCGCTGCGCACCGCCTCTTCGATCCATGCAATCGAGGCCTGCGCCGGTGCGGGAGCGTCGCGCAGTTGTTCCGGTTGGGGAAAGTCGTCGTAGCGGAGCGTGCCGTTTCGTCCCACCAGCAGCAGTTGCACGGCGGGCTCAGAATGCGCGGCTTCCGCGCACAACAGCGCACAGGCGCCGTTGACGAACTCCACGGTCAGGTTCAGGTAGCCCGCCTTGGGGCCTCCTTGCACATAAACGCTCTTCGGCTCTGATCTAACCCAGCGCCCCGCGCTCTCTAGACCCGCCGCCGCCGTTCGTGCAAGCAAACCATGATCCGCAGTCAGTTCCAGGTGCGCCCGCACAAATACTACCGGTCCGATTGTTCCGGCCTCGATGCGCGTCCCGATAACGGGATCGAGCCACAACAAATAGTGCACGTTTTGTTTTCTCCCCGCTTCAGATTACCCGTAAAGTATGTCACGAACCGCACGAGGCGCGTCCGGGTTGAAAATGGTCCGTGGCTCGTATAGACTTCCAACACGTCTATCCCTGGGAGCTTTTCATGACCCCTTTTCGCGTAGGGCTCATCCTGCTGGTCGCGGTCTGCGCCCTCTCCGCGCAAACCATCACCGGAACAATTGTCGGCACCGTCACCGACTCCGCCGGAGCGTTCATTCCCGGCGCGGAGGTCATCCTAGAACACGTCACCACTCGGGCTATCCGCAACGTCCAAACTTCGGATGCGGGTGACTTCGTCGCCGGCACTCTCGCACCCGGTCAATACCGCATCACCGTCAAGATGCAAGGCTTCAAGTCGGCCGAACGGACCGGGGTGATCCTCACCGCCGCCGAGCGCCTCTCAGTTGGCGCGCTGACTCTTGAAATCGGCGCCGTCGAGGAGAAGATCACCGTGGTCGCCCAGGGCGCCACCGTACAGACCGCAAGCGCCGAAAAGTCCGCTGCCATCACCAGTTCCCAAATCGACCAACTGCTTGTCCGCGGACGTAGCGTCACGGCTTTACTCGGCCTGCTTCCCGGTGTCGTCGATCCGCAGGAAGGAAACATCGATACACCCACCGCCACCTCAAACTTCAATGTCAACGGCAGCCGCAACAATACGAACAACTTCACGATGGACGGTGTGGTCATCTCCGCACCCGGCGGCGCCGCCAATCTTCTGCTGCCGGTCAGCATGGATGCCGTTTCCGAAGTGAAAGTGATGCTTAGCAACTTCCAGGCTGAATATGGACGCCTCAGCGGCGCCACCGTGCAAATGATCAGCAAGTCCGGCACGCGCAGCTTTCATGGACTCGGCTCATACTTCAAGCGGCACGAGCAGTTCAACGCGACCGACTTCTTCCGCAACTTCAACGGTCTGCAAAAGGGCCGCTACCGCTTCAATACATGGACATACAACATCGGCGGCCCCGTCTACATCCCGGGAAGATTCAATCGCAATCGCGAGAAGCTCTTCTTCTTCTGGAGCCACGAATACTGGCCCAACAAAACCACGTCCGCCTTGCAAACCTCCACGCTTCCCACAGAACTCGAACGCCTCGGCGACTTCTCGCAATCGGTGGAAGTGAACGGCGCGATCATCCCCGTGCGCGACCCCCTCAACAACCGCAATCCTTTCCCAAACAACATCGTCCCCACAAGCCGCATCGACCGCAACGGGCAAGTGCTGCTCAACTTCTTCCCCACGCCCAACGCGCCCGACCGTAACATCACGCGCGGCAATTACAACTACGCAACCCAGTGGGAATCGACGAACCCGAGCCAACTCATCACCGCGAAGATCGACCACCTCATCAGCATCCGCGATACGGTCGCCGGCAGCTATAACATTCAGAGGATCACCGGCAGTTCCTTCAATGGCGGTGGACTCACCACTGTTCCGTTCGCCGCTCTTCCCACACGAAACAACACGACCAACCACGCCTTCTCGCTACGCCATCAACACATTTTCTCGCCGTCTCTCACCGTCGAACTCACATTCGGCTTCGTCAAGAACGGCGGCCCGATTATCATCGACCCCGAAGATCTGAAAAAACTGCAGCGCGGCCCCAATCGGTTTACGGCAGGCCAGTTGAACCCTGCCGCCAATCCGCTCGACTTGCTGCCCGGTATGTCCTTCGGCGGCATCGTCGGGGCGGGCGCCCTGAATTACGACGGCCGTTTCCCATACGATCTCACTCGCGATAACGCCGACTTCGCCGGCAGCATCGGCAAGGTCTGGGGAGGCCACACCTTCAAAGCCGGCGCATTTTACCAGTTCATCACTCAATACGACGGCACTTGGGCAAACAATTTCACCGGCAGGTTCGACTTCAGCCGCAATGTCAATAATCCGCTCGATACCAACCATCCCTTCGCCAACGCCGCGCTTGGGCTATTCAGCAACTACATCGAGGCCACTTCCCGCCCCATCTCCGACATCCGTGCCAAAGGACTTGAATGGTACGTGCAGGACAATTGGAAAGTCACACGGCGCCTGACGCTCGACGTCGGCCTGCGCTTCTATTGGTTCACACCGTTCTACGTCAACGACAATCGCCTCGCCGGCTTCGCTCTCGACCGATTCGATCCGGCCAGAGCAGTGCGCCTCCTTGCGCCGGCCTTGAGTGGCGGCGCGCGCGTCGCACGTCATCCCGTCACCGGCCAAACATATCCCGCGGCCCTCATCGGCGCCATCGCGCCGAACACCGGCAACGAAACCAATGGGATGCTGATTGCTTCGGAAACTCCAGGTTATCCGCGCGCCCTCATGAACAACGTGGGGCCTGCTCTCGGCCCTCGCGCCGGCTTCGCCTGGGACCCCTTTGGCACCGGAGTCACAGCCGTGCGCGGCGGATTCGGTATCTTCTATAATCGCTTCCTCGGCTACGCCTTCAATGCCGTCAACTCCTTCCCCATCGTGCAAACTCCGGTCATCAACTACGACTCGCTGTCCACATTCCGCTCCGCCCAAGGGTTCCAGACGCCTCCCTCTGTAATCGCCTGGGATCGCAACATGAAGGCTCCTACCGTGATGAACATGAGCCTCTCCTTTCAGCGTCAAATCGGTTTTGGCACAGTGCTGGACGCCGGCTATGTCGGCTCCCTCGGCCGCAACCTGTGGTGGGAACAGAATCTCGGCGACGTCCCTCTCGGAGCACGCTTCGATCCGCGCAATGCCGACCCAACCAATCCCCGAATACCGCTGCCTGACGTCTTCCTGCGCCCTATCCCCGGCTATAGCGATGTCGCCCTGCGCGACGCCGCGGGAACCTCCAATTACCATTCCTTGCAAGCAACCATGAACCGCCGCTTCACGAAGAAGCTCGAATTCGGCGGTTCCTGGACATGGTCAAAAGCGATGGATTATGTCGATGGCGACCAGGCACGCATCACCACCATCGTTTCCAGACGCGTTTGGAACTACGGACTGGCGGGCTTCGATCGCACTCACATCTTCAAACTGAACTGGTTATGGGAACTCCCTAAAACTGCATGGAACCATCCGGCAGTCCGCCTGGCGCTCAATGACTGGCAGTTGAACGGAATTGCCAGTTTCGTCAGCGGAGCTCCGGTCTCGGTCGGCTACAGCTTGGTCAACGCAGCCGATATCACCGGCACGCCCAGTCTGGGCGCGCGTATCGTAATCTCCGGGAACCCCGTCCTGCCGAAGAGCGAGCGTAATTTCTACCAGAACTTCCGCACCGATGTGTTCCGCGCCCCCGCGGTTGGAACCATCGGCAACGCCGCCCGTACCAACCTCCGCGGCCCCGGCATCAACAACTGGGATGTCGCTCTCTTCAAAAACATTCCCATCCAGGAACGTTTGAAGCTCCAGTTCCGGGCGGAGTTCTACAACGCCTTCAACCATACCCAATTCAGCGCCTACGACGCAGCAGCCCGCTTCGATGCGCAGGGCCGCCAGGTGAACACCCGTTTCGGCCAGTTCACCGCCGCGCGCACGCCGCGCATCGCTCAGCTCGCTCTCCGCGTCAGTTTCTGAGGCCGTTACGGCAACGGCTTGAGCGTGCCGCTGTATCGGTCTGCCAGCCACACTTTCATCCCGTCGAACATCATCGCCGTCGGCTTTGTGCCCGGCGCCAGTTCCGCCAGCTTGCGCGAGTCCGTGCCATGGAACTGCACGACGCGGTCTCCCGCCGCTACCCACAAACTTGTTCCGTCAAACAGTAGCTTCTTGGCGCCCGGAGCCCCGTAGACCTTGCTCACCGGCATCTTCGACAAGAAGTCGAACCGTGTGACGTTTCCACTGCCTTCGTTTACCATCCACAGGCTCGCTCCATCGCTGACCGCGTCCACTACTTTTCCCGCATCCGTGTCTCCGGTGTGCTTCTGTTGCGGCTCTCCATTCGGTGTCACAGGGAGTTGAACGATCTTGCCATCGTTGTAGGTGACCCATGCATATCCGGACTCCAACACAAGGCTCACAGCCAAGGCCGTATGCGGCGCGGGGCTCGCATTGAGAAGGCTGGTCAAGGCCGAGCCATCCGCCCGTACCACCGTGAGGATGCCACTGTGGTAGGCTCCATTTGCCTGCGCCGTGCCGTTCGACAATGCCACAACATTCGTTCCATCGGTGGCAATGCGCAGCATTGACCCGTTTCCTTGCGAGGCAATGAGAGTCAGCTTCTTCAGACTGCGGCTGTACTTGAACAACTGCGCCGCGCCCGTTCCAACCCAAATCGTATCCCCGTCGATGAGAAACGCCGCCGCGCCCGGAATTGAGTGGCTCTCCATCAGCTTCCCAGTGGCCAGATCGAACCGCAGAATCTCCTGCCCCGCCGTCAGCATCCAGCCCGTCGCCCCGTCGTAAACCGCACTCACGGTCTCTTTGACCGCAAACTCCTTACGCCCGCCGCTGTCCTTCACCTGATCGCCGTGCACGAACCGCTTCGTGTCCTTCGGCTTTGACGGCACCGCGAAGTTCGGGGTTGTGCAGTTCGGAAACACCAGCGGCGTCGCGGCAGTCGTTGCTGAAACGATCGTGGTCGCGATCTGCGCACACAGAAGGTTTCCCAGCATCAATCCCGCGGCAATCGTCTTCAAAGAAATGTTCATAGTCCCAGCTCCTCATGCTGGTAAACGATGTAGTCCCCTCACCACCCTCACCGCCCAAGAAAAAACTCCCACTTTGTTAGCATGGGACGACATGACCAACCAGCCATCCTGCCCTATTGCACAACAGCATTCGCCGTCGCCCAAAGTCGCCGATCGCCGAACCTGAATCTTTCAACAATGAAAAAGCCACTGGATGGGGTCCGCGTCCTAGACTTCTCTCACGCCCTCGCGGGACCATATTGCACCATGCTCATGGCCGCCTACGGAGCGTCCGTGTTCAAGATTGAAGGCATCGGCGCAATCGATATGGGACGCACCTGGGGACCACCGTTCCAGGGCGGCGAGGCTTCCTATTTCCTCGGCATCAATTCCGGCAAGCAATCCGTCTCCATCGACCTAAAACACCCCGAGGGACTCGCCCTCTGCCTCCGGCTGGTCCAGCAAGCCGATGTCTTCATCGAAAACTTCCGCCCCGGCGCCATGACCCGTCTCGGTCTTGGCTACGACGTCGTGCGCCGGCTCAACCCGCGCATGGTCTATTGCTCCATCTCCGGCTATGGACAGTTCGGACCGCGCCGGGACGACCCCGCCATGGACCTCATCCTGCAAGCCTCCTCCGGCCTCATCAGCGTCACAGGCACTCCCGATGGTCACCTTGCGCGGTGCGGGCACTCCGTTGCCGACATTACCGCCGGCATGTCTTCGCTCATCGGCATCCTGATGGCCCTGCGTGTCCGGGAACAGACCGGCGTTGGCCAACACATCGACGTGTCCATGCTCGACTCGATGATCTCCGCCATGGCGTCCAACTTCGCCAATTTCCTCGGCAGCGGTATCGTTCCCAAGCCTCTCGGCACCGCCTTCTCCACCATCGTTCCCTACGCCGCCTTCCCCACGAAAGACCGCGAAATCGCCATCGCTGTGGCTAGCGAGAAACTCTGGGCCACATTCTGCCAGGCCATCGGGAAACCGCAATGGACCTCCGATCCGCGCTTTGCGTCCAATCCTCTGCGCGTTGCCAATCGTGGCATCCTCGAACCAATGATCGTTGAGGTCTTCCGGACCCGCACGGCAGACGAATGGACCGCTCATTTCAAACAGTCCGGCATCCCTTGCACGCCGGTTCGCACGCTCGATGAAGTCGTGGCCGACCCGCAGACCGAGGAGCGCCACATGTTCCCCATCGTGCAGCATCCTTCCGCCGGCCCCATCAGAGTCACCGGTGTTCCACTGAAACTCAGTGAAACTCCAGGCGCTATTTCCGAACCTGCACCCCTTCTCGGCCAGCATACACGTCAGGCGCTGCAAACCCTGCTCGGATTGCCCGATCAGGAAATCGACGAACTCAACGCCGCCGGCGTTCTCAAGACCTTGCCCACGCCCTAGGAACAAGACGGCTACAATAGAGTAACCGTGATTACCATCCTGGACTTGCGATGAAAGTACCGCAATTCATCTCCTCGATGCGGGAGCGAATCAGGGCGGCCCTCGGTGTAGATCGCCTCGAAGAGCAGATCCATTCCCTCCAATCGGCCAATGTCGCTCTGGAAAAAGAAGTCGACCAACTAAGAAAACTGACGATGACCGGCAGGCAAGTTCAGTATGTCGATTTCAAGCAACTTCGCGTATTCATGTACGCCGAGGACTTAAGCTACCGCCAAATCACGGATCCTTACAAACACCAGAATCCGCCGGATTCGCTGCGCGACCTGTCGCAACCGCACACTCCTCCCGCGCTGCGTTTTCAGAACCCCCGCGAACCGCTCATGGGAACTCTCCTCAGCCATCACTGGCTCCAAAACATCGATTTCTGCTTCTTCGATATTGGCTGTCAATACGGCACAAGTGCAATGGCCACCGCGCAGATCATTCTCGCAAGCGGCCGCTCGAATCACGTCTACGCGTTCGATCCTGGAGTTGCCGGGCAACTGGCGCCCCACAATATTCGACTGAATGGGATGGAAGACCGGGTCACTTTCTACCGATCCGCCGTTTCCAACACCAGTTTGCCCGGCCTCTTATTCTCAGAACTCGGCCATTCCGAGAACAATCGCGTTGTAAATAGAGAACTGCCTACCGAAACACTCTCCTACGTCACCCCTCGCACAACAATCGACCACTTCGTCGGTGAACACAACATACACCAGCACCTTGTTTTGAAAATCGACACTCAAGGTGGTGAAGTAGAGGTCTTCCAAGGAATGCGCCGGACACGCCGGGAACGGCTCGTGACTTGCCTCACAGAGTTCTCGCCGTTGGCAATCGAAACACGCGTCCCCCCCGGCGAATGGCTCACTGAAGTGGCCGAAGAATGCACGGTCTTCGACGTAGGACAAATCAATCCCAGCTTGACTCCTTCCCACAAGCTCCGCCTGATCGCCAAAGAATCCTTCGGTTCTTTCGTGGAAAACCTCCGGCACCAGGCTGTACCTTACACTGACCTTCTGCTCATTCCCAATGCCCTTCCCGGCTTTGGGACACTCTTCGCGGCGCTCCAGTAACCGCACCTGACCCCGGCAGATCACTTCCTGCGAAACCACAGCACCTTGTCCGGCCTGGTTCCCGTCAGTAACTCCCCGTCGGCGGTCACTGCCACCGAATGGTGCCCCGTCGATTCCACCGCGCCGAGCACGCGGCCTGTGTCCCTATCAACCTTCATCAGCCACCCTGGAGCGCCGTTCGGCTCATCGGGAGGTTGCGTCCCAATCCACAACGCGCCGCCTTGCAGACTTAGGGAAAAAGTCTTGCCAAGATTCGTCCACATCCCAAGAAACTTCCCGCTCAAGTCGAATCTTTGAATACGTCCGTTCTCGCGATCGGCCACGTAGACAATGTTCCGCTCATCGATCGCAATCCCATGCGGCAGATGAAATTGCCCCGCCTCGATGCCCTTTTCGCCCCATTGCCTCACACGCTTTCCCTTTGCATCGTACACCAGCACTCTGTTGTTTCCATAGCCGTCGGAAATGAACACGCGTCCATTCGGTCCGAAGGCAATGTCCGTCGTACCACGAAACTCTCTCCGCCCTTCCGGAATCTCGCCCACCGCGATTTCCAGCGTCTTTTTGCCCTCTTTGCTGAACCGGTACACCATCGAACTGGCGGCATCGGTTGTCCACACATCCCCGCTCCGGTCCACTCGGATGCTGTGCGGAATCTTGTACAGTCCGCGGCCCCAACTCCGCAAGACGCGTCCACGCCCGTCCACCGCGATCACCGGCTCCGATCGAAGCCCCCGTTGCAGAAGGTAGAAAGTTCCCTTGCCATCGGTAGCCACCGATGACACCATCTCCATCGGAAGGCCCACCGGCAACTCGGCCCGCTCCAACATCAACTTCGGTGCATTCGCGGCTAACTGCCGCAGTTCCGTGGCCTGCTCAGCCGTAACGGCTATCTGCGCCGCCGCCGGCCACGCCAACAAGAGCCAAGTGATCTCCCGCATGAGCAGGTATTCTATTTCTTTTTCTTCCCGACCGCTTTCCTTGCCGTCACTTTCTTCACTTCGGCTTTCTTCCCGTCACTCTTCTTCGTCGCAGCCTTCTTTGTCGCAGCCTTCTTTGCGGCAACCTTCTTCTTCGCAACAGCCTTCTTTCTCGGCTCGGCGATTCTCAATTCCTTCAGTTTCTCCAGAAAGTCCCGGCGGTCCACTACGTAATGCATCTTCACGCCGCCGTCGCCCCCAGCCAGATGGTGCATCAATGCTTCAAACACATCACCAGGGCTGTGCATTGTAATTCCAACAGCTCGCAAATACCCACTGTGCCGCAATCGGCTCACCAGTTCCTGCAGCGTCAACCGCCCCTCGAACGTTTGCCCGCCTCCATGATGCGAGCGGCTCACGATGTACTGCACCGCCACCGTTTCCCAATACAACTCCGGAGCCAGAAACAGCCGTCGCGCATCCACTTCCCATCCCTCTTCCAGCCGTGCCGAGCGACGGATCATGTAGATCCCCTCGAACACTTCATCCCAATCCGTGCGCGGATGCTTGCGCTCCAAAAACCCCTGTGTAACATGCCGGATCCAGCGTTCATCGTTGGAGTCGAGCTTTGCCATCTTCTCCAACCACGTGAAGAAGGCCTCATCGTGCGTCGATTTCGCCTCCAACACCGCAAACCCCTCTCCTTGCGACGTCAGCCCAGCCACCAACTTGCGCCGCGCCGCGTCAGTGGCACGCCCCCCCTCGACGCAGTAGGTGGTGAGCACTGAATGCTTCCGGGTGGACGAATCGCAATACGGACAATGAGCCTTCGCATCCGCGGCAAGGAAATACGGTCGCACCAATTCGCTTCCTGTCAGTTCCTCCAACGCCGGCGTGTATCCCCTCATTTCCGTGACCGTCTTCTTCGCTGGAATCCCCAGCAGTTTGGTGAACACATCGGCCACGCAAGCGAGACACAATGTACGCCGGAACGGCGTCACTGTATTCGGAGGAAATGCACTGAAATCGAGAACGTCCTGTTTGGCCATCGGCAAACCACTAGCGTAGCGCACGCTGCAATGAAAGCAGCGGGGGCTCGGCCTTCCCATCCAACCAGGCCAGAATACCGTCCCGGCTATGCCGCAGAAGCAGAAACACCGCATGCTGGACAAACATTTCCCGCAACGCTCCTGATTGCCCCGGCGGCTCGGTTGCAAACTCGCGCAGCATGTCGAAAAGAGCGCCAGGCGTGGCTCCGGCGCGCATGGAGCCCGCCATCGCGCATGCCAGCGTGCGCTCAGCCTCCATCTCTCTCCAGCCCTTCGACCGTCCCCAGGGAATCGGGGCCCAGCACCCGCCCATCGCTCAAAATGACGACATCCAATTCCGCCACTACACGCGTGATCACCGTCCACTGCCCCCGCCCCCGATTGCTGCCTCCCCAGCCGGAGTTCCCCCGCGTTCGCCGGTCGGCCGGCAGTACGTCGTTGTTGTCGCCGTGAATCGATTCCTCAGTGATCAACCGCTGCGATCCCGGCAGTACGAACAGGCTATTGTCGGGCGCAACACCTCCACGCCCGCGCAACGCCTCGAACTGCGCACCAGAGCACA
>JAEUQG010000008.1 GCA_016789755.1 Bryobacterales bacterium
AACGCCCCGAACATTTCCTGCTCGGAGGACTCGCCGTCTTTGCCGTGCCGCTGTTCCTGATCCACAAACGCCACACCGGCTTCCCCGTCGTTTACCGTTTTGCCGGCATGTTCTCGTTCTACATCGCTGTCCTCGCCCTGCTGGTCACCGGCCATTGGAGCTACCTCTCGTGGCCCAACGACACCATCGAGAGATTCTACGAAGTTCTCGGGCTCACTGCCGCGTCCGCCGGTGTTTGGTTCGGCATCCGCCGCGGATGGATGAGCGTGGTCTACACCTCGGCCGGATTCTTCACCCTCTTCCTCTACATCCGTCTCTTCCGCTGGTGGTGGGATTGGCTTCCGCACTACGCGATGTTCTTCGTTGTTGGCGCCGTCGCCATCGCCATCATGTATCTCCTCAAACGCCTGCGCGCGGTCACCGTGGAGGGGGCCTTATGAGACGCCTCAACGGATTGCACATCGCCGTGCTCGTCGTGCTCGCCGCCAACGCTCTTGCTCTGCGTCACGCCGCGGCGAACCGCCAAGGCGCACCCGAAGCCGACATCGAACTCACGGACCGCGAACTCGTCTATCACAGCGGCGGCGACAATGCTCCTGTTTTCCTCCGCCTGGAATACAGCGGCAGCGCCCCGCGCGGCCATGTTCACGACATCGGCGACGCCGGCAATTGGATCACGGTCGAAGAGTTGTCGGCTGCCGGCTTCGATTGCACTATCCCGGTCAAAGACCCGCGGGCCGCCGAGCACTATCAAAAGCAGCAGGTCCGGCCCGTCATAGCGGCCTTTGAATACCGCCCCGGCGACGATGCCGAACCCCGCTCTCATCTTGTCGCCGCCGGCATCGGCAGGGATCTCCCCTCCATGCGCCGCCGCTTCCCCGACAGGAGCAAAGTGATCCTACTGCCGGCTTCCGTGCGCATCTATCGCGGCAAGGATCGCCCCCAAGCCTGGCTCACCTCCGTGCCCGTCATGATTCACGTGCCTCACGAATACCAGGCCGGTTTCCGCAACCTGCCCACAAAAATGCGCGCCGCCACCGACGCCCGGCCGCTCTACAGGGTTCGCCTGCGCTACGGCGCCAATCTCGAACCCTGGATCGCCGCCGTCGACTTCCCTCAGGGAGCGAAGTAACCCATCACATCGAAGATGAAATGCGCTGCTCCGGAAGGCTGCGCCTCGATCACTCCTCCGCTCGCCAGCGCGAACATCAGATTCGCCGTAATCCGGCCCGCCGGCGCCGCCATTTGCGACGGCCCCAACTGCAGGCTCATCGCTCCGCCGCTCGGGATCACCGTCGCGTTCACCGCCGCCGCCATCGCACCCGGCGGAATGTTGCACCGGCCCACCACCGGCAATTGAAATGACGCGCCCGCCGGCACCGGTCCGCCTCCGCCTTCCCTCGTATCCACCAACCGGCACGCCGCCACCGGATAAAAGCGAAGAAACCCCGCCGGATGCAGCACCATCTCGATATCCACCGTCACATCCGTCGTATCCGAGGCCTGTATCGAAAATGCGTTCCCCTGCAACGCCACCAGCGACGTGTTCGACCTCACCTCACCGTTCAAGGAATTCAGCGTCGACACCGCCGGCGTGCCCGAAGCGATCGACAGCCACCGCAGCCTGCCCCGCGGATAAGCCGTCACTCTTACCAATGCCGCTTCCCCAGAAAACGGGCACGAACTCACCTGCCGGACCTCGCCCGCTTGGAGCGGCGTCCCCGGGCGCGTATCCAACGCACGGCAGAACACCGGAGATCCCGTCAGCGGACGCGCAACCGACTCTGCAAAATACCCCGTGATGTCCACCAGCACGTGCGTGCGGTTGGACGCAAACAGGCTGATCGACCCATTCCCCCCCGCCTGCACAATGGCTGCGTTCGCCACAATTTGCCCATCATTCGAATTCAGCGTCGATGTCCCTGGCCGCGCCTGCCCCGTGGCAAACGCACTCAGGTATCCCAACGGCTCCAGCGGCACCGCCGTGAGGCTCACCGCGTACGCCTTGGCACTTTGCGGGATGCCGCATGGGCTCGCCGTTACCGGCACTTCCCTTGTCGCGCCGCCCTCCAGCACTGGCCCGCCGAACGGCCCCGTAAATCCGTATTCCGGCCGTGTATCCATCACCCGGCACGGCGTTACCGGCACGAACGACAACCCGTTCGGGGGAGGCACGCCAGGGACGAACTTCGCCGTAACCCGCAACGGCCCGTTCGCCGGAATGTAGTACACCAGGCGTGATTGCTCATCCGCCGTTCCGCCCCCCAAATCCCCACTCCAGGAAGTGAACACGAACCCCGGCGCAGGTTTCGCCTTCAACGTCACGGAACTCCCCAGCCGGTAAAACCCATCCGCCGAAGCCGGCGTGATCTCCACCGTGCCCGCCCCCGCCGGTTCCACCGCCGTTTGAATCTTCACGTCCTCCACGAATCGGGCGCTCAGGAAAAGGTCATTCACCCCTACGCTCACCGTCTGCGACCGGCTCCCCCCATTGCTCCAATCCTGGAACACATGCCGCGAAAAGCTGGTTTCGTAGCGCTGCGGCACCTCCACTTGCAGCGTCGTGCCCGGAAGCGCCTGCACGTACCGCAATCCCGGCGTCGTCTGCCCGTCCACCGTAATCGGTATGAACTGCCCTGCCCGGACCTGGATCGCAGTCACCGTCTGCTCAAATCCCGGGACAAACTTCGCCAGAAACGCTTCCGCGCCGCCCGCATGCGTCCGTTGCACCGCGTTGCCGCTGGTGAAAATATCCGCGACGTTCGTCGCCCCTAACAGGTACAAGCCTCCCGAGGTATCCGCCACCGCGCCCACCGGATATTGATGGAACTGGAACGTCAGCAGACTCGATACCGCGCCCCCCCAGAACGTTGAAAACAGCATCTGCCCGTCCGGCCGGAAGTGCATCAGCAGCGCATCGTCTCCCACCATGCGCCGGCGCACTGGATTGACCAGCGGCACATCCGGCGATCCCCCCACGTTTTCGATCGTCGGCATTCCCGTTGCCACCAGGTTGCCGAACGAATCGAAGGCCACCGTCCGCATCGGAATATTGCGCGAACTGAAGAAGACGCGGAATTCGTTTGACGCCGACAATCGCCCGATGCACCAATATGTTCCGCCGCACAGCGAACCCACTGCGGTGATCGCCATCGTGCCGTCCTGCGCAACGGCCAGTCCATCGATGCTCGAAAACCCGATGCCCCCGAGGTAGCTCGAATAGAGCAGCCGCCCTCCAGCCCCATCGGCCCGTGTCAGAAAGCCATCCGAAAACCCCGTGCGGTTCGCCTGCTGCGCGTCCTGCGTCACCGGAAAATTCGTCGACAGCGTGCGTCCCGCCACCACCGGATTCCGCCTCGGGTCCAAATCGAAACCATTCGCGAAATCGTCGCCCGCCCCGCCCAGGTAGCTTGCATGCACCAGCGCACCCGCCGCATCCAGCTTCGCGTAA
The DNA here is from genome assembly GCA_016789755.1 of Bryobacterales bacterium. GTDB lineage: Bacteria > Acidobacteriota > Terriglobia > Bryobacterales > Bryobacteraceae > CADEFT01. The sequence continues at coordinate 3,452 of JAEUQG010000008.1, forward strand.
AAGGCATCCAGCCCCCCGCCCAGCGCCGCCTGCGCCGCGTTCTTCACCGGGAAATCCGTTGAGCGCGTCCCGCCCGCCACATACAACGCGCCGGTCGCATCGAAGCGCACGCCGCCCACCACGTTTCCTTCCTCTGCTCCGCTTCCCCCCAGATACGTCGCGAACACCAGTGCACCGCCGCTGTCGAACTTGGCGACGAAAGCGTCGGACTGCCCCGCCACCTGCGCCTGAAACGCGTTCTTCACCGCCAAGCCCCCGCTCGAGAGCCCGCTCAAATACACCGTTCCTCCGCTGTCGACCGCGATCGCTCCCGGAATGCCCCCCACATACAGCGAATACACAATCCCGTTCCCTGCCGGAGTCAGCTTCGTCACAAATCCCACCTCGCCGGGACTCGCCTTGAACCCCGCGCCGGGGAAAAACGCCGAATTCGTCCGCCCCGCCACATACGCCGATCCGTTGCCATCCACAGCCAGCCCCGTTGGCGTATCGAGCCCTTCGCCTCCCAGGTACGTCGCATAGGCCACGCTCGGGTCAATGGTCAGCGCCCGCCTGCGGTCATAGCCGCCAAGCTCGAAGGTCACTTCGTTGCCCTCCAACGCATACCGCACGTCCACCGGCCGCCGCTGCCCGTTGCCGGCTCTTTGATAGGCGACCGGAGGCCGTTTCATCAGCACGCCCCGCGAGGTCGCCAGCTCCAGCGCTCCCTGTTCATTGATCCGCAAGCTCCGCGCGCCCTCGAAGCTCATCCGGATTCTGCTTGCGTCCGCCCCGCCGGAAACCTCGAAATCAAACTCGACTTCGCGCCCATTGCCGTAATAAACGACATCGATTCCCCGATAGACGCCAGTCCAGCGCACCCGCGAATAGTGCGGCACCGCGCTCCGCCATCGCTTCGCGCCGGCCCCAAGATAGTAGTGCGAAACGCCTTGGCCGCGCGTCGCCTTCGCTTCGCCCGCCCGCGCCCCCGCCAGCCGCATCGTGATAGCATCGCCGTCCGGTGCGAGAAACCGCGCCTCCCGGCTGTTTACCAACAAGGCGTAGCGCCCGCTGCGCGATACATAGTCGAAGCCCGGCTCATCGGTGGGCTCGAAATGGATGGAAACATCGCCGAAGCCGGAAACAGTTTTCGCTGCTTCGGCTGGAATGAAGAAGAAAATTACGAAAAAGAAGAAACGAAGCATACCCATGCCTTCCGGCCGGATTATAGCTCTGTCCGCAGCGGAAAACATCCCCGCCGCTGTTTCCCCTGTTTCCCTGTTTCCCCGTTTCCGTCCTCACCCGAGCAGCGTCTTGGCGAATTTCATTGCCTTGCCGCTCAGCTTCATGCTTCCCAAATGCGCCCGCGCCTTTTCCCCGATCTGCTCCCCCGTGGCGCCGCGCAATTCGCACAGCAGTTCCAGAAACCCCGATAGCTCGCGCAGGGCAACCGGCGCCCCGCCCGCCAGCATCCGCTCCATCGCCGTGAACAATTCCCCGCAGTAGCCCGGATAGAGCCGGGCCACGGCCGCAAACCGTTTCACCCACCGGCTGACCGTCATCGTCCCTTCGCCCGCGAGCTTGGCACACACCTCCCCCAACCGCGCGCCCTTCACCCTTCCATCCCCCAACCCCGCTACCAAAGCGTCCGTTGCGGCCATCGCCTCTCCCGTCTCCTTCGCCGCCAACCCAAGCGCCAGCAACTCGTACGCCATCGGCCCGTACACGCCGCGATAGGCGGCCAGCGTCTCCACGTAAACCCGATTCCCCCACATCGCGCTCTGCCAGTCGATGTTCTGCGCCAGCGCCAGCGCTCCCGCCGCAAACCACGGCTCGCGATGCGCCGGCCACACCGTGGAACACCACCGCAGCATCGCCGCGTCATGCGTGCCCGGAATCGCCGTCAGCGCCGCTGCTTTGGCCGCATCGAACTCCGGCGGAGGCCAGCTATCCATCGCCACCTGCGCAATACGGTACGTACTGCCCGAAATCCGGTGCAATTCCACATGCCAGCGCAGCCGGTGCACTCCTGCGCCCCCCTCCGGATCCCGAGCCTGTCCCGCTGCCAGCCACAACGCCTCATCGAAAAACCGCGGCGGCCGCCGGCAATCCTCGCTTCCGAGCGCGAAACGCACGATCCGCCCTTCAGGACCCGGCAGACTCCGCGCCTGTTCCAGAGCCTCCACCCGATCCGCCATCGAGAGCCGCAACAGCCCCTGAATCAGATCCAGCCGCTCCGGCTCGGGATGCTTGTGCAGGCGCTCCACAAACTCCAACGGTGGAATCCAGCCCTCAGCGCCGCACGGCAGCGCGGCCAGCGGCTTCGCCTGTCCGTTGAGCGCCCGCACAGCGACCTCCGCCACCCTGCCGGTCAGGAAGGAGCACACCCCGTGACAGGCCCTGCTCAGCTTCACCGGCTCTTTCCGAATCCACGCCAGCGCCAACGCCGCCAGGCTGAATCGCGGATCCCACCGCCCGTCGAACCACCCTGCTACCGCCCACATGCTGGGCGTGGCGAGAAACTTCTCCGCCCGCGCCGCGAGCGGCGCCGTGAGCGGCGCAAACCTCGAATCCCGCTCTCCGCACATCCGCGACACGCCATCGAGAACCCGTTCCATTTCCACGGGAGGCCCCGCATTTTCCATCACGCTCGCGTAAAGTTCCACTAATTCATCTAAATCGCGGACTGCGTTCACACGTTCCGGCTTTTCTTCCAGCGCCGCTTCACTCACCGGACGCTGCTCCATCTTCAAACCGGGCCGCTCCAAACCCAGCCGCGCCCGCTGCGTCGGCGCCAGCAGTTGCTGGAAGCTCTGCGCCACCAGCGGCGCCGCGCCGCCGACGCAAGCTTCCATCAGATCCACCGCCCGTTTCTGCACCTCCGGCGATTCGTGCACGAGCGCCAACGCCGCAATCCCGGACGTCGCCTCGGCCAGCGCCGGCTTGCGCTTGCGAATCGAATCGAGCACCTGCAGCGCTTCCATCACCACGCCCTTCTGCCGCGCCGCCATCCCCGCCCCCAGCAGCGGCAGCGCGGCCGCCGTATCCAGCAACCCGGCCTTTTCGATCTTCGCCACGGCCTTCATGGCGAAGGAAACCGTAGTCGATACGCGGCTCCCCAGCAACGCCAGGTAGCGCCCCGCCCGCGCCGCGCGTTCTTCCTTCGAGGGCGTCAGTGACTCGTGAAACGCCGAGAACCATGCCGCCCGGAAGGGTGCGAAATCGCGCTCCAGAGCATCCAGGCTTGCATCGAGCAGCCTCGCCCGCGGCGCCAGTCCCTTTTCCGCCAGCCCCGCCAGTCCCTTCGCCCAATCGCCCACGTATTTGTCGTGGCCGGCCAAACTCGCCTGCGCATCGCCCTCCACTTCAAACAGCCGCCAGATTTCGTACTCCAGCAGATCCGGCTCGCGTGCCACCAGATTTTCGAGCGGCTCCATGAGGCTGCCGATGAAGGCGCGAATGTATCCCTCCGAGCGTGGCTTCGCCAGCACGCCGTCGCGAATCAGGCGTCGAATGTCGCGGAAAAACGGCTGCCCGCCCCGCTCAAAGGTTGCCTCCGCCCACTCGGCCAGCCACTCCGGCTTGCGCTCCGCCAGCACGCCATGCACCGGATACGTCGATGCCATCACCGTCTTCTTTAACACCGCCAGGCTGGCCGTCCCCAACACTGCCACCGTAGCCGCGTTCGATTGCGGGATTCTCCGCGAATGCACCCCTGGGGCCACCTCCAAGAACCGGTAATACTCGCGCAACAATTCCAGCATCCGCCCCGCCGCGCCCTTCCGTTCTCCTTCGCTTAAGCCCGCCAGCAGCTTTTCCGAGCGCGCCGCGTCTCCCGCGTGAACGGCCGCTTCCAGATCTTCAGTCAGACCCATCGCCCTCGCCTCCATCCATCTCCACGGCCAGAATATGCTTGCACGGACCGCGTCCCAAGCCGTGCCTGGCGATCCACGGACAGGTGCACCGCCAAACCCCATCCACCTTCCTCACACGATGCTCCACCTCCCGCCCGCGCACCCATGCTTCTTCCCCTTCCCAGCGCACTCCGCTCTCCGCCGCCAGCCTCCGCGCTTCCTTCAGCCGCGGTTGCATTTCTTCAATCAGGGAAAAATCAAATGGCAATTCCCGATGGAAATATGCCCCTTCGGCCAAATCATAACCCACCAGCCCGGAAACGCCCAACTGCGCCAAGGCCCATGCGGCCTCGTCTTCGCCCAAGCCCAACTCCGCGCCCAGCGCCTCCGGCGCAATCCGCGATTGCCAGCGCAGCGCCGCCCGCACCGCGCCCAACGCCTTCCGCGCCGGCTCGGCCGCCAGCGGGAATAGCACTTGTCCCTCTCCCGAAAACCCGCGGTTGGCCTGCGGACTCAGCGCCAGCAAAAAACGCATCTCCGCCCGCGTCAATTGCCATGCCGTGGCCCCATCCTCGCCCGCGTACACCGTCAACGATTGCGCCTGCCTCGCCAGCGGCGCGAGAATCCGCAGCCGCTCGATACCACCCACACGCACCGCGCCAGGCATGGCTGACCGGCTCATCCGCACCGCCGCGCCCACCGGCGTCACCCACACGTCGCCGCGAGTCGTCGTCCGCGGAAGCTCCCGCAAAAACCGCTGCGCCATTGCCCCGCTCAGCGTGAACCGCGGCTTCATCCGAGCCTGATGCGCCTGCACTTCGGCAAAGCCCTTCAGCCACCGCACCGGCAGCCGCACTTTGCGCTCCACCGCCGATCCGCTGCCTGTGGAAAACTCCACCTCCTCAGCGCTCACCGTCAGCCGGGCCGCCTCCCCGTGGCGCACTCCCGCCAGCGCCGCCCGCATCTCCGGACGGAAATCCACGTTCGTTGTCCCCGCCTCGGCCCGCGTCGCCTCATAGGCTCCGGGAAGAAGATCCACTCGCGCATAGGCTCCGCAGCAGGGCGAAAATCCCTCCAGCCGCAGCCGCTCGGCGCCGCACGTAATCACCGGATCGGCCGCCGCCAGCCGCCGCGCCACCATCGCCGGAGGCACGTAGAACCGCGTATTCACTACCTGCGCCAACCCCAGCATCCAGTCCGCCGCGCAGCGCGCTTCCCGCAATGCGGCGCTGAAAAACGCCTGCCGCTCCCCGTAGCGCATGGCAGCCAGATGAATGCGCGATCCCGCCTCCGCGCTCTGCACCGAGGAACAATGTTCGTAACGGTAGGCGTATTCGATCAATCGAGCTCCGCCACGTGCAACTCCGTCCACTCTCCCGAAGAGACGTTGAAATAGATACGCCGCGCATCGGGACTGAACACCGGATGAGGATGCGACACGCGCCAGGACTTCGCCCCGCGATTGTTCGCAAACCGGTGCAGAATGCGATACCGGCCGCCCGCCAGATCGCCCACCACCACACCCCATTCCTCTTTCGAGCCCCCGAACTTCTCCAGCGTCGTGTCGGAGGCAAACAG
>JAEUQG010000068.1 GCA_016789755.1 Bryobacterales bacterium
CGACGTTCGATTTGTGGCAGTTGCGGCAGTGCGTATTGAGGAAGGATTGCGCCTTATCGAAGGAGAAGGCTTCGGGTGGCGCGGCGGTGGCGGGAGACAGGAGGAGAGTTAGGGCTGCGGTAAGCCGGAGGAGCATGGATATGGATTAGTGTATGCGAAGTTTGCGGTTGGGCGCGGCGGGGGCGGGAGTGCGGTCACGACGCGTAGAGGCGGCGGGCGATGGCGGTGAGATCCTTGACGATTCCGGCATTGCCGGTGTCGTCGATGACGTTGCGGAATTCGCCGGGGTCCTTTTGGAGATCGAACAGTTCCGAGCGGCCCCAACTGAGGTAATTGAATTTCCACTTATCGGTGCGCACCATGAGGATGGGGTCTTTGCCGACATAGCGGTCGTCGCGGGTGAAGACGCGGTGGCAGAAGTAGTATTCGGAGTAGGCGAACTCGCGCTGGGTGTAACGGCGGCCCTGCACGAGGTTGGCGAAGCTGCGGCCGTGGATGGCTTGGGGTGGGGGGTGGCCGCAGAGTTCGGCGAGAGTGGGAAACAAGTCGATCTGCTCGATGAGCTGGGGGCGTGGTTTGCCGGACTCCATGCGATCGGGCATGCTGATGAGGAGCGGGACGGCGACGGACTGCTCAAACATGTTGTGCTTGGTCCACATGCGGTGGGCGCCGGCCATTTCGCCGTGGTCGGAGGTGTAGACGACCACGGTGTTTTTGTCGAGGCCGAGTTCGCGCAGAGTGTCGTAGACGCGGCCGACGCAGGCATCCATCTGGCTGATGTTGCCGTAGTATCCGGCGATGGACTGGCGCAGTTCCTCGTCGGTTTGGCGGTACCAGCCGCGCTCGCGGGCGCGGATGAGATGGCCCTCGAAGCCGGTGGCGAGGTCGTTAGGGGGGCGGTTGGGCAAGGTGAGCTGCGAGGGGTCGTAGAGATCGAAGTAACGGCGCATGGGCACGAGCGGAGTGTGGGGCATGAAGAACGAAGCCCACAAACAGAACGGCTGATTTTTGTTTTCGTGGAGGAACTTCACGGCTTGACCGGCGTAGTAGTTGTCCTGGAAGAAGCGCGCGGGGAGTTGCGAAGGGCGGCCGGCGGTGCCTTCGGCGCCCCCCTGATCTTCGCGCAGTTGTTTGCGCTCGGTAGGGGTGAGGGTGTTTTGGAAATCGGCTTCGTAGAGGCGGTGCTGGAAGCCGTGGCGGCGGGTCTCGTCGACGAAATGCATTTTGCCGATGGCCGCGGTGCGATAGCCGCGCTCCTGGAAATAGTGGCCGATGGTGCGGGCTTCGTCCGGCAGGGGGTCGGCGAGGATGCGGGCGCCGTGTTTGTGGGCGTACTGGCCGGTGATGAGCGATCCACGGGAGGGGACGCAGACGGGGGCCTGGCAGTAGGCGCGGTCGAAGCGGACAGCGCTTTGGGCGATGGCGTCGATGTGCGGGGTTTTGACCTCCTTGCTGCCGTAGCAGCCGGAGGCTTCGCGCTGATGCTGATCGGACATGAGGAAGAGGAGGTTAAGGCGCTTCGATTGGGCGCGAGCGAGGAAGGGCGAGGCGGGGGCGGCGAGAAGAGTGCGGCGTGGAATCACGTTACCTAGCGTATCCGATCGGCGAGCCATTGCCAGAAGGGGTTGGGGGTTGTATCCTGGCAGAACAGATAAGAGAGGTGCTCATGAATCCGAAGAAACTCGCACGGCGAGAGATGCTGGAACGGTGTATCGTGCGCGGGCTGCTGGTGGGCGGCGCGGCGTCGTCGCATCAGCAATTGCTGGCGATGTGGCAGCAATCGGAGGCGCAGGCGGCGAAGCCGACGCCGACGGAAGTATTGGGCCCGTTTTTCAAGAAGGGCGCGCCCAACGAGAAGAATCTGCGGAAAGCCGGCGCACCGGGGTTTCCGCTGCGGGTGGCGGGGAAGGTGTACAACACGCGCGGAGAACGTGTGCAGGGAGCGCAAGTGGACATGTGGCAGGCCGATCATCAGGGCCGTTACGACGTGCAGGGGTACAGCTACCGGACGAAGCTGACGGTGGAAGGCGAGGCCGAGTATACCTTGGAAACGATCATGCCGGGGCACTATTCGGATCGCCCGGCGCAGCATATTCATTACATGATTTCGGCGCCGGGGCATCGGACGTTGATCACGCAGATCTACTTCGCCACCGATCCGTGGTTTGAAGGCAATCCGGACAAGAATTACGGCAAGCGCGGGTTGGTGGGGAACCGGGAACTGGTGCGGCCGGTGACGTTGTTTGAAGAAGGGACGCCGCGGGCGGCGGTGAACTTCGACATCGTATTGGAGAAAGCCTGATGCGGCGCGCGGCGTTGTTGCTGCTGGCGGCAGGGGCGTGGGCACAGGATGCGGGGCGCACGATCGCCTCGGAATCCGATGTGCGGACGATCGTCTTTGAACAGGACGGATCGCTGAGCGGACTTTGCGCGGACGGGAAGATCCGCATCTGGGACGCGGCGACGGGGAAGCTGCGGAAGACGATTTCGCCTTCGGCGGGAGAGCGCATACTCGCACTGAATCAGGGGGTGGCGGGCACGGCGGGGAAGACGTCGCTGCGGTTATGGGATTTCGATACGGCGCAGGGGCGCGATGTGGCCGAGGCTCCGGCGCGGGTGCGGACGATGGCGGTGGCGAAGGACCGGAAGTTGTTCGCGGCAACGGGGCCCTCGTTCGAGAGGGGCAGCGAGGAGACGATCCGCGTGTGGGACGCAGCAGGAAAGCAGCGATTTGCGGCACCGGCGGGGATCGGCGGCACGTCGGCGCTGGCCATTTCTCCCGATGGACAGATTGTCGTGGCGTCGAGTTATGACACCGATGTGCGGGCCTACAGCACGCGCAACGGTGAGTTGCTGAAGCGCATCGATCAACTGCCGGTGGCGGTGTTCGCGATGCAGTTCTCGCCCGATGGAAAGTATCTGGCGACGGCAGGCGTCGACCGCGCGGTGTACCTGTGGGACACGAAGACGTGGCAGGTGGCGAAGAAGATTACGGGGCAGGCGGAGATGATCCGGTCGCTGAGCTTTTCGCCCGATGGGCGCTATTTGCTGACGGGCGGTTTCAGCGAATTGACGACGCGGCATCCGGTGGAGATTATTCTGTGGGAAGTGGCGACGGGAAAGATGGTGCGGCGGATGGCGGCTCCCAATGCGGTCGGCTCGGTGGCGTTTTCCCCGGACGGTGGGATGATGGCGGCGGCTTTGGGTGGTAAGAATTTGAATGTGTGGAGAGTACCGCGATGATTCCCTTCCCTTCCCGGCGTGCGGCGCTGGCCGGCCTGTTGTCTCTGCCGGCTTTGGCGCAGGAAAAGAAGAAGAACTCCGCGGCTCCGTATCCGCCGCAGATGGACGGCGCGGCCACTGAGGTTTACAAGAAAGCCGGCGGTGTGGAGCTGAAGCTTTGGATTTTCCGTCCGGCGGGACACACGCCGTCGAAACAAAGCGCGGCGATTGTGTTTTTCTTCGGAGGCGGGTGGACGAGCGGAACACCGAAGCAGTTCGAGCAGCACTGCCTGCATCTGGCGTCGAAGGGAATGGTGGCGATTACGGCCGATTACCGGGTGGCGTCGCGGCACAAGGTGAAAGTGGTGGATTGCGTGCGCGATGCGAAGTCGGCGATTCGTTACGTGCGCACAAACGCGAAGCGGCTGGGCATCGACGCGAACCGCATCGCGGCGGGCGGGGGATCGGCGGGGGGGCATCTGGCGGCGGCGACGGCGTTGCTGCCCGGCTACGAAGAGCAGGGCGAGAATACGGGCATCAGTTCGCGCCCGAACGCGCTGGTGTTGTTCAATCCGGCGGTGATTCTGGCCGATGCGGCCGAGGCGGATTTCAAGGTGAGTTCGCTGGCGGGCGTGACGGAGCGGATGGGGGCGGCGCCGGAGACGGTGTCGCCGTATCATCACGTGGGCAAAGGCGCTCCCGCGGCGATCGTGTTTCACGGACAGGCCGATACGACGGTGCCCTACCGCACGGTGGAGGCGTTCGCGCGGAAGATGAAACAAGCGGGAAACCGGTGCGAGTTGGCCGGCTACGAAGGACAGGCGCACGGCTTCTTCAATTACGGCCGGGGCAACAACGAATACTTCGAGAAGACACGGGAGCGGATGACGGAGTTTCTCAAGGGGCTCGGCTACACGAGCTGAGTTATTTGTGCTTGAGCGTTCTGACGATGATGTCGCGTTCGGCATCGCGGCTGGCGGAGGTGCAGAGGAAGTTGTAGAACATGCCGGAACGGTACTTGATCTGGAACCCGGCCTGATTCATGAGCATCTTGGTTTTGAGCTTCATGCGAGGCAGCGCTTCGCGCAAGGTGAGGACATCTTCGATGAGATCGTTCCTGGTGGTATAGGAACGCATTCCCTGGTTGTCGACGAAGGTGGACTCGGATTTCCCGATTGACAGCTTGCCGGGCCGCACTTCGCCGCCCATGGCCGGGCGCTGCATGAGGACCACCTGGAAAGTCGCGTAGCCGCCCACTTCGATTGCCTTGCGATATTGGGCTTCGGCCTCGGAAGGCTTGTTCTGCTTGTAGAGGAGATTCTGTGCGAGGAGGTCGTAGGCCTCGGGGAGTTTGGGGTTGGTTTGGATGGCCTGCTCGAGGGTGGTCATCTGATCGATGGCGCTCAATTCGGGCTGGCGCGCACGCTCGATCAATTCGGCGTAGGAAGGAGCGGCGGGCTTCGGGGTAGGCGTAGGCTGCGGGGTAGGATTGGCCTGCGGCGCGGCGGTGGGGGCTTCGGTGGGCGCGGGAGTGACGGGGGCCGGCGTAGGAGCTGCTGTTGGCGGCGGGACAGGCGACGGCGCAGGGGAAGGAATCTGGAGGCCGGCCTGCGGCGCGGGTTGATCAGGGACGGGTTGCTGGGCTTTGGGACGAAGGGCGAACAGAACGGCGAGCACAACGATGCCGCCGAGCACGCTCCAAATCCAGGCGGGCACTTTCGCTTTGGGGGCGGCAGTTGCGGGGATCGCCATGGAACCGGTGGAGGAGGCGCGCACGGTGGGCACTTCGATTTGCGTGGCGGTGATGCGCGCCGGCGGGACCGAAGGCATGGATGCGGTGGGAATGAGGGGATCGCGGAGCGTGAGGGCGTCGTGGAACTCGCGCACGGTTTGGAAGCGATCGATGGTGTTGAAGGAGAGGGCGCGCAGGAGTGCTTCTTCTTCGCGCAGACTCATGGCGACGCCGACGGAGATGGGGGGCTTCAGATCGTCTTCGGCCATGCGGTCGAGCGCGGGCGGGACGTGATGGCCGGTGATGGCCCGGTAGATGGTGGCGGCGGAGGCGTAGATATCGGTCCAGGGTCCCTGATTGCCGCGGCTGTGATACTGCTCAGGAGGGGCGTAGCCTTCCTTGAGAATGACGGAGAGGTTCTTGCTGCGTTCGCCGAGGGCGATGCGGGCGGCGCCGAAATCGAGGAGTTTGACCTGGCGATTGGGGCCGATGTGGATGTTGTCGGGGCTGATGTCGCGATGGAGGATGCCGGCGGCATGGACGTCTTCGAGGGCGCGCAGCACGGGCAACATGACCTGCATGGTCTCTTCGAAGCCGATGCGCTCGCCGGCTATTTCCAGATGCTTCTGAAAGGTGTGGCCCTCGAGGAACTCAGTGACGATGTAGGCGGTGCCGTTTTCTTTGAAGAAATTGAGGACGGAGAGGATGTTGGGGTGGCTGCTGAAACGGGCGAGCAGGCGGGCTTCCTCGAGATACCGTTCGAGGCCGTAGTCGTAATCCTTCTGCTGGGTGCCGCTGTAATGGCTGACGGAGGCGGCGCCGGAGGTACGCATGGCGATGCCGGCGGGGAAATATTCCTTGACGGCGAGTTTGCGTTCGAGCAGGGTGTCCCATCCGATGTAGGTGATACCGAAGCCGCCGTGTCCGAGCACGCGGCCGATGACATACTGGCCGTGCAGCAGGGTGCGCGGCGGCAGGTGAAGAAGCGAGGCGGTGGGGGTGCCTTCGACGTAGCCGCAATGGGGGCAGGCGTCGGATGCGCCCCGCTGCGACATACAGCCCATGCAAAGTTCGTCTACGTTCATTTGGCCAACTGAAGAATCATCTCACGAATGGGTTTGGGGTTGACAGGGGAGAGGAGATTAAAGTTGCGTTTGTCTTTTAATTCGATATGGAAGTCGTCTTTGCCGCCGCCGCGCAGCGGGTTCCACTTGTTGCTTTTGACTTCTTTCACGTCGGCCAGCGCGGCGCGGAAGCCGTGCTGGGGGGAAGTGAATTCGATGCGCCCGTTGCCGATGCCGAGGTTGCCTTCGCAGCGGTTGGAGTAGGTCATATTCTGGTGATCGTGCTGCACCTGAAAGAAGACGAGGCCACCGCGCTGGAGGGCATCCTTGTAGTGGGTGAGGGCGGCGGCGGTGTCGCCCGTACCGTAGAGGGCGATCCAGCCGAGGTTGGCATGGGCGTCGGGGCGGGCGGGGTTGAGTTTGACGGCCTGGAGATTGGTCTGGGTAGCGGCGGTGTAGTTGCGCGCACGGCTGTGGGCCGCGGCCTGGCGGAGGAGGTCGTCGTAGGTGGGGCCGGGGGGTTGCGGCAGGGCGGCAACAGGGGCGGAAGGAGGGGCCGGAACTTGTTGCTTCTGTAGATTCTTGAGCAACTGGGTTGGCGCTTTGTTGGGGGGAGGCGCGGGCCGGCCATTGGGCGCCGGCGGCTGTTTCCGGTTGGCGGCTTCGAATTGCTTCTGCTTTTCTTCCAGTTCCAGCTTCTGGCGGTCGAGTTCCTCCTGCTGCTGGCGGAGTTGTTCCTGTTCGCCTTGGCGTTTTCTGCGGTCGGCTTCCATCTCGACTTGGAGTTCGCGCTGGGCCTTCATCTCGGCTTCGAACTTGATGCGGGCGGCGTCTTGCTGTTGCTGGGCTTCTTTGAGGCGGCGGGCATCGTTCCAGGCTTTCCATCCGCCGATGGCGAGCAGGGCGAGGAGCATGCCGCCGGCGGCGGCCCAGATCCATCTGGGGGCGGGTTTCTTTTGGAGACCCGGCGAGGGGGAGGGCGGCGGCTGGTAGATTGGGGCGGGCGGGATGGGAGCAGCGCCGGTGATGGCGAGGCGGAACTCTTCCATCGATGCGAAGCGCTGGTCCGGCTGCACGGCCAGAGCGCGCAGGATGGCCTGTTCCTGCACGGCGGATAATTCGACGCCGAGTTGGCTAGGGGGCTGCATGTCGTCGGACTGCATGCGATCGAGGGAGGCAGGCGGCGTCTTGCCGGTAAGAGCCCGGTATATGGTGGCGGCGACGCCGTAGACATCGGTCCAGGGGCCCTGGCGTCCCTTGCTGTGATACTGCTCGACGGGGGCGTAGCCTTCCTTGAGAATCACGGAGAGGTTGCGGCTTTTCTGGCCGAGGGCGTAGCGGGCGGCGCCGAAGTCGAGGACCTTCACGGCCCAGTTGCGGGTGATGTAGATATTGTCGGGGCTGATGTCGCGATGGAGGAGGCCCTGTTGGTGGACGGTGTGCAAGGCATCCATGACGGGGAGCATGACGGTGAGCATGTTGCCGATGGTTGTCTTGCCGTCGTTGGAATCGAGGAACCGTTCGAGGGTGGCGCCTTCGAGGTATTCCATGACGAGGTAGGCGGTGCCGTTGGCGCGGAAGAAATTGAGAATGGAAACGATGGAGGGATGGGTTTGGAAGCGGGCGACGGTGCGGGCCTCATCGAGGTAGCGTTCGAGGCCGTATTCAAAATCCTTGCGCATTTCGCCGGAAAAGGGCATGACGTCGCTGTTGGCGCCGTTGCGGACGGCGACGCCGCTGGGGAGATATTCCTTGATGGCGATCTTGCGTTCGAGGTTGAGGTCCCAGCCGAGGTAGGTGATGCCGAATCCGCCGTGGCCGAGCACTTTGCCGACCAGGTACTGGCCGTGCAATTCGGTGCGGGGACGGAGGTGGAGGGGCGATTCGGGATCGGCGCCTTCGACGAAACCGCAGTGGGGGCAGACGGCGCCGGGGCCGCGCAATTCCATGCACCCCATGCAGAGATTCGTAACATCGAGCATGCCGTTTCGTCGCTCCTCGAAGTCTCTACGGGGCGGCGAAGATCGCCACCGCCGAATAGTTATCCTGGTCGGCCGGCGCATCGGCGCGAATGCGCAATTCCATGTAGCGCAGCCATTCGGCGGGGGCTGCCGACTTCGCCAGGTCGACTTCCATCGCGGTCTCTGTGACGTATTCCCAGAAGCCGTCGCTGCACAGCAGGAACGCGTCGCCGGGCCGCAACGGATGGGGTGTCTCTTCTATCGTGGCACGAACTTCCTCGCGCCCGCCGATGCTGCGGAGCAAGCGGTTGCGGTCTTCGTGATGGCGGATGCCGACGGCGTCGAGTTGCCTGGCATCCACCATGGCTTGGGGGACGCTGTGATCGAGGGTTTGGCGAGCGAGTTGGCCATCGCGGAAGAGGTAGAGCCGTGTGTCGCCGACATGGGCCCAGAGAGCCTGGCGCATGTCGCTGACGAGGATGACCAGCGTGGTGCGCATGCCGCTGAAGATGGCGTTTTCCTCCTGGCGTTTGAGGACGGCGTTGCGGGCGAAGCCGATGTAGGCGAGGAGGGCGGAGGGGGAACATTCGGCTTGGGCACGGAAAGCCTCCATGACGGCCGCGGCGGCAAGGCGCGAGGCTTCTTCTCCGGAGCCATGGCCGCCGAGGCCGTCGGCGAGAACCCAGCAGGCGAGATCGCCCGCGGCGCAGTGTTCGGCGGCGTCCTGATTGACTTCGCGCCCGCCGGTGCGGCTGATGGAGTGAGTGAGGAATCGCATGGTTATGGTGCGCCGCCGATGGTGAGATGGGTCATCGCTTCGCTCCCGGCGGTGGCGGCGCGGGCTGGACCGCGGGCTGTTCGGGCGGCGCTTCGGCAGGTGGCACCGGCTGGTAGGCGAGCCTGTAGAAGAAGTAGGTGGCGGCGATGACGATTGCGGCGAGCAGAAGGGCTGCCGCCAGTTTCGATTGCTGTTTCTTAGGGGCGGCGCTGGGCTGTGCGGGGGCTGGGACGGGCCGTTCTCCTTCGGCGGCGAGGGCGAGAATCGTGATGTTGTCCTGATGCGGCTTCTGGGCGGAGAGGGTGCGTTTGAGGAGGGCGTCGCAGAGGGCTTGCGGATGGTGCCCCATGAACGGCGTCATCTGGTCGAAGGACAGTGTCTTGAAGAGGCCGTCGCTGGCGAGGAGGATGGTATCGGCGGGGCGCAGGGCGAGGGGGCGCAGACTGCGGTCGAGGAGAGTGATTTTTTCCAAACCAAGGAACGAGGTGAGGGACTCACGCTCCGGGTGGGCGCGGGCAAGGTCGCGGGGAATGACTCCGTTGGCAACCTGGTCATCGAGGTCGATGGCGAAGATGTGGGGCTGGTTGAGCGGCGTAAACTCGCCATTGCGGAAGAGGAAGATGCCCGAGTCGCCGCAGGAGATCCAATGAAGGGCGTCGTTGTGGATGACGGTGGCGACGAGGGTAGTGCCCATCTCTTCGGCGGCGTCGAGTTCGACGGCCAATTCATAGACGGCGGCATTGGCGGAATGGAGGCTGCGGAGCAAGGCATCGGGGACGGGCTCGGATTCGGTTTTGGCTTCGTATGCTTTGAGAAAGGCTTTGACCGCGCACTTGCCGGCAGCTTCGCCGTGGGCCATGCCGCCCATGCCATCGGCGACGACGGCAAGCATTCCGCCATGTTCGCCGAAGGCGGCGTCGACGGAATCGGCGAACCCGAAGGAGTCCTGCTGCTGCTGGCGCGATCCGATGTGCTGTGCGTTGCCGGGATGGAAGTTCATGGCTCCCCGATAGAGGTGGTTCACATAAGATAACGCAAACAGATTTGCGGGAGGAGGGCGGGGTTGCGGGCTGCGGCCGATGGCGGGGGCGGGGTACCTTGGGGATATGCTGCTTG
>JAEUQG010000040.1 GCA_016789755.1 Bryobacterales bacterium
GAGGAAGAGCGGCGGGCCTGTTCGGCGGCGGCGGCGCTTTGGGTGAGGGAGGCGGCCTGGCTGTTGGCGTTCTGGGCGAGGGATTGGGAAGAAGAGGAGATCTGGCGCGAGACCTGGCGGAAGGCGTTGACGCCGCCGCCGATTTCCTCGACGGACTCCTTAAGGCGGGAGGAGAGGCGGTTGAGGAGGATAGCCATGCCGATTACCATGGCGAGACTGATGGCGACGAAGACGGCCGTGATGGTGCGGCTGCGGACGATTTCGGCTTGCGAGGCGAGGGCGGCTGCGTCGAGGGCTTTCTGCTGGCCGGCGGCGAGTTTGGCGGCGTTGTCGCCGGCTTGCTGCATAGCGGGGAGGACCTTTTCGGTGGCGAGGGTATGAGCCTCATCGAACTTGTTGGATTGGGTGTACTGGAGATATTCGGAGTAGGCGGCGAGCCAGGCCTGCATGGATTGACGGATGGCGCCGGAGGCGGCGCGTTCCTCGCCGGTGAGGTTGGTGGCGGACAGTTTTTGCACGTGGTCCTGGACGCGGCGGGAGAGGGCTTCGACGCGGAGGCGCTCTTCGGTGATCCGCTCCACGGTGTGGCAGCCATTACAGGGTGTTTTCGGCGGCGGCCTTGGGGGTGAGGCGGGATTGGTAATAGCCGATGACGATGGAGATTTGGGTGGCGCGGGCTTCGGCGCGCATTTCCTGGAAGAGGGTCTGCATGGAGGAGGCGTGGTTGGCCTTGGAGGCCGTGCCATTGACGGCTTGTTGGAGAGAGCCGCCGAGGGATTGGACGGTGAGCCAGTTGAGGCCACCGAGGAGAACGACGATGCAGGAGAAGAGAGCACAAGCGATCAACATCTGTGCCCTGACAGTTAACTGTGGTTTCATAAACCCTCACACTCCTTATCGGAGAGGGAGAGTACGACAAGGTACAATTTTGCGCGATTAGCGCGAGACTTCGCGGATTTGGACCTGGTCGTAGACGGCGCGGGTTTGATCGAAGGAGGCGAAGGAGACGCCGGGGAGGGTGGCGGAGGCAGTGCCGGCGGCGACACCCCAGCGGAGGGCGTCGGCGAAGTCGTCGCTGCGGCGCATGGCCCAGACCCAGCTAGCGGCGAGGGCGTCGCCGGCTCCGATGGGGCAGACGACATCGACGCGAGGGGGGACGGCTTCGACGAGCAAGCCTTCGCGGGCGCCGATGCAGCCACGGCTGCCGAGGGAGAGGAGGACCATCTGGGCGCCCATGAGGCGGATGCGTTCGGCGGCATCCTGGAACTGGACGCGGGTGAGGAGGGCCTTGTTGAGGAGGCGCTCGGCTTCCTGCTGATTGGGGGCGACGACGGTAGGGCCGGCTTCGAGGCCGGTTTCGAGGGCTTCGCCGTCGGTATCGAGGAGGGTTTTGACGCCGAGAGCTTTGGAGGTTTCGATGAGGCGGGCGTAGAAATCGGCGGGCATGCCTGGGGGCATGCTGCCGCAGAGCATGCACCAGCGGGCTTGGGGGAGGAGACGTCCGACGGCCTGTTCGATGGATTTGATTTCGGCGGGGCCGATGGGGGCGCCTTTTTCGTTGAGCTTGATGGTGAGGCCCTGGCGGTCTGAGATGTTGAGATTGGTGCGGGTAGGGGCTTGGACTTCGACGGTTTCGACGCCGTAGCCGCAGCAGCGGAGGAGTTGTTTGAGGCGGGCGCCGGTTTCGCCTCCGGCGGTGCAGACGGCGGTGGTTTTGCCGCCGAAGGAGTGAATGACGCAGGAGTTATTAATGCCCCGGCCGCCGGCGGCTTCGCGGGTGTCGAGGATATAGGCGCGGTCCTCGAAGACGAGTTGATCGACGGTGATGTTGCGGTCGATGGCGGGGTTGACCGTGAGGGTGAGGATCAAGCGCGGTCCCTTTCGAGCACTTTGGCTCCGAGCACACCGCCGAGGGTGGGGAAGACGGTGAAGAGGATGAAGAGCATACCGAGGGTGAGGAAGAGAACGACGGCGAGTCCGGTGGAAGTTTGGAGGAGTTGGAGGAACTGTTCGATGTCGGCGCTGGGGGACATATGGGCCTGCATCTGTTCGCGGTAGAAGGCGGCGAAGCCTCCTTTGTTGGAGATGAGGATGACGCTGAGGGTAAACAGGACAGTGGAGATGGCGAAGCTGAAGAGGCCGGTGATCCAGCCCATGCGTGCGCCGGCGACGATGGTGAGGGACTGGCCGGTGCGGCGTGTATAGAGGAAGACGGCGAGGAATCCGGCGAGGATGAGGGAGATGAGCATCCAGAGGCCGGGAGGAGGGATGGGGAGGGAACTGAGGACGGAGCCGAGCATGGCGGTGATGAGGGCGGTGCGCACGGCGACGGGGTTATGGAAGTTGATTTCGGGGGGGCGGGGAGCTTCGGCGATGACCGCGGCGACGATTTCCTCGGGTTCGGGGATGGGATCTTCGTAGTGCGGCTCGAACTGCGGTTTCCCGCACTTGTGG
The DNA here is from genome assembly GCA_016789755.1 of Bryobacterales bacterium. Classification (GTDB taxonomy): domain Bacteria; phylum Acidobacteriota; class Terriglobia; order Bryobacterales; family Bryobacteraceae; genus CADEFT01. The sequence continues at coordinate 2,455 of JAEUQG010000040.1, forward strand.
CAGAACCTGGCATCGGAAGGAAGTTCGGCGCCGCAACTGCAGTGTGATGGCACTTATTCAGTATAACGATCTGTGTTAAGTTCTATGATTCCATGCCTATTTGCACACTGTGGATTATGAACAAGCCGGCGGCGCGGTATTTGCGGTTGCTGGAGCAGTTACCGGAGACGGTGGATCTGATCGTCGGGGACAGCGAGGAGGCGTTTCAGAAGGCTCCGCGGCCGGATGCGGTGTTTTGCGGAATCGGGATGGGCGGACTGGTGAAAACGATGTGGCCCCGGGTATCGGAGGCGAGGTGGATGCATTCGTTCGCGGCGGGACTGGAGAGCATTCTGTTTCCGGAACTGGTGGCGAGTCCGATGACGATGTCGAATGCGAAGGGGGTATTCGGGCCGTCGTTGGGTGAGTTTGCGATTGCCTCGGCGCTGTATTTCGCCAAGGACCTGCGGCGGATGGTGGAGAACCAGGCGGCGGGGAAGTGGGATCCGTTCGATGTGGAGGAACTGGCTGGGGCGACGCTGGGGATTGTGGGGTATGGCGGGATCGGGCGTGAGGCGGCGAAGCGGGCCAAGGCGATGGGGATGAAGGTGCTGGCGCTGCGGCGGCATCCGGGGCAATCGGCGGGGGACGGAAATGTGGACGCGGTGTATGCGCCGGCGGAGTTGGATGAGATGGTGGCGGCATCGGATTACCTGGTGGTGTCGGCGCCGAACACGGCGGAGACGCGGGGGATGATTGGGGAAGCGCAGTTGCGGAAGATGAAGAAGACGGCGGTGCTGATTAATGTGGGGCGGGGTCCGGTGGTGGTGGAGAGCGCGTTGATTCAGGCGTTGGAGGAAGGGTGGATTAAAGGGGCGTCGCTGGATGTATTCGATGAAGAGCCGCTGCCGGAGGGGCATGCGTTCTACCGTTTGAAGAATGTTCTGTTGTCGCCGCATTGCGCCGATCATACGCCGACGTGGCTGGAGGATTCGATGCAGTTTTTCGTGGACAACTGCCAGCGGTTTTTGAAGGGCGAGCCGTTGGAGAATGTGGTGGACAAGAGCCTGGGATACTGAGGATATGGTTTCGTTTTCGGATATTGAGGCGGCGGCGGAGCGGATCCGGCCGCATGTGCACCGGACTCCGGTGATGACGTCGCGGCTGTTCAACGCGGCGAGTGGAGTAGAGGCCTTTTTCAAGTGCGAGAATTTGCAGCGGGGCGGGGCGTTCAAGCTGCGCGGGGCGGCGAATTTTCTGCTGTCGATGGGGGATGACGCGGTGGGGAACGGGGTGGTGGCGTTTTCGAGCGGGAACCACGCGCAGGCGGTGGCGATTGCGGCGGGGATACGGGGGACTCGGGCAACGCTGGTGATGCCGACGGACGCTCCGCAATCGAAGGCGGAGGCGACGGCGGCGTATGGGGGGCGGATAGTGCGGTTCGACCGGATGAAGGACGACCGGGAGGCGATCGGGCGGCGGATTGCGGAGGAGACAGGGGCGACGCTGGTGCCTCCGTTCGATCATGAATGGATCATAGCGGGGCAAGGGACGGCGGCGAAGGAGTTGCTGGAGGAGACGGGGGAGTTGGACGCGCTGGCGGTGTGCGTGGGGGGCGGCGGGCTGTTGGCGGGGTCGGCGACGGCGGCGAAGGCGATGTATCCGAAGATGCGGGTGTTTGGGGTGGAGCCGGCGATTGCCAACGATTGGGCGCTGTCGTTTGCGGCGGGGAAGCCGGTGGAGATTACACCGCCGGATACGATAGCCGATGGGTTGCGGTCTCCGAAGCCGGGGAAGGTGACGTTTGCGGTTGTGCGTCCGCTGGTGGAGGATATTGTGCTGGTGAGCGAGGAGGAGATCGTGGCGGCGATGCGGTTTTTGCTGATGCGGATGAAGATTCTGGTGGAGCCGAGCGGGGCGGTGGCGGCGGCGGCGGTGCTGTTCGGGAAACTGCCGAAGGGGATTGGACGGGTAGGGGTGATGGTGAGTGGGGGGAATGTGGATTTGGAGGTGGTACGGGGGTTGTGAGGAGGCGGGGGGAATGGACTGGTCAGGGATAGAAGGCGGGCAGGAGTTCGTGTCGTGGTTTGAGGATGCGCCGGTGTGCTTCCACGATGCGGAGATCGCGAGTATCTGTCACCGCATCCCGACCAATGCAGCGGTGGGTACCTCTTCGCGAAGCCTGGTTCTTGTTTACTTGTACCGGTGGAGCGCCGCGGGCGACCGGAGAGAGGTCTTTGTCGAACTCGATTTCGAGAATGTACGGTCGTTCCAGTTGGAGAGTGATTTTGCGGGGCAGATGGTTTTAGACGAGATTGCACTGGAAGAGCGGGCAGGCGAAGTGCGGGCGGAGTTTCATGGAATTGTGGGCATCGGTGGGCATATTGCGGCCGGTGGGCTCTCGGTTCGACTGAGGCCAGTTGGCGGTTGAGGGAGGAACGAGGGCGCCGATTCCCGCCTTTCTGGCGGTGTTTCCCAAACTGATGCTTGTCCTGGGGCTGTATGTGGCGGGCTATTTTCTTCGCTTGCTATGAGCGGAGGACAAGGCAGCCGGGATAGTGGAGCGGATTGTGCAGTCACCGATCGTCTTTGGAGTCCGCGGGGACGGCAGTTCTGTACAATACGGAGGATGCAACGGCGACAGGCACTGCAACTATTCACGGCGCTTCCTTTGATGGGGCGCCCGGCGAAGGCGGTTATCCGGGACGTGGCGATGTGGCGGCTGGAAGGGAGCCGGGAGTCGGCTCCGGGGGTGGACCGGCAACACCAGGTGCAGCCGAATCATGTGTACGAAGAACTGAGGCCGAAGCCGTATCGCGACGCGGAGAATGCGGTTCCGCGGAAGGGTCCGGTGTCGGCGCTGTATTTGAAGATTGTGTGCGAAGGCGGAGTGGAAGGGCTGTACGGGCCGATCGACAAAGAAGCGGCGATCGTTGTGGATCAGCAACTGCGGCCGTTCCTGCTGGGCAAAGACGCGCTGGCGGGGGAGACGCTGTGGGATCAGCTTTACCGGCTGAACCGGCATTCGACGCGGGGCCATTTCATGATGGCCATTTCGGCGGTGGACAACGCGCTGTGGGACCTGCGGGGACGATATTTCGAGGCTCCCGTGTACCGGCTGCTGGGCGGGCCGACGCGGAGCAAGGTGGAAGCCTACGGAAGCTGTCTGGGCTTTTCGGTGCAGCCGGAAGCGGTGGCGAAGCAGTGCGTGACCCTGCAAAAACAAGGGTTCCGGCATCAGAAGTGGTTTATCGCCTATGGACCGGGGGACGGGCTGGAAGGCATGGCGAAGAATGTGGAACTGGTGCGGACGCTGCGGCAATCGATGGGTCCGTATGTCGAGATCATGTTCGATGCGTTCATGGGTTGGGATCTGAACTACGCCATCCGGTGGGCGAAGCAGGTGGAAGAGTACCGGCCGCGATGGATCGAAGAAGCCTTCGCGCTGGAGAAGATCGAGAGCTATGCGGCGCTGCGGCGGGCGACGAGCATTCCGGTGGCATCGGGCGAACATCTATACAGCCGGTGGCACACGCAGGAGTATTTGAAGGCGGGGGCGCTGAACGTGGTGCAGGCGGATCCGGAATGGTGCGGAGGGGTGAGCGAGCTGGTGAAGATCTGCTCGGTTGCATCTATCTATGACGCACAGGTGATTCCGCACGGGCACAGTCTGCATGCGGCGCTGCATGTGGTGGCGAGCCAGAGTCCGATGACGTGCCCGCTGGTGGAGTTTCTGATCACGAAGATGCGTTCGTATTATCACTTCGAGAAGCAGCCGCTGACGCCGGTGAACGGAATGATCGCGCTGCCGGAGCGGCCGGGGTTCGGGATTGAATGGGACGCGGCGAAGATCGAGAAGCAAACGCCGGTGAAATGGAGCTGAAGGAAACATGAAGATACTGGCGCTGATTCCGTGTGCGCTGCTGGCGCAGTCTGTACCCGATGGGGTGATTGTAGAGAAAGGGATTGAATATTCGCGGGTGGGGGAGCGGGTAGAGTTGGATCTGGCGCGTCCGAAGGCGGGCGGGCCGCCGCGGGCCGCGGTGATTGCGATTCACGGAGGAGGATTCCGGGCGGGCAAGCGGGAGGGATATTCGGCGCTGATCGTGAAGCTGGCCGAGCGGGGTTATGTGGCGGCGACGATCGACTACCGGCTTTCGCCGAAGCACCAGTTTCCGGCGCACCTGGAGGATGCCAAGGCGGCGGTGCGATGGATGCGGGCGAACGCGGCCAAATACAATGTCGATGCGGGACGGATCGGCGTGGTGGGCGGATCGGCGGGAGGGCATCTGGCGCTGATGCTGGGGTTGACGGACGGGGTGAAGGAGTTCGAGGGCTACGGTCCGCATGGGGAGCAATCGAGCAAGGTGCAGTGCGTGGTGAATTATTACGGGCCGACGGATTTCACGAAGTCGTACGGCAAGAGCGTGGATGCGGCGGAAGTGCTGCCGCTGTTTTTGGGCGGTGACCTGGAGCACCAGGAGGCGGCGCATCGCAAATCGAGCCCGTTGCAGTGGGTGAATCCGAATGCGGCTCCGGTGCTGTCGATCCATGGGACGAAGGACCGGTATGTGGCCTACGAGCATTCGGTGTGGATTACGGAGCGGCTGCGGGGGGCGGGCGTGGAGGCGGAACTGCTGGGATTGGATGGGGCGGACCATGGATTCAAGGGGGCGGACGCGGTGAAGGCGGAGAACGCGATGATGGCGTGGTTCGACCGGCATCTGGGGGCGAAGCCGCAGCGCAAGCTGTTGGTGGCGGATCATGGTCCGATGGGGGAAGTGCTGCTGGTGGATTTTCCTTCGGGCAAGGTGCATTGGAAGCTGCCGAACAACCGGAGCCACGATGTGCAGGCGTTGCCTAACGGGCATGTGCTGTATACGAACGGGCCGGGCAAGCAGGCGATCGAGGTGGACGGAAATCAGAAGGAAGTATGGAGCTATGGCGAAGGCCGGGAGCATGTGATCGCCGCTGAGCGGCTGGCGAACGGGAACACGCTGATCGGCGATGCGGTGAAGGGGGAAGTGATCGAGGTGACGCGGGAGAAGCAAGTGGTGTGGCGTTACGCGAGCGCGGACATGGACAAGATGAAGATGCGGAACGTGCGGAGCACGCCGCAGGGGACGGTGCTGATTGCGATCGAGAGGATGGGGAAGATTATCGAAGTGAACCGGGCGGGAGATATTGTGTGGACTTACGTTCCGGAGGGAGGGGCGAAGCGGCTGCCGTACCGGGCAATCCGGCTGGGGAACGGGAACACGCTGGTGAGTTTGACGGAGCCGGGGGAAGCGGTGGAAGTGGACAAGAGCGGCGCGGTAGTGCGCTCGTTTGGGGGGAACCAGATGAAGCTGCGGATGGGTTGGGTGTCGGGGACGGAGGCTGTGCCGGGGGGCGGATATCTTCTGGACGACTACACGGGACGGCGGATTGTGGAGGTGAATGCGAAGGGGGATGTGGTGGCGGAGTGGAAGACGGGGCAGAGGACGGTGGCCAGTATCGCCCTTGTACCGTGAGGGCGTGATGACAACCGGGGCCCGGAAATGCAATCCTTAAAAGAATCATCCCGCCCAGGTCTTGAGTTAGAAACACGATGTTCATTGGCAAATCGCTACTTACCTTGAGTTATGCCGCCGTTGCGACGGTGGCGCTGGCACAAACCGCGGCGCAGGCGCCGAAGCCGGAGGGGACGAAACCCGCGGCTCCGAAGCCGGCCGAAGAAGAGGTATTGCAGACCCCGGTGTTTGTGAAACGCTTCTCCTTGGGCGTGTCGCTGAACGTGCTGGGGCTGGCGCCGATGAAGGAAGCCTCAACGAGCCAGCAGGTGTCGGATATTTTGCAGGTAAACTCGAACACGCTGCCGAAGGGGAACCGCATCGGGTACGGAGCGTTTGTGCAGTTGCGGGCGAGTTCGCGGTTTGCGATCAATGTAAACGGCGTGCTGCGGCGGATCAAGTGGGAAGGGACGGTGGACACGTTTGAAGGCGTGGATCGTCCGACGACGGTGCAGGACGACCGGCGGCAGACTTCGGTGGATGAGAAGACGAAGGCCCGGTATTTCGATATTTACGCGACACTGCGGCGTTACAGCCGGGATCACGATGAAGAAGGACACCGGTGGTTCTGGGAGTTGGGTCCGGCGTTCCGGCAGGTGAATCAGATCACGACGGAGTTGACGACGCGGCGGGGGAACGAACGAAATTGCTGCGATGTGACGCCGCGGGTTCCGGCGAACAAATGGTCGAAGGGATTTTCGGCGGGTTTTGGGGGACAGTTCCGGGATGACTTCGGGCTGACGGTGACTCCGCAGGTGCGTTATACGCGGTGGATGGACCGGCCGTTCGATAACCTGTCGATCAGGACGATGGTGAATCAGGTGGAGGGGATGGTTTCGATCGGGTTTTAGGCCGCGAGTTGAAGGATGGCGGTGAGTTCGGCGGCGGTGAGCGAGATGGGGTTGGCTTTCATGCTGCCGGCTTGAGCGGCTTTGGCGGTGATATCGGGGTAGTGTTCGGGCGCGATGCCGTAGGCGCTGAGTGGGGGAATCTCGAGTTGGCGACAGGTTTCTTCGATCCATTGCAGGCCACCGGTGATTTCGAGAACCGTGCGGTAGCGGGAGATGGAAGGGCTTTGGGGCTGACGGGCTTCGAGGGCCTGGAGGTTGACGCGGATGACGTGCGGGAGGAGGGCGGCGCAAACGGCTCCATGCGGGGCGGGATACATGCCGCCGATGGGGGCGGCGAATCCGTGGACGGCTCCGAGACCGGCGTTGGCGAGGGCCATGCCGCTGTAGAGGCTGGCTTGTGCCATGGCGATGCGGGCGTGGCGATCGGCGGGGTTGTGGAATGCCTGACGCAAATGGGCGGTAGCCTGGCGAATGCCTTCGAGACAGAGCATGCCGGTGAAGGCATTGGCGCGGGAGGAGACGTAGGGTTCGATTAATTGGGTGAGGGCATCGAGACCGGTGGCGGCGGTGACGGAAGGGGGAAGGCCGAGGGTGAGATCGGGATCGACGATGGCGAGGCGTGGGAGCATGTGAGCGCTGCGCAGGCTTGCTTTGACGCGGTGTTGGGGAGAGGCGAGGACGGCGTTGCGGGTGACTTCGGCTCCGGCGCCGG
>JAEUQG010000070.1 GCA_016789755.1 Bryobacterales bacterium
CGCGGCGGCGGCAGCACGCAGCCGTCCCGCATCACAAAGGATCCATCCAGAAGATCGGCGTGCAGACCAGCGTAATCCGGCGCGACTTCCAGAATGCGCGTGTTCGGCGCTGCGAACCCGCAGTGAACATTCTGCATCAACGAACCGGCTGCGCCCCAGGCGTGCGTCGCTATACCACGCCCGCGTTCGTGCAGCATTTCCGCCACCCGCAGGAACTCGCCTAAACCGCCAGTGAACGCGGCATCGGGCTGGCCGATATCGAACGCATCGCATTCGGTGAACACTCTCCACTCGTAGGTGGAAGTCAGACATTCACCGCCCGCGATGGGAACGGCGGTGGAGCGGCACAATTCGGCATAGCCCCATGGATCGGTATAGTGGAGAGGCTCCTCGAAGAAGAAGAGATTGTAGGGTTCGAGAGCCTTCGCCACGGCGAGAGCCGTCTCGATCTTCCAGGTCTTACCCACGCTGTTTCCCATGTGGCCGTCGAGCATAATACGGATGTCGGGACCGCAGTGGCGGCGCAAAAACTCGAGCTTGCCGCTCTCGAAATCCGCCGCTTCCGCGGGCTCGATGGGAGAGTACCAGCCAATACCCTGCGTGTAGCTGCCGGTGGCCACTTTGAAGCCGCTGAACCCGAGCGAAAGATAGTAGTCCGCCTTCTCCGCCAAACGATCGAGCGGGTAATTGGACGGGCCGCCCGTCGCGTAGGCGGGAATCTTTTCGTGTTTCGCGCCGCCCAGCAACTCGTACACCGGAACGCCTTCCTGCTTGCCCTTGAGATCCCACAACGCAGCTTCGATGCCGTTGATCACCGCAGCCCCCAAACCCACCCGGCTCCAGTAATTGCCGCAATGCGCCATGCGCTGATACAGTTCCGCGATGGATGCGTCGCTGCCAATGAGAATCGGCGCATAAAAGTCGACCAGAGGCGGAATCGCTTCCGGACAGAAGTAGCCGGCGTACGTTTCGCCGATTCCGGTGAGTCCGGCGTCAGTGTGCACTTCGATGAACGCGGCCGAGCGCAGCCGCCGCGCTTCCCGCAGGAAGCGGTCGTTGGTGGACGGGCCCGTGAGTAGAGTTGTCGTAACAGCGGTGATCTTCATGGCCGAATCTTTCAATATGTCAGAGTACCTGCCGGGTTGTGTTCCTCACAGCCAGTGCATGTACTTCTCCTCCAGAATGCGCTTGCACTCCGCGAAGGTTTCTTCGGTGAAGCTCTCGTACGGGGATAGCAGCCGCAGAGGCATCGGGACACCGGCGAGTCTCACCAGAGCCTTATCGTAGGCGCCGTCAATCAGCGCTTGGCGTCGCAGCGGTGCGATCACTTCTTCCACACCCTTCAAGTATTCGGCCTGGTAGCTGAAGAGCTTGTCCCACTGCCTGGCGCGCCCATAGTCGAATAGCTGGTGAGTGCGCTTGGGGAACAGCGGACCGAAGCTCGACAGCAGCGAGCATTCCCCGTGCAGGCAGCCGGTGGGAAACATCGCTTCACCCAGAAAGTGCTGGATTTCGCCCGCGTTTCGCAGCAGTTCCATCGTGCCGTGGACGGTAGTACCGGTGTTCTTCGTCGCCACCAGATTCGGAACTTCATCGGCTATACGGCGGTAATCGGCGCCGGTCAGCAGACGCTTCGTCCGCATCAGGTTGTAATGGAGGAACTGCGCATCCGGGAAGGAAGAGCACACATCCACGAAAAAGCGCAGCATCTCCGTGTCGTTCAGCACGCCCCAGGATGGAAGCGAAATTTGGAACTCACGAAACCCGATGTCGTAGGCGATGCGGAGACGCTCGCGGAACTGCATCGTGGAAAGGGCAATGACCCCGATCTGCGCATGCACGCCGTCGCGCTGCGTTTCCTTGCGAAAGACTTCGGCGATGCGGGTGAAGCGCGCCGTGTCGACGGCGTAACCTTCCCCGGCCGTTCCGAAAGTGTAGACGTGGCGGAAGCCCGCCTCCAGGGCGTGCCGCACTTGCAGCCGGAACGGCTCTTCGAGGAAATTGTCGTGCTCGTCCCATGGGATTTCGCAACTGATCAAAATGGATTGCGGATAGCGTGTTTTCAAGCGGCTCTATTCCTTCGTTTCAGTGATTTCGTGATAACTGCCGGTGGCAAGCGCCGTGACGGTCTGCCTCAGCCCGCTCGGCCAGCGGATCTCTAGCGAAGCCGGTAAAGTGACTCCTCCGAACACGACGCGGCGATCGTGCGAGGCAAGAAAACTCCCGCCACCGGTGATCCATCGGGTTAAGGTGCGCGCTCCGCTACGCAGCGTAAGTCGCGCGCCGGTCGCATCGCGGTTCGATCGGGTTCCCACCAGCCTTACCCCCAGCCAGTTCGATGCCCGTACTTCATTGCGCAGCAGAACCGGCGGATCGTTGAGGGAGACGAACACGGCATCGACCGCCCCATCGTTGTCGAAATCTCCGGTAGCCATCCCTCTGCCGAGGTAGCGCTGATCGAAGGCCGGACCCGCTCCGGCCTTGGTGAACCGGCCTTTGCCGTCGTTCGCAAGCAACAACGGAGGCTCGCGGTAGGACACTGTGCGGTTCGATTGGGCGATCATCTCGTGCAGATGACCGTTGACGATGAAGAGATCGAGGTCTCCGTCACGGTCGTAATCGATCATGCGAACACCCCAACCCACGTAGGGCTGCGTAAACTCCGCCAGTCGCGAGGATACCGTGGCTTCGCGAAAAGGTAAGCGGCCCGGATTCAGATATAGCGCGTGATACTCCGTATCGAAGTTGGTCACCGCGAAATCAGCATTGCCGTCGCCGTCAATGTCACCTGCGTCAACTCCCATGCCGGCCCGCGCGACCCCGTCGGCGTTGTATGCAACCTCGGCTTCGAGCCCCAAGTCCTCGAACGTGCCATCGCCTTTGTTGCGCAGCAGAAGGTTGGGCGATGCATCGCGGGCGACGAACAGATCCTGGCGGCCGTCGTTGTTGAAATCCACCGCAACTACGCCCAAGGCGCGCCCGGGCTGCGACGCAATCCCGCTGATCGCGCTGACGTCTTCAAACGCACCGTTGCCGTTGTTGCGATAAAGCCGGCTCGGCCGTCCGGCGTAAGCAGTCTGCGCGCAATAGACCGGCTTGCCTTCGAACTCGCATCGCTTCGCATCGCTGTAGGAAAACCTCGCGTAATTGGCAATGAACAGATCCAGGAGGCCGTCATTGTTGTAGTCGAACCATGCGGCCGACGCGCCCCATTCGCCCTCGTTTGCAGTGCGCGCCTCCGCTGTTGCGTCGCGAAACGTTCCGTCCCCGTTGTTGTGAAAGAGTGCGCCGCTAGGGTACCCGGTAATGTAAAGATCCGTGTGGCCGTCGTTGTCGTAGTCGCCGCTGGCTGCTCCCATGCCATAGAACTTCGTGGCCCCCAATCCGGAACGCGGCGTGACATCGGCGAATTTGTTGCCGCCAAGATTGCGATAGAGCGCATGACGAACGGCCGTCTTCGATTTCCCACGCGGCGTCTCGCCGCCATTGACAAAGAACAGATCCATCAGCCCGTCGTTGTCGAAATCGAGGACGGCTACGCCGCCCGTAGTGGACTCCAGCAGGTAACGGTCCGGCGACAACCCGTTGAAGTGCCGCCAGACAATGCCCGCCGCCGCCGTGATATCCCGGAACACAGGCGGCGCCGCAACCTGGCCGGCTAACAGCAGTGCGATCGCCAGGCGCGTCACGGTTGCCTTCCGTCCTGTTCGGCTGCCTTACGTTCGGCAAACAGCCGCAGGTGCTTGGCAGCTTCTTCTGTCTTGCCGTTGCGGCGAAGCAGGCGCGCCAGCGCGTAATGGATCCGCGAATCGTCCAGTCCGTTGCCCAGTGCAGCCGCGAATTCGGATGCTGCGGCTGCATGATCTTCGCGCGCCAGTGCAAGGCTGCCCAACTGATAGTGAGCCTCCGCCAGCGCCGGATCGAGCGCCAGCGCCGACTGCAGCATCTCGATGGCGCGCTCCGTGCCGGCGCCTCCTGCCTCGGCAAGCTTCACCAGCAATACCCCGTAAGCCTGGCGGTGCATCGCATCTTGAGGAAACCGCCTAAGGCCGGCCTCGAAGGTGTCTTGCGACTCCTTCAGCATCCCCGCCGCCGATTGCGCGATGCCCAGCCCTACACTCGCATCGGAGGACTCCGGTGCAAGCTCCAGCGCCCGCCGGTAAGCGGCGACCGCGCGAACATTCTGCTGGTTGCGTGTTTCAAACAATCCAAGCATGATGTGTGCCTTGGCTGAGGCGGGGGAGAGCGCGGCTGTTTCCCGGGCCAGTTGCAGCCCCGCGCGAAATCGCCTCTCCCGGGCTAGGGCGGCGCCGTAATCCAGCGACAATGTCTCCAGGTTCGCTTTCAGTGCCGTGTTGCCGGGCTCCAGGCGCACCGCCTCCCGGAACGATTTGATCGCCTCCTCCGGCTTGTTCTGCCGCGCGTAGAGCCCCCCTAATGCGGAACGGTACAGCGCGTTGCGCGGGGCGAGGCGCGCAGCCTCCAGCAAATCCGCCGCAGCCGCGTCCAGATTGCCTCTCCGCGCGGCGTCATAAGCCCGCCGGGCGAGTGTCATCGCCTCCGGCGGTTCTCCGCCCTGCCATAGCAAAAACAAGACAATGGCCAAATGTTTCATCGCAGCGGAGGTAAAGCGGCGGAAAAGGCGCGGGCCGAGCGGGCGCGCATCTTGTGCTCCCCACCGGCCCCCCACAGCCTGCCGCCCTGTTCCACAAACTGCAAGCCCACCGTGGCCAGCGGCATGTCCGGAGCAACCGCATAACTGTCGTCGGCGGGATTGTAGCTGTACACGGCGGCACTGAAGCCAGACTCTGTGTAGCCCCCAAACAAATACACCCGCCCGTTCCCCCCAACCGCGGTAAGGCCCCGATTAGCCGACGGAAGTCCCTTCAGCGCCTTCCATTTCCCCGTGGCCGGTTCAAACATCCAGGCCTCGGAATGATTCCGCAGCTTCCCTCCTGGCATGGAACAGCCTCCGAACAGAAAGATCCGTCCATCGAGCACCGCCGTGGCCCCCAGCGCTACCGGCCCGTTCGGGATACTGCCTGCGCGCTGCCACGCGCCTCCATCCTCGCGCTTCCAAACAGCTTCGCTGCAACGGGTCAGATCAGCCACATCCTCGCATCCGCCGATGAGGAAAACCGTGCTCCCGATCCGCGCCGCATGGCCCAGCAGGACGACGGCCGGAGTCTCGCCCTCCTGCCTCCATTTCTTCATCCCGTCATCGAGCGTGAAAATCTTCCGCGACGCGGTCACGCCATCGCTCCCCCCGTAAATCGCCAACCCGGCCGCCGATTGCGTGTAGGGACCGTATCCCATCGCTTCCGGCAAGGGAGGCCCCTGCCGCCAGCGGTCCGCGGCAGTGTCGTAGAGTTGCACATCGCGCAGCCAGTGCTTGACGTCATTCTCCCAATTGGTTCCTCCGGCAATCACCATCGTCCCGTGGAATAGCGCAACGGCGCCTCCCGCCTGCGCCTTCGGAAGAGGCGCCTTCTCTATCCAGTTCCAGTTTTCAGCGGCGGCAAACATAGTGAAACTCAGCAGCAGCGCGCGAATGGCGGTGCGTGGCATAGGTCTCATCATGACACGGGTACGCGGGGCGGTGCTGATGAGAGAATGAAGCATCCTTATGAGCGAACGCAACGAACAAACGAAAGCGGCCGCGGCTGCTGCGCGTGGAGCGCGATGGCTGCTCGAACTCCTGCAATCCGACGGCTCGCTACTGCCGGCACAGGCTCTCGACGCCTACTATAAGGTCCCCTGCGCGCTGTTGTTTTCCGGACATCGGCGGGATGCCGCCCGCGTCATGGACTATGTTGCCGCGACCTTCCTCTGCGGCCGCGGCGATCTCGACGGTACCGGTGTCGGTTGGTATGACCGCTTCCGAACGTATCCGCATTCCTGGCTCGCTTGGGGCGCGGCCGAGTTAGGACACCGCGACACGGCACAAGCCCTTACCGCCTTCCTGCTCTCCCGCCGCAACGCGGAAAGCGGCGGATTCCTCGCCGACGCAGAAGGCACGGAGGAAATCATGACTACCAGCATGGCCGGACTCGCGTGCCTCAAGTCAGGCCACATCGATGCCGCGCGCGGCGTGGCCCGTTGGCTTCACGACACCATGGCTGCCCAACCCGATCTCCACCGCGGCCTCACGCATGTTCGCAAGCCCGGCGTGGGTTTGACCCAAGGCGACGGTTCGGTGTGGTACGTAGTCGATGCGTCCCAGCCGCGGCAGTGGTATTTCCAATACGGAATCAGTGCGGCGATGCTCGCCGCCTTCTCCAGGCACACGGCGGAGCGCGAATGGCTGGACTTGGCGCGCCGCTACTTGCACGCCAGCGCACATTGCTACGAAGATCGCTATCGCACACCGCAAAGCGGCAAGATCGGCTGGGGTGCGGCCTGGACGTTCGCCCTCACAGGGGATCCGAACGACCGCGCGCTGGTATCCGCGGTAGTGGACGGATTGTGCGCGTTACAATGCGGCGATGGCAGTTGGAATGCCCAGGGCGTGTATGAAGAGACGCCGGCCGACGCTGCCGTGGCTCGCTTGGATGTCACCGCCGAATTCGTGGCGCTCCTGTCGCTAATGGGCGCTTAATGCACGCCGGCCAGAGCCGCGGTAGCCGCTTTGCGCCGTTCCAGATCGCGGCCCAGGAACTTCACGTATCCTGTGCCCGCCAGTATTGCGCCGGCAACCATGATGATGGAAATGCCCGCAAATACCGCACCAAGCCCGTACGTCGACTTCAAGAAGCCCGCCACCATGATGCCAATGCCGCCCGCAAAGCAGTTCAGCGTGTTCATCAAACCGACGGCGGTAGACCGGTGCTGCGGCGACAGCAGATCGCACACCAGTGGCGTTTCATTCGATAGCCCGATGCGTTGCACAAAGGAAAACGCGAAAATGCATGCGTTCAGGAAAAAGATGTCCGGCCGCCCCAGAAACGCCAGCAGAAACGGCGCGCACAGCACATAACAGATGGTCTGAATCAGCATCCTTCGCCGAGGTTGTGCGCCGGACACTTTGTCCGAAAACATCCCCCCGAGAATCAACCCGATGGTCGCCGCCCCCTGCAACATGAAGGTCCCCGCGAACCCGGCCGCGGTGAGACTCAGGCTGTAGGTTTCCTTGAAGAACAGCGGAAGCCAGTTCAGAAAGATCCAAGTACCGACCGAAACAATCATCGCCTCCGACAACAAGATCAGATAACTGGGCACGCGCACAATCGTTCCCAGGCTCGTCAGCAAGGGCTCGCGAACCGCATTCGTTTCCGATTGCGACTCCTCCGGCCGCGCATCTTTCAGGTAAAACCACGCGAACGCCGCCAGCACGATTCCCGCGACTCCAAGTAGCACGAACGTCGTGCGCCAGCCGTACGTCTCGCCCACGTAACCCGCTCCTGCGCCACCGGCGATTAAACCGAACGTCAGCCCCGCCGTGTGCAGGCCGATGGCCGTGGCGCGCGTTTTCGAAGAATGGTAATCGGCAATGAGCGCGATTGCCGCGGGAAGATACGCCGCCTCGCTGAAGCCCAGAATCACACGGCTGATGAGTATCTGTCCGACGCTGGTGGCAAACGCCGTGACAAGTGTCACCACGCTCCAAGCCGCCAGGCTGCCGGCCACGATGCGGCTGCGCGAGAAACGGTCTGCGAACATCCCCGCGAACGGAGATGCCGCGGCATAGGCCCAAAGAAACGCCGTGCCGATGGCCCCCAGTTCAACGTCGGTCGCCCCGAACTCAGTGCGCAGCAACGGAAATACGGATGAGATGGCGGTGCGGTCGCCATAGTTGGTGGCGCCGATCAAAAAGAGCAGCGCCACCAGTTTCCAGCGATACGTGTCGTTTACCAATAGAATTTCAACCCGAATTGAATCGTTCTCGGACCGATAGACGTGGAGAAGGTCCGCCCGAAATTCGGGTTCTCCACGGACCCGTTAGGCGTCGCGAAGTTCGTATGGTTAAAGGCGTTGAACATCTCCGAACGGAACTCGAAACGATACCGCTCGCGGATCACGAAGTTCTTGAAAATACCCGCGTCCATCGTGTTCACGGCGTTTCCGCGCAGCATGTTCATCATAGCCGATCCGAACCGCGGCGCTTGCGCCGGATGCTTCGCGGTGTTCAGCGGCCAATCGAAAGCGTCCCGGTCCCAGCGCGGGCTCGTTAGCCCGTTACCGCCGATCAGCGGATCCCGCAATGCATCCGGACGGCACACGTTCGTCGGCGAAGAGTTGCAGTTGGCCGCGGCGATCGTCGGGCCCACCAGATGATAGCCGTTGTGCAGCGTCAGGATCCCCGAAAGCGTCCATCCTCCCAAAACAAAATCGGCGATTTTGTTCATGTTCGATCCGATCGCTTTCCCCCGCCCGAACGGCAGTTCGTACAGATAGTTGCCGGTGAAGCGGTGCGGAATGTTATCCGATGAAAACCCGTCGTTCTGGCGCAGATCGAAAGGATTCTGCACCTGCCCCACGTTGCCCGAAGAACGTGCGCCGTTCTTCGCCAGCGTCTTGCTCCAGGTGTAGGCGCCCTTGAACATCAGCCCCTTGCCCATGCGCTTTTCCGCCGTCAGCAGCAACGCGTTATAGTTCGCCGCACCGCCGGAATTGAATCCGAACACCCGATTCCATTTCGGCCACGGAATGCGGCTCTGCACCGCTCCCGGACCAGGTTGCGTCGCGTTGTAATCGAGCGAGTTCTCGAGGTGCGTGCTCTTCGAGCCGAGATACTGCACTTCCAGCACCACCGTCTTGCTCACTTCCTGCGACACGCTCAAGCTCCATTGCTGCGTATAGCCGTCGATCCAGTTGTTCTCAGGCCCCGTCAACACGCCGAAAATCGCCGTGGCAAGCGATCCGTTGGGATTGTTGACGTCGCCGGCCCACGTAAGCGTCGGGATCGCGGCGTTGGACGTGTACCCCGCCCACAATTGCGCCGGCGGACCCGTCACCGAGTTCTGCACCAGGTTCATCAACTGCGGTCCGGAATAGAACACGCCGTATCCGCCTCTGACCACCGTGTGGTTCCCGCTCAGGGGGCGATACGCAAAGCCGAAGCGCGGCGCGATGTTGTTCTTGTCCGATGTAAACAACGTTTCCCGGTCCAGGTATCCGAAACCGAGATCGGGACGAACTCCCCGGAAAAACGGCTCGGCGTTCTTGTTCTGTTTCGGATACAGAAGCCCGCCCTGGCCGTTGGCGAGTGACGGGCTGAAGGTCGGCGTCAGTCCGCCGAGTTCCACCGGAACCTGCCCATACTCGTACCGCATCCCGATGTTCAGCGTCAGCTTCGGCGTCACTTTCCAGTCGTCCAAAACGTAACCGGCAAGCAATGTTCTTCGAAAACGGCCCGTCTCGTTCGGCGCCAGCGCAATCGAAGACGAAGCCATGTCGCCCAGCAGGAAATCGCTGAACCCATCCGTGGAGAACTGCCCGGAAAACGTGTATTGATTGTTCAGTCGAGTGCCCAGAAAAGCATCGGCGCGATGGCGGCGGATATCGAACCCCGCCTTGATGTTGTGCTTGCCCTGCGACCACGTGATGCCGTCGTACCACTGGAAGCTATTCACGGTCAGAAACCACGGCTGCTGTTCGGAAAGCGACGCGAACCCGGTCGTTCCCAGACTGATCCCTTCCACAAACCCCGCTCCGCTGCCTTCTTTCGGCGCAAACGGGATTCCGGCGTTAGCCGCAATCGGATTGCCGGAGTTCTGCCCGCGCTGGCGGTGAATCTGCCGCCCGTAACTGGCCCGGAACTCGTTCAGAAGCTTCGTGGAAAGAATCGACGTCACATTGACGGCCAGATTCTGCGGCTTCTGCGGAACGATCAGCCCGCCCACCAGCGGGAACGTCCCCGGCGTGTAGTTGTCGATGTTCTGAATCCCGTAGCGGACCATCAGATCGTGTTTGTCCGTCATCCGCCAGTCGTACCGGAACAGTCCCGAATCGACCGTGCTGCTGCTCGACGCGTTGACGCTGTAGTTCTGCGCCGGATTCGGATTGTTCGGCGCCGCATAGTACTTCGCCAGAGCCTGTGAAATCGGGTCGAGCCGGGATGTGGGGATCACGTTGCCCGGAAAGGGACTCCCACCCGTACCCGCGCGAATGTCGCGGATCGTCTTGCTGAAGCCCGCGAAGTTGCCGCCAATCTGCGCCGCCGTCGGCACCAGCGCACTGCGGAATACCCCCTGCCGGATCCGCGTCGCGTCGTAGTTGCCAAACAAGAACATCTTGTTCTTGAAAATCGGTCCACCCACGGCCGCCCCGAATTGATTCCGCCGCAGCGGCGCGATGGTCTGCGTCGGAGTGAGAAAGAAGTTGCGTGCGTCGAACACGTTGTTCCGCATGAACTCCCACAACGTGCCGTGCAGTTCATTGGTGCCGGACTTCGTCACCACATTGATCACAGCGCCGCCGCCGGAACCGAACTCCGCCGAATACTGGCCCACCTGAATGCTGAACTCCTGAATCGCATCCACCGACGGACCGAGATTCCAGCTATTGAAGAAAGCCTCCTTGTTGTCCGCGCCGTCCAACTGATAGTTGTTATCCTGATGCGGCATCCCCGCGGCCGTCGGGGCGCGCTTGTTTACGATCGCCGCCGAACCGGTGCCCTCGGCAATGCCGGCGGTGAGCGTTGTCAGTTCCATGAAGTTGCGCCCGTTCAGAGGCAGGCTCAACACCCGATCCTGATTGATCACCCCGCCGATGAGGTTGCTCTCCGTATTTACCAGCGACGGACGCCCGGTCACTTCCAACGTCTGCGATACATCGCCAACTTGCAGATCGATGTCGATTCGCGCCTGTTGGCTCACCTCCAGAATCACTTCCGGAATCGTGGCTTTCTTGAACCCGCTCGCCTCCGCATCGACGCGATACGGACCGGGATTCAGCGGCGCAATACGGAAGTTACCCGATTCGTCCGTAACCGAGGTGCGGCTCAAATTCGTTCCGGTATTGGTCGCGGTGACCTTCACGTTGGGGACTACAGCGCCGGTGGAATCTTTCACAACCCCAGTCAACACTGCCGTCGGCACCTGCGCCATTAAGGCGAACGCGCCGGCGAACAACATCCAAAGAAGGCGGCGGATAGGCCGCGGGTTCGGCAAAAACATCGAATCTGAACTCCTATGCTAAAGGTGGTGGAACTTCGCCCTGGAAGTGAGTACCTAGACACTATACTATGGACGGACCTTGTATACTCGAAGGCGATGTCCGGGCCTTTTTCCGCGGTGCTCCTATTACTCGCCGCAAGCGCCGCATGGAGCCAGCCATCGGAGCAGGAGATTCGTAAAGCGCTGGCTGCCAATCCACGCAGCGCGCGGTTGCATGCGCAGTACGGCCTGCTGCTTTCTTCCGAAGGACGGCTGAAAGAAGCCATTCCACAGTTCCAGCAAGCCCTGCAAATCGATCCTAAGCTTACCGATACCGCATACAACCTCGGGCTTGCTCTCTTGCAGGAAGGGCATCCCGCCGAAGCGCTTCGCGTGCTGGACACTTACCGCTCATCGAATGCCGATTCACTCGCGCTTCGCGGTGCTGCCCTGAATGCCCTGGACCGTGCTCCGGAAGCGGCCCAAGCCCTGCGCCGCGCCAACACCCTCGACCCCGCCAACCCCGATACCCTGTACGATCTGGTCCTCACGCTCTTGCGCATCGATGCCGCAACCGAGGCATCGAGCCTCTTGCAACGCGGCCGCCAGCGCTTCCCCAAAGTGGCCAAGATTCACGCCGCCGCCGGAATGGTCGCCTATCTCAACGGCAAAAACGAGGAGGCCATACGCGCCTACGAGGCGGCGGTCCGGTTGGAGCCCGGCGCTGCCGACTTGCATTCCGCGCTGGGCGATGTCTACGACGCCACCGGAGAGTTGCAGAAAGCCGAGTCTGCTTACGCCAAAGCAGTCCGGCTCGATGCTGGCAACGCCGCCTACTACTTGAAGTTCGGCCGCAATCTGGCCAAACTTCAGAAGCCCGATGCGGCCCTGGACATGCTGCGGCGCGCCGTAGTCATCGAACCCGCCAATGCCGACGCCCATTTCGAACTCGGCAAACTCGCCGCCGCCCGTTCCGACGATGCCACCGCCGCCGTGCATTTCGAAAAGGCCGTCGCCGCCAATCCCAGCCTCAAGCAGGGCTGGTATCAGCTCGCCCTCAGCTACCGCCGCCTCGGCCAACCCGATCGATCCAATTCCGCAATGGAGCAATTTCGCAAACTTCCATGAAAAACATTCTTCTGCTCGTTTGTATTGGCGGCCTCGCCATGGCCGCGGACTTCCCCAATCAGGCGCTGACCAAGGGACTCGGCTATTTCCCCGTGGCCATCTCGCTCAAGAACGGCGACGTTCTCGCCGTCATTCGCGGAGGCGCCCCTCACATCGGCGTCAAGGGCCGTCTTGACCTCATCCGTTCCACCGACGGCGGAAAAACATGGTCCGCGCCGTGGACCGCCGTCGATGGTGAATTCGACGACCGCAACCCGGCCATGGGCCAGTTGAAAGACGGCACCGTCGTCCTCGCCTACGCCATCGCCTCCGGCTACGATGAGACCGGGCTGCGCTTCAAAGGCGGCCGCAACGATCGTAGGTTCGATGGCGTCTACCTCGTCTTTTCCAAGGACAACGGCAAGACGTGGTCGAAGCCCGTGCGCGATCCGGCAATCTACGGTTTCTACGCCAATAAGGGCCACATCTCTCCCTACGGCAAGATCATTCAACTGCCCGCCGGTGACGTACTCATGGCCGTATACTTCGAGTTCTTCGACGAACGCGGCAATCAGAGCTACATCTTCCGCTCCAAGGACGGCGGCCGCACCTGGGGTGAACCCGTTCTGCTCGGCGAACACTTCAATGAAACCGGCATCCTTCGCATGAACGACGGCCGCCTGCTGGCAGCCATGCGCTCTCAAAAAGGCGGGCACATCGCCATTACCGAATCCTCAGACCAAGCAAAGACCTGGTCCAAGCCGAATCAGGTCACCGCCGATAGCGAGCATCCCGCCGATCTTATTCAACTCCGCGACGGGCGCGTCCTCATGGTGTTCGGCCAGCGCAATGCCCCCCGGGGCGTACATGCCATGGTCAGCCCCGATGGCCGCACTTGGGAAAAGGGCAAACACATCGTACTTTCCGACGGCGCCCCGAATGGCGATTGCGGCTACCCCAGCTCGGTCGAAGTTTCCAAGGGCAAAGTCGTCACCCTCTATTACCAGGTGGACGATCTGAAGAACGCGCTCGCCACTTCCTCGTCGCGTGCCGTCGTCTGGAGCGTGCCCAATGCGAAGTAGGCACTTCACGCTTTGCGCGGCGCTCCTGCTGTCCAGCGCCGCCGCCTTCGCGCAAAGCCAGCAGGCATCGCGTCACATCACCGTCTACGAAAAACCGGGACGGTTCGCCGGCTGGCCCGCCAATCACGGCATATGGATTTGGGGTAACGAAATCCTCGTCGGCTTCGATGCCGCCCCGTTCGTCTACCGCGTGGACAGTCACGCCATCAGCAAGCAGCACGAGGTCGATCAACTGCTGGCCCGCTCCCTCGACGGCGGCGAAACCTGGACCATCGAACAGCCCCCGGAACTGGCTACGCCATCCTGGGAGCGCTATCAGGGATACCCCGCCGGCCGTGGCCCAGCCCTGCAGCAGGCGCCCGCCCAGCCGGTCGATTTCACGCACAAGGATTTCGCCCTCACCGCGCGCCTCACCGGCAATCCAGGAACCTCCCGCCTGTACTATTCCTATGACCGCGGCAAGCGATGGCTGGGCCCCTTCCGCCTCCCCGACTTCGGGCACAAAGGCACGGCCGCTCGTACCGACTACATCGTCAACGGCAAGCATGACCTGATGCTCTTCACCACGCTCGCCAAGGCCAACGGCCGCGAAGGACGCGTGGCCTGCACGCGCACTCGCGATGGGGGAAAAACCTGGACGCTCGAAAGCCTCATCGGCCCCGAACCCGAAGTGGCCAACGACTACGCCATCATGCCCGCCACCTTGCGCTTCGGCCCACAGCATCTCTACACGGCAGTGCGCCGCCGCGGATTCATCGAGGCTTACCGCTCGCACGACAGCGGAAAAAGCTGGAAGCACGAAGGCGATATCGCACCCGACATCGGCGCCGGCAATCCTCCCAGCCTGCTGCGACTCAAGGACGGTCGTGCCGCATTGATCTACGGCTATCGTCAGCTACCCTTTGGCATCCGCGCACGCCTCAGTTCCGACGAAGGCAAATCATGGAGCGACCAGATTGTTTTGAGAGCCGATGGCGGCAATCGCGACCTCGGCTACGTTCGCTCCGTGCAGCGTCCCGATGGCGCCGTGGTTTCCATCTACTACTACAACACCGATCCCAAAAAGGAACGCTTCATCGGCGCCACGATTTGGGTCCCGTAGCGGCGAGCACTGGAGTTGAGGGCACAGCCCTACTCCACCTTCATCGCCAGCACTGGATCGACGTGTGCCGCGCGCACCGCGGGCAGCCACGCCGCCCCTATCGCGACGATGAGCAACAACAGAGCAGCCGCAAAGAAGGATGGAGGATGCCATTCGCCGACCCCGAACAACATCGACCGCATAGCGTGCGCCGTCAACATTGCCAGTGGCAATCCCAGTGCGATTCCCGCCGCGGTCAGTTGCAAAGCACGCATCGCGATCATCCGCGCCGTTTCCCCACCTCCCGCTCCCAGCGCCATCCGGATCCCGATCTCACGCCGCCGCAGCGCGGCGTTGCGCGCAATCACCCCAT
The DNA here is from genome assembly GCA_016789755.1 of Bryobacterales bacterium. Classification (GTDB taxonomy): domain Bacteria; phylum Acidobacteriota; class Terriglobia; order Bryobacterales; family Bryobacteraceae; genus CADEFT01. Next base: position 14,740 of record JAEUQG010000070.1, read on the forward strand.
AGAGACCTATGGCTGTCAGGATGATGCCCAGCACTCCCAGACCACTCACCAACTGCGCCGCACGCCGGTATCTGCTCCCGCGGGCAGCGATTAGTTCCTCCATCGTGCTGAACTGCGCCTGTTCGAGTTTGCTGTCCATCTGCCGCAATGCGGCGCGCACCAGCGGAATCAGCCGGGCCGGCGCTCCCTCTGTTTCCAACAACAACGTAAACTCACCCATCGGGTTTTGCCACCAAACGGTATAAAAATAAGGTTCGGGAATCTCCCCAACGCTGTTGATCGGCGCGTCGCTCACCACCCCCACAATCACCCACGCCGCGCCTTCCGCCGCCGCAATCCGCTTGCCGACTGGATCGTCATTGGGCCAGAACCGCCGGCTCATCGCCTCGCTGATCACCGCCACCTTCGCGCCACGCTCGTCGTCGCTGTCCTCGAACAATCGGCCGCGCAGCAGCCGCACGCCCATCATCCCGAAGTAGCGCTGCCCGACGCTGTTGTACTTGATCGCCACCGGCGGCTGCCCTGCGCCGAACTCGCCGTGCCCAGGCAGGTGCACAGGCATCGAAAGTCCGCCGCCGCTTCCGCTCAACGGCGCCCGGAACGCAAGACTCACCTCCCGCACCCCGGGGAGTGCCTGCAAGCGTTCCAGCATTGGCCTCTCGGCGGGAACCTGTTGGCGCGACAGCCACGCATTCAGTACATTCTTCCGCGCCAGGCCGATGTCTCCGCTGCGGGTTTCAAGAAAGCTCGCCATCAACAAAGAAGCCGCCGTCAGCAGAGCAAGGGACACCGCCACCTGCAGCAACGCGAGCCGATCGCGTACCGGAAGGCGCCCAGGACCGGCCCCGGCGCCTTTCAGCCGGCCGGTCAGATTCGCGCCGCTCCCGATCCACGCCGGCGCGATGCCGAATAGCAGAATTGTCAGCACCAGCACACTGAACGCAAATACGGCGGCGCGGGCGTCGACACGAAACAGTTGTAGCGCCCGTGTCTGTTCCGGCAGGTCGATCACGGCGGGAATCAGAGCCACCAACAGGTACGCCACACCGGCGCCGGCAATCGCCGCCAGTCCCCCCAGCAAGACGCTTTCGGCAAACAACTGCCGGGCGATCCGCCACGGGCCTGCTCCGATCGCGGCCCGAACCGCCAGTTCCCGCTGCCTGCTCTCCACCGCGCCCAGCAGCAGGTTCGACACATTCACGCACGCGATCGCCATCACCATCAGAACGATGCCGAAAAGCACCAGCCCCGTTGTGCCCGCGTTCTCCATGCGATAGTCGAAATCCGAAAGGACCGTGAATCTACGGCGCGTGTTCGTCGCCGGATAGTCGCCGGCAAGCCTTCGGTGCAATGCTTCCGCTTCAGCTTGCGCCTGCCGCACCGTAGCCTCTGGCCGCAAACGCGCCAGCACGTAATAACTGGTGTTGTAGCGGTCCTCAAACTCCTCCCGTGCCCCGCCGCTGATGGCCTCAAATGTCTCCGGCGGCATCCACAGGTCACGGTCGCCGCTGCCCGTCAGATCGCGGAACTCCGCCGGAAGAACTCCCAGCACCGTCACGTTGCCCGCAATCCCGCGCGACAGCCGTAGGCTCTTTCCGGCAATGGACGGATCGCCGCCAAACAGACGCAGCCACGCGCTGTGCCCCAGCACCACACCGGGGCCATCCCGATCCCCACTTCCAAAAACACGCCCCAGTTGCGCCCGCACTCCTAATAGCTGAAAGAAGTTCTCCGACACGCAATAGATTGATACAAGCTGATCCTCTCCGTTCGCCAGCAGCCTGGCGCCGCGGCCCTGCGCGGCAGCCGCGCCGGAGAAAGAGGGAAGTCTCGCCAATTCGCCAAACTCCGGATAACTCAGCGTGCCGCGGATCTGCCGGTCCGTGTCAGCGAACACATGCGCTAACCGCTCCGGCTCGGCCACGGGCAGCGGACGAAGATATAGTCCGTCCAAGTAGCAGAAAATCGCCACGCTCGCTCCAATTCCCAAAGCCAGCGAGAGCACCGCCGGCGCCGTCACCGCAAGGCGCCGGTGCATCCGTTCGCGCCACCCGTAGCGCAGATCCTGCCAGAAATCCTCCAGCCACTGGAACCGCCACAAGTCGAGCGACTGTTCCCGGATCGCCAGAGGCTTGCCTAGCGGAATCGGGTTCCCCCGCTCAGCCGCCATGGCCCGGTGAAACGCCAGTTCCTCTTCCAGTTCCTCATCGATCCTTCGGCGGCTCTTCAACTTCAACCAAAACCGGCGCATATCCTTACCTCGCCAGCACGCGGTCCACGGCCGCTGAAAGCGTGCTCCATGTGCGCTGTTGTGCGGCGATCAACTTTCTCCCGCGCCGCGTCACTTCGTAGTACTTCGCCTTCCGGTTGTTATCCGATACCCCCCAACTCGACGAGATGGCCCCGTCCAACTCCAAACGGTGCAGCGCCGGATACAGTGACCCCTCCTCCACTCGCAGCACTTCGTCCGAAAGCAGGTGAATCGTCTGTGCGATCGCATAACCGTGCATCGGACCGCGCTGCAGCGCGTGCAGTATCAGAAGATCGAGCGTGCCTTGCAGCAACGCCGGAGACGGGGATTTTGCCATGCGCGACCGTCCCTCCCTATGACGATCTATGGAAAGAATAGATCTACTTCCCTAGATTGTCAAGGGGACAGTAAAGCAACTAAAGCAACCGCTCCGCCACGCGATTCCGGCGGCTCCTGTGGCCGGAATGCCTTCCAACGGCGCTTCCTCCCCCCTCGCCCGCCCGGGCGGCAAGGCAGCGAATCCATCCGCTTCGACAAAGACAGCGCCGTAAAAGCCGATAGCGGACATGCAGCACCTTCATGGGAGCCGTGCCCAATCCCCAGACTGGCTTGTCGGTGACCCTGCGCAACTGCCCGCATCGCCCGTGGAACGGGCCCGCCAACCGATCCTTCGCAACACGCCGGAGAATTCTTCCGCCCCGTGCCCGGGCCCGGCGTGGATCACCAGCGTCCCTTAGCCTGCGAAGATATTCATCATGGACACCGGCGCCATCCAGTTCACCTGCCTCCGCGGTTGCACCGCCTGCTGCGAACAAAAAGGTTGGGTCTACATTACAGAAGAAGACCTGCGCCGGGCCGCCGGCTTCCTTTCCATCGAACCGGCGGAGTTTGAGTCGCGTTACGTGGTCAGGACCAGACATCGTTTACGGCTCCGCAAACCGAAACAATCCCAATGCCACTTCCTCCGCAATGGGGGCTGCGCCATCCATCCGGTCAAGCCTGTCCAGTGCCGCCTTTTCCCATTCTGGCCGGAACTCGTCTCTGACCGCGGGCAATGGCAGGCAACCGGACATTACTGCCCCGGCATCGGACAGGGCCCGTTGATCCAAATTGGAACGGCGCTCGAATCGGCACACGAAATGGTAACCGCCTACCCCTCCCTCTACGACGCTTCCGAAGTCTGAGCGAGCCGCCATTTTTCTGCCGAAACGACACATTTCTAACGCTTTTCCACTGGTACTCACTCGCAATCGGCGCGTGTTTCCAATTTGGCCCCTCATTTGCAATCCCTTCCACCATGATGGACGCCATCGCCGGGAAACTCGAACAGTACATGTCGCTGCTCAGCGCGCGCCAGAAGCTGGTTGCCTCCAACATCGCCAACGCCGACACGCCTGGCTACAAGACCAAAGACGTCGACTTTCAATTCGAGTTCCTCAGCCGCGTCGACGGCGCCGCACCCCGCGTCGTCGAGCCGGACCTCCCCTCCAAGAACGACGGCAACAACGTCAGCATTGACCGCGAGGCCCGCTTGCTCGCCGAGAACGGGATCCGGTTCCAGATGGCTTCGCTCATGGCGCGCGGCGAGTTACGAAAGATGCGTAATGCAATTCAGGAGGGCAAAGGCGGATGAGCCTGTTTCACTTACTTTCCATCCCTGCATCCGGCATGGCGGCCCAGCGCCAGCGCGCCGAACTGCTGGTCGAAAATCTCGCCAACGCGGAAACCACCCGCACCATCGAGGGCGGTCCCTACCGCCGCCGCGATGTCGTCTTCGAGAGCGAGTCCCAAGGCTCTCCTTTCTCTGCCGTCTACGAGGAGCAACTGGCTAAGCCGGCTACCGGCGTAAAGGTCTCCGAAGTCGTGGTCGATGAGCGGGACCCCGAACTCCGATACCAGCCGGGGCATCCCGATGCTCGGCCCGACGGCTATGTCGCCTACCCGCGCATCCAGCCCGCCGAGGACATGGCGGACTTGATGAGCGCCACCCGCGGCTATCAGGCCAATGTATCAGCCATGACCGCTATCAAGGACATGCTGCAGCGTTCGATCGATCTCATGCGGTGAGGATGACTATGAATCCCCTTTCCATGATTCGCATGACGCCCCCAGTGGAGCCCCTCAAACCCACAGGGACTTCCCCTGCATCGCCGCAAAACCCTTCGCAGGAGTTCGGCCAGCTCTTCGAACAGGCCGTCCAGCGCGTCGAGCAGGCCCACCGCGACGGCCAGGAGAAGGTCGGCCGCCTTCTGCGGGGCGAGGATCAGGAACTGCATGAAGTCCTCCTCGCCACTCAGCGCGCCGAACTCTCCTTTGAGTACTTTCTGCAAGTTCGGAACAAGGTCGTGCAGGCATACCAGGAGGTCATGCGAATGCAGATGTAGCCCATCTGTGCTGACGCGCGGTAGATTTCCATGTGGGACCAATTCAAGCGGCTCTCCGGCAGCCTCACCAGAAAACAGCAGATCACCATTGCCCTCACCGCGGTTGCAGTCGTCGCAGGGCTATACGTCCTACTGCTCAGGAACCGCGAGAAGGACTTCCGCCCCCTTTTCACCGGACTCGCCGCCGAGGATGCCAACAAGGTAGTGACCAAGTTGAAGGAGGCGAACGTCGAATACCGCTTGGGCGAGGATGGCGCCGTTCTGGTTCGGTCCGCGAAACTGGCCGAGACCCGATTGGTGATTGCCGGAGCCGGCTTGCCCAAGACCGGGCGAATCGGCTTTGAGTTGTTCGACAAGACCAACTTCGGAGCCACGGATTTTGCCGAGCAAGTGAACTATCGCCGGGCCCTCGAAGGCGAATTGGAGCGGTCGATGGTGTCCTTGGCGGAAGTGTCCGAAGCGCGCGTCCACCTCACTTTTCCCAAACAGAGCCTCTTCACCGAGCAGCGCCAACCAGCCAAGGCGAGCGTCCTCCTCAAGCTCAACCCGGATGCGCAGCTCTCTCCCCGCAACGTTCTGGCCATCGAACACCTGGTCGCAAGCGCTGTCGAAGGCCTCACGCCGGAACAGGTGACGGTAGTCGACATGCAAGGGAATCTGCTCAAGAAAGTCCCCGCAACTCCCGACGAGGAAGAGAATAAAGACCTGCGTCTGGAATATCGCCAGAAGATCGAACGGGACCTCCACGCCAAAGTCACGGCCACCCTCACACCCGTCATCGGCGCGGAACATTTCCAAACAGGTGTCGCAGTGGATGTCGATTTTTCCAGCGGCGAGCAAAGCGAAGAAGCCTGGGATCCGGACCGCAGCGTGATGGTCACACAGCAGCGAACCGAGGAGATGAATACTCCTGCCACCCCCAGCGGCGTGCCCGGTACAGCGTCCAGCCTGCCCCGCCCCACCTCCCGGCCCGGCTCGAAAGACCAGGGCTTGATGCGCCGCACAGAAAATATCACCTACCAATCCAGCCGCACTGTCCGCAGAACAACCTTGCCACAAGGCGGCATTCGCCGTCTAACCGTGTCCACCGTATTGGACCAAGGGGTACGGTGGGAGGGTACCGGCGCCAAGGCAAAACGCATTCTCGAACCGCCCTCCGAGGAGACCCTGAAAAAAGTCCGCGACCTCATCGCCGGCGCCGTTGGTTTCAACCAGGAACGCGGAGACCAGATTGTGGTCGAAAGCCTTCCCTTCGAATCAACGCTGCGCAAATCGCTGCCGCCTCCCGACCCGGCTGCGCCCAAGGCGCCGGGTAAGGCCCCCGCACCGCAACAATCGGCGCCGTTCCTTCAGGGTATCGAGAAGTGGCTGGCCGATAAGGGAATCAAGCTGAATCCTATGATCCTCACCGGCGTGGCGGCCCTTCTCGCCTTGATCCTTTTTGGCGGCGCTGGCTTCTTCTTCGTGAAGAAGCGGAAGAAAAAAGCACTGGCTCTCGCCAAGGCCAGCGCAGCCACCGCATCCGGCGCGGCGATGGAAGGCCTGGGTGAACTGCCGCCCGCTCATACCAAGCTCCCCGCCACACACGGTGGCTCTGCTGTGGCCCGCCCCGGCGCCGATCCCGAACTCTCCGAAGAGGAACGGCAGGAGTTGATTGCACAGCAGGAACGCGAGTTGCTCGCCTCCCTGCGCGGCCCGGAGCAGATCACCAAGAAAACGGAGGTCCTGGTCAAGCACATCACTGAGCAGACCAAGCAAAACCCCGTGGGCGCAGCCCACCTGATTCGCAGTTGGCTTACCGAGAAGGAGCGTTAACGGATTCATGCCGGCCGCATCGCAAGAAAAACTGACTGTCCCCGGGCCCCGCAAGGCCGCCATCCTTGCCGTCATGCTGGGAGATTTCGTCACCGGTGAGATCTTCAAGGAACTCGAAGAAGACGAAGTTCATCTCATCAGCCGGGAAATGGCCAAGCTCGGCAGCATCACCGACGAGGAGTCGGAGTCGATTCTGGAAGAGTTCTACCAGATGTCGCTCGCCAGCGACTACGTCCACAAAGGTGGCATCGACTATGCCCGCCGCGTTCTGGTCAACGCCTTCGGACCCGAGCATGCCAAAAAGCTCCTCGACCGGCTGATGAAGGCGCTCGGCACCGAAGGCGCCAACTTCGACGCCCTCCAGAAGGCTGACCCGCAGCAACTCGCCAAGTTCATTCACAGCGAGCATCCGCAGACCATCGCCCTCGTCCTCTCGCACCTCAATCCCTCCCAGGCAGCCGGTCTGCTCAACTCGCTGCCTCCGGAAATGCGCGCCGATGTCGCCCTGCGCATGGCCCATCTCGATCAGATTTCTCCGGAAATCATCTCCAAAATCGCCGGCATCATCGGCCAGAAGTTGAAGGCTCTCGGCGAACTCAGCCGCGAATCCTACGGCGGCGTGCGCGCCGTCTCGGAAATTTTCAACCGCCTGGATGTCGCCACCAGCAAGGAAATCCTCGAGGCCATCGAAAGCGAAGACCCCAACCTCGTCGAAACTATCCGTCATCTCATGTTCGTCTTCGAGGACTTGTTGATGCTCGACCAGAACGCCGTTAAGGAAGTGCTCGGCCGCATCGACCGCAAACTCCTCACCGTCGCTCTCAAGGGCACCAGCGAACAGTTAAAACAGCACTTCCTCGGTTGCATGAGCGCCCGCGGCGCGGAAATGCTGAAAGAAGACATGGACTCCCTCGGCCCCATCAAGATCAAAGAAGTTGAGGCAGCGCAACAGCAAATCATCTCCATCGTGCGCCAACTCGAAAACGAAGGAGTCATCAGCACCAAGGGCGCCGGCGGAGACCAGTATGTCGTCTAGGATCCTGCGCCGGGAACGGGCAGCCGAGGCCGCGCCTATCGCCTGGACCGTCGCCCCGCCCGCGCTCTCCGCGGGAGAGCCCCGCCCGCTCTATCAGCCGCCGCCCGAGGAGGAATTTCCGCGCAAGCCCGACCCCGTCCCGGTCCCGTCCGCACCACCCGGGCCTCCCCTTGAGGACTATCAGCGGCTCGAATCATCTCTCCGCAACTTGGAAAACTCCATTCCCGAACGAGAACGTGCAGCTCACCGGAAAGGCCGCGAAGAGGGCGAGGCCGCCGCCGCCGCCAAGTGGCAACCCGCGCTCGAAAACGCTGTGCGGTCGATCAGCGATCTGGCCTCGTTGCGCGCACGCCTGCGCCGGGAGGCCGAACAGGATGTCATCCGGCTCGCCTCGGCCATGGCCCGCCGCATTCTTCGCCGGGAACTCAGCATCGACCCGGAGGCCATCGCCGGCCTGCTCAAAACAGCTTTCGACCGGCTCGACATGCGAGAGGCCAGCCGCATCCGCGTGCGGCCCGAGGACCGCGACGCCGTCTGCGCCCACCTGTCGCGCATCGGCAGCCCCCAGCGCATCGATGTCGTGGCCGACCCTTCGCTCGAACGAGGCGCTCTGCTGCTCGAGTGCAGCCGCGGTCAACTGGACGCCTCCGTGGAAACGCAACTCGAAGAGATCGAGCGCGGCTTTGCCGATCTGCTCGACCGCAGGAAAGACCCATGAACGCCCCCACCATCGACATCGATCCCTACCTCCGTTCCGTAGAGGAAGCACCCGCCGGACGCTGGACCGGCACCGTGACGGCACTCGTCGGGCTTCTGGTGGAGTCCATCGGTCCCGCCGCCGCCATCGGCGACTTCTGTGAGGTGGTTACCGCCAGCCGCCGCCACATCCGCATGCAGGTCATCGGATTCCGCGACGGCAAAGTCCTCTCCATGCCGCTCGAAGAGATCGACGGTCTCCAACTCGGAGACCGCATCGTGGCTCGCGGGCAGGAGGCCCGCGTCGCTGTCGGGCCCGCCCTCCTCGGCCGCGTTCTCGACGGCTTCGGAAAGCCCATGGACGGCAAAGGCCCTATCGAACCCGCCGCCTTCTACGACCTGTTCCGTACTCCCCCAGGCCCGCTCGAACGCGAGCCCATCCGCTCCCCCTTGGTCACCGGCATCCGCGCCATCGACAGCCTCCTCCCCTGCGGAAAGGGGCAGCGCATCGGCTTGTTCGGCGGCAGCGGCGTCGGCAAAAGCACCCTCCTCGGCTCCATGTCCCGCCACAACTTCGCCGACGTCACCGTAATCGCTCTAATCGGCGAACGCAACCGCGAAGTGCGCGGCTTCATCGAACAGGAACTCGGCCCCGAAGGCTTGGCTCGCTCCGTCCTCGTCGTCGCCACCAGCGACCGTCCCGCCCCCTTGCGCATCCGCGCCTGCTTCGTCGCCCTCGCCATCGCCGAATTCTTCCGCGATCAAGGCGCCGACGTTCTCCTCGTCATGGACTCCGTCACCCGTCTCGCCATGGCCCAGCGCGAAATCGGCCTCGCCGCCGGTGAACCCCCCAGCCAGAAAGGGTACACCCCCTCCGTCTTCCACATCCTCCCCAAGGTCTTCGAACGGGCAGGCGCCTTCCCCACAGGCTCCATCACCGGATTCTTCACCGTCCTGGTCGAAGGCGACGACTTCAACGAACCGATCTGCGACGCGGTGCGCGCCATTCTCGACGGACATATCATCCTCTCGCGCGATCTGGGCGCGGCGGGCCATTACCCGGCCATCGATATCCTCCAGTCCGTCAGCCGCCTCGCTTCCCAGGTCGCCGCTCCGGCGCAGAAACACGCCATGGTCAAGGTCCGCGAGGCAATGGCCGCCTACCAGCGCGCGCAGGATCTGATCCTGCTCGGCGCCTACACTTCCGGCGCCAACGCTAAGCTCGATGCCGCCATCAAGGCCCGCCAGGATCTCGAAGACTTCCTCCGCCAGGACTCGCACGCCAAGTCCGGCCGTGAGGAAACTCTCTCCAAACTCGAGCAACTGGCCTCGATGCTTGCCCCATGAAACGCTTTCAATTCCAACTCGCCACGGCGCTCGACTGGCGCAAGCGCCGCATGGAAACCGAGCAGGCGCGCCTCGATGAACTCCTTGCCCTCGAAAGCCGCCTCCACCATGCCCTCGCATCTACCGCCGTAGACCGCGCCCACTCCGCCGAGGACATGCTCCATTCCAACTCACTCTCGGCCTCCGACCTCGCCGCGCTTCACGCCTACCATCAGGCCCTCGACAGGCAGAAGCGCCGTCTCGAACAACGGCTCCACTCAACCCGCGAAGCCATTGCCAACCAACGCCAAGTCCTCATCGGCGCCATGCGTGATTACCGGCTCATGGAAAAACTCAAAGACCGCCGGTTCGAGGAATGGCGCAAGCAATTCGACCGCGAAATGGAAAACGAGGCGACCGAGTTATACCTCGCCAAACGAGGCCGCGGCGGATAGCCCATTCCAGGCTCCGGCGCTCACCGCCCCGCCCCCTTCAAAAACGCCACTACCCACGCCTCCACCTCGGCTACCTGCTCCGGCACCGTGTTATGCCCTGTCTCGAGCGCCAGCAACAGCTTCTTCTCTCCCGGAATCACATTGAACGCCGAATACATCGAAGTCGGAGGACACGTTTCGTCGTTGAATCCCCACGTATAAAGCCCCGGCACTTTCACCCGGCGGGCAAAATTCACCACATCGTAGTACCGCGTCGTGGCGATCTTGTCCGCCGTACGATGCGCCAGCGGTCCCTCGCTCGCCCGGAACATGTGCGGCCACCCGCCGGCCCGGTTGTGTAAATAGCCGGTAACGTCGGACAGCGCCGGATACAATGCGGCAAGCCCCTTCACTCGCGGATCGAGACCCGCGGTCACGATCGACAACGCACCTCCCTGGCTGCCTCCCGTAACCGCCAGATTCACCCCATCCCAATTCGGAAGCGAGGTGAGAAAATCGTTCGCCCGCACACAACCGAGATACACCCGGCGGTAATAATACCGGTCGCGGCTGTCGAGCCCGAACGTGTTATAAGCGGCCAGCGCCCCCGCACCCAGCGAATCGTAAAGCGATTGTTCCAGATTTACCGGAATCCCGTGAATCCCCACCTGCAGCGTAATGATGCCCTTCGCCGCAATCTCCGCCATCCCCCGATACGGACGCACCCCCGCTCCAGGAACGCTCAGCAGCGCCGGATACTTGCCCGGCGCCCTCGGCTCGCACAGAATCCCGTAAAACCGCGATGGCGCCGCGCCCATGCCCACGTTCTGCAAATTGACATGAGAGCAAGCCGCGCCCGCATTCCCATAATCGGCAAGCGGAGTCACCTTCGCATCCATCGGCAATTTTGCCAGAGCCGCCTTGCCGGCCGCCCAGAATTGATCGAAATCTTCCGGGTCTTGCTGCGTCGGCTGAATGGCTTCAGGACGGAATGCTGCCGTGGACAGCCCGCGATACGTCCGCCCGTTGCGTTGGATGGTGGCGATGCAACGCAGAAAACCGGGAGCTTCCAGCATCCCCCCATCGACCACTAGTCCTTCCGCCGGTAGCGGCACCGTCCGATCGATGACCGGCGCCAGCATTTCCGGACCGATCCTGTAGGTAACCTGCACCCCGCTCAACGGTTGGCCGTCCTGCACTGCCTGGATGCGAAAACGCACCTGCTGGCCAGGTTCATAGCGCCAATCGGCGTGGTCAGTCGAAACGCGAATCTGAATGGTGCCGGTGCGGTCCTGGGCAAGCAGGGGCAGGGCGAGCATGGAAATAATAACGAATCGGAGCATGGCGACTCCTCACAATATCAACACGCTACCGAAGTTTCCAGCGGTACACGATGCGGCCCCCACGATCGATGTACGCCGCCCTGCCGTCACGCAGTTGCACATTGGCAAGCCCGTGAAAGAAACGGCCTGCATAGACATACATACCCGGGACCGCCTTCGCTCCGGAGCCGTCAATGAAATAGGCCCCCTGCTTGTCCCGCACGGCTGCCAGTCCCTCGTGAAAATCCCCGGCCGACTCGAACGGCCCGCCAATCGCCACGAAGCCCGCCCGGTCGATGTAGGAAAACTCCCCACCCTCCAACACCACTGCCAACCCTTCAGAAAACTGCCCCGCCCATCGAAAACGTGGCGGAATCACCGAAACCAGCCATCGGTCGACATAACCCCATCGGTCGCCTTCGCGCACCGCCGCCAACCCTTCCCGAAACGAACTTGCCTCATCGAATCGGGCGCTGCCCACAAACTCTCCCGTACTGTCGATGAAGCCGTAGCGGCATGCGGGCGCTGTCGGCTTCCACAGCCTTGCCGCCACCGCAATCGGCGAAACCGACCGCGGAATGGCGCTCGTCGGCAACAGAACGGGAGAGCCGCACAGCCCGCCTCCAGCCGGGATGCAAGGTCCCTCCCCTACCACCCACGCCCGACCTTCCTGAAACTCCCCCGCATCCAGAAACCGGGCCGGAATCACGCCAACTCCCCGGCGGGAATATCCGACGAAATCACGCTCTCTCACCGCAACCAGCCGATCCCCATCCGGCGCCGGAGACTGCGGCTCAAAAACGATCCGTCGCCCGGAACGGTCTATCCACCCCGCATCCTTCCCACCCCAAATCCGGTAGTAAGGAGCATCGCCATCGCTCTCCGGCTCCCACACCGTCATCGAAAACGAGCAGGCCATCGCCGTACCCACTGCCAGCGCCGCCGGCAGGAACACGCTCCATCGCGCCCGCATCACTTCTCCCCTCCCGCCCCTAAATAGCCCTCGTAAGTCGCCACCGGATCTTCCCTCCTCACCCCCTCATCGCTCGCCTCCGCCAGCCACCCATCCAACAACCCGCGCATCGATTCCAGCCGCTGCCGCTGCTCCGCCGCCGCCAGATTCGCCACTTCATGCGGATCGTTCCGCAGGTCGCAAAGCTCCTCCACCGGCTTCGACGGAGCTGCAAATAAAGCCCGCACCGGCGTCAACTTCCCCTCCCCGTGAAGCTGCTTCGCCAGATTCCACGTCGGATACGCCCGTTCTTTGTCAGGATTGCGCCGCATATAAGGAATCGCCGGCAGGAAATTCCGTATGTAAGTGTACCGCCGTCCAGCACGCACCGCATCCGTTCCGTGGCCACATCGCACCGGTCCCGCGCCGCAAAGACATGCGTCCGCGCTGTATGGCCGGCGCTGAACAAACCGCGCCCGTGCAGCGTCGGCGGCACTCCGATCCCCGCTGTCACCAAGGTCGCGGCCGTCACATCCAACGAACTCACCGGATCGTCGCGCACGGCCCCCTTGCCTATCCCAGGCCCGCGCACAATCAGCGGCACCCGATTCCCGCCCTCATACAGAAACGGCTTGCCCCGGAACTGGCAGTTCCCGTTATCCCCCATGAAAAACACCAGCGTATTCTCCGCCAGTCCTTCCCGTTCCAACCGCTCCAGCACCTCGCCCACATAGCGGCGCACAGTTGGATCGCCTCCAGATAGTTGGCGTACTCATCGCGCGCCACCGGATGATCGGGACAAGCTGGATCCACCCGCGCCGTCAGCTTGCGCCCAAGCGGCCAGCCCCCCTTATGGCTCTCCTGTATGGAAAGCTGCGCGAAAAACGGCTTGCCCTCCGGACGCTGCCGCCAGTCGAATCCGTCGAACGGCCAGCTCCCCTCGAAATTGAAATCAGTCTTTCCCGAGCCCTTCGACACGGGCGGCTTATTGCCGTTCTTGTTCGGCCCCGCCGCCGAAAGCACCGTAAAATATCCGGCCTCGCGCAACCGGTCCGCAATCAGCCGCACCGGCGCCGTCGTGTACGCCCGCGTGAAACGAGTGCCCTGCCCCGCCAGCCGGTCCAGGTTCGGCGTTTGTACCAGCGGTTCTCCGTAACAGGACTGATGTCCTTGGCCAGAATCCAAAGCCAGAATCCAAAGAATGTTGGGGCGGCGTGGCTGCGCAAGCAGCGCGGGTGCCAACCCGGATCCAAGCAGGCAGCTACGGCGGGTCATCATGGCGGCAACACACCAAGCCTGACACCTGCGTCCTGGTCCTACCCAGGGCGGCTGTTACCAGCCCGCCCCATGGTAAGACCTGAGGTGCTCAGCCACGCCGCAGCCGCGCAAGTCCGGCGCCCAGCAACGCCAGACCGACCAGAGCCAGCGTCGCCGGTTCGGGTACTTGAGAAAAGTGCTGCGTAAATGTGCTCAGCGTTGCGTTGCCATTGGCATGTCCTTCCAGACTGATGTCCTTGTTGACCGTGATGATCGAATAAGGTCCGCTGGGGAACTTGTGCCAGTCCACAAATGGACCCGTGAGAGAGTCCACCGATAGATTCACAATATTGTTCGTGCCCACGAAGATCGACTCCGATATGTGAATCTGCCCGCCGTCCTCCGCGTCAAAGGACAGCAGCGCCAGCCGTGCATCCGTGATCAGCGGCCCGGGAGCGATCACATCGAACGTGAACCCCGTGTCGATCGTCTGCCCGGCATTGACATTCCACATGGCGCTATTGAACAGCAATCCAGGCCCCGGGTTCACAGTCCCGCAACTGGATGTGTCGGGGACGACAAAGATCTCCGCTGCCGAGGGAGCATCGGCGCCCCCGGATCCCCCGGTGGTGAACAGCCGGAAGTTCGTGAAGATCTTATCGCCACACGTGATGGAGCCTCCGCCAAGGAGGTCCGACAAGGGAACGGCCTGGGCTTGCCATGCAGTCAGCGAGAGCAGCAGGCTCCAGACCCCGAAACGAAGCAGTGTTTTCATTCGGTACTCCTTCTAATGAACGAAACTCTTCCCGTCGCGTTTCGCTAGCGATCTGCCTTGCTGCTCAAGGGTAGTGCCCGGTGTTTCCCATGTCAATCGTTTCCACGGAATTCCACCCGGTAATGGTACTTTATTGGTATTTTTTCTTTTCTTTTTTCGCGCCAACTGCGCGAACCGTGCGCGGCAAGCGCCAAGTCTGCGCGTCAGAACGCCCACAGTACAGCAACCCGGCGCAAACAATCCGTTTACGCATGTACGCGCCCGCCTAAGAAATCATGCCCTTGCATTCTACAATTCCCTCTGATATTCTCCCGGAACTGGATAAAGGTCTCCCTGCGCGGGACCGATAAGAGAACGAGACTGGCGTGGCGGCTCACCGCGCCGGAAAAGGCAACCCGAAGAGGCTGCCAGTCTGACAGATTCAAGCATCGGGGAGGAGAGCCGGCAATGAAATCCAATCGAGTACAATCGAAAGCCGCGACACCCGCAGAGTTCAACCCCAACGTCTTCCGGCGTATGTTGGAAGAAAAGCGCCAGGATTTGCTGGTCGCACTAGGGGTAAAGTTCGACACCATCGCGCGCGCTGGGCGCGTCGCCGAAGAGGATCAGGCCCAGATGTCGCATGACGAATTCATCAGTCTTAGCCGCAATAAGCAGGACTACCAAGCCCTCAAACTAGTGGATGAAGCCTTGGATCGCATCGCCGCCGGCGACTATGGCGTCTGCCAGCGCTGCGAAGAGCCCATCTCCCCCCGCCGCCTGGAGGTCCTCCCCTGGGCAAAATACTGCGTGCGCTGTCAGGACCGCATCGCCGCCCGCGCCGATCACCAGGAAGATGACGCGCACGTTCTCGCCAACGTCTGGTAGCCGAAACTACTCGCTGCCCGCACGGCGCCGCGTCTGCACCGCCACTTCCATCTGCCCCAGAGTCTCGGCGTAGTTCTGCAATCCCTTCAGGATTGATTCCGCGATCTTCTGCCTGTACTCCGGCTTCTTCAACAGCGCCTCTTCCTTCGAATTCGTCACGAATCCGATCTCCGTCAGAATCGCCGGCATCTGCGCGCCAATCAGCACCACGAACGGCGCCCGCTTGATCCCGCGGTCTCGCCGCGTTCCCTTCCCTTGCGGAGGCAGCGAATTCGAGGTCAACTGCACCAGCGAGTTCTGCACCTTGGCCGCAAGCTCCCGCGATTCATCCAACTTGTCCTTCAGCGCAATCTTTTGCAGCAACTCCTTCAACTCGCTGATCGAACGTTCACTGGCCGCGTTCTCCCGCGCCGCCACTTCCATCGCCGATTTCGACGCCGTGAAGCTCAGCATGTAAGTCTCAGCCCCGGCTGCCGTCCTGATGGGCGATGAGTTGGCGTGAATCGAGATAAACAAGTCCGCCTTCTTGTGATTGGCAACCGCCGCCCGATCCTCCAACTCGACAAACCGATCCTGATCCCGTGTCAGAATCGCTTCGCTACCCATCGACTCCTCCACCAGCCCGGCCAAGCGCTTGGCAATGTCCAGCGTCAGCTCTTTCTCCACCAACCCGCCCGGTCCCGTGGTGCCGTGATCGTGTCCCCCGTGGCCCGGGTCGATCACAATCCGGCGCACCTTCAAGCCCAATACGCGCGTCAAAGACCGGTCCCCGTTGCTGTTGCGCCGCGCCTGCTTCGGTCCGCCGGAAGGTCCCGCCTTGGCAACCTCTCCCTTACCGGAATCCGCAATTGCCGCCACCTCCGGCGCCGGAGCCAGGTTGCGCCAATCGACCGCGGGTAACGCCGGCGGAACCGCCGCCGCGGGTTTCGAGGCAAACACCGGCGGATCCAGATTGCGAGCCACCAACCGCGACGGTTCGATGATCTTCCTCACCCCGCTCGAACTCAACACGGGCGCCGCCGGCTCACTCACCTTACCGCGCACTTCCACCATCAGCCGGTCCGGCACGGAAAGCTGAGACGTCACAATCTCCGGACGCCCCTCCCCTAAATCGATCACAATTCGCGTCACAAAAGGCTGTGTCTCAGCCACACGCACTTGCCGCACACGCGAATCGTTGACCGGAATGATATGCAATCCTTTGTCGGAAAGCGCCGGCTTCACCCCGCGCAAGTCGAAAAATACCCGGTCCGGTTGATTCAGGCGGTCCGTGCGATAAGTGAATGTCCCCGTGGTTTCGATGGCAATGCGAGTCACATCGGCAAGCGACCAGAACCGCACCGCCGTAACCGACAACTCGCCCGCGCCGCCGTACAAGGGTACCGCAAGAAGCAACGCCGCCAGAGGCGACGCCACCGGGAGTTCGGAACTACCTGCTCTTCGAGCCATAGTCTCAGCCGCGCCCCCTTTGCGCGCGTGGTTCTTCTATCGCATCCTCAGATGCACAGTTCCTGCTTCGTCCACGGTCCGCTCGATTCGCTTCGGCAGCTCGACGGTTTTCACGCTCACCTGCTCGCGCTGCACGCGCCGGGCATTGCCCAGCCTCTTGCCGACCTGGTAAACATAGTTCTGCGTCTCGGCATAGGGCGGAATGGTTCCGTATCTTGAAACGGCCCCCGGCCCGGCATTGTACGCCGCCAGGGCATGCCGCAGATCGCCGAACGTATCCTGCAACTGCTTCAAATACTTCACGCCTGCTTCGATATTCTCACGCGGGTCGAACGGATTGCGCACCCCTAGGCTGCGCGCCGTGGCGGGCATCAACTGCATCATCCCCATCGCCCCTTTGGGCGAAACCGCGTACTTGTTGTAGGCGCTTTCCACTTGAATGACGGAATGCACCAGCAGCGGGTCCACCTTGTGACGCTCTGCGGCGTGCTCGATAATCTCGTTCACGCTGGCATCGGCCGCCAGCGCCGCCGGAACCGGCTTTTCCTCACGCGCGCCGCTGAGGACCGCGGAGGAAATAACCCTCGGCTGCACGACAACCGTTCGCCGCACAAGCTTCCCGCTCGCATCGGCCCGGATCGTCGTGAGCTGTCGCGTAGCCTCGGTGTTCGCCTCCGCCGCCAACAGAGGAAGCGCTCCGAGAACAACCGCTAGAGAACAAAAACAACGCATTATGTTTTATCCAGTATAACGGCAAAGAGATACCCTGTGGGGATACCCCTTTGGCAATGGTATCATTCGGGACATGCACCGCGCAGGGTACGTCCTGGTCGGAGGACGCAGTTCCCGCATGGGCCGCGATAAGGCCCTGCTCCCCTTTCGGGGACGCACTCTCGCCGAGTGCGTGGCGCGTAATGTAGCCACAGCGGCAGGTTCCGTCAGGCTCGTCGGCGATCCCTCCAAGTACGGCTTCCTCGGCTTCCCCGTCATCGAGGATCGCGTACCCGGTTGCGGCCCCCTCAGCGGCATCGAAGCCGCCTTGGCCGATTCCACCGCTGAGCAAACCCTCATCGTCGCCTGTGACATGCCTTCGTTAAACCCGCGTTTCCTCGATTGGATTCTCTCCGAGGCTGAAAAATCCACCGCCGACGTCACCTGGGTCGAAAACGAACCCCTCTGCGCCGTGTACCGTAAATCCGCCCGCGCCGCCGCCGCCGCCGCACTCGCCGCCGGCAGGTACAAAGTCTCGCTCGCCTTTGCTAGCCTGAACGTGAAGTGCCTCACCGCCACCGACAACTCCCCCCTCGCCAACGCCAACACCCCAGAGGATTGGGCCAGCCTCGGTGACTGATCGCTTTCCACACTACATCGAGTTCCGCCACGTCTATAAGACGTTCGACTACCCCGTTTTAGTCGACGCCAATTTTCACATCGATCCCGGCGAAACCGTTGCCATCATCGGACGCTCCGGCGTCGGCAAAAGCGTGAGCCTGGGCCACATCATGGGTTTCCTCAAACCCGACAAAGGCCGCGTCATCGTCTCCCACACCGACATCACCGACTTCACCGAGGCCGAACTGCGCAAAATCCGGCGCAAAGTAACAATGGTCTTCCAAAACGGCGCGCTCTTCGATTCCTTAACAGTAGGAGAAAATATTCTATTTTCACTTGAACTAAGAGAGGACTACGACGAGCAAAATAAGGAGGATGTTGTCGATGGCCTCCTCCGCATGGTGGAACTCGCCGACTACCGCGACGCCTTCCCCACCGACCTTTCCGTCGGCCACAAACGCGCCGTCGCCATCGCCCGAGCCCTCGCCGCGCAACCCGAATGCATCCTCTACGACGAGCCCACCACCATGGTCGACCCCATCATGAGCAGCCATCTCTCCCAACTCATGCTCAGGTTAAAGCATCAGTTGAAGCTCACCAGCGTGGTGGTCACCCATGACTTGGAATTAATGCGCGAAGTCGCTGACCGCGTTGTAGTTCTCTACCAGGGCGAAGTCATCTACTTCGGCCCCGTCAAGGACATCGACTCCTCCACGCACCCCCACCTGCGCGAATTC
This sequence comes from Bryobacterales bacterium, assembly GCA_016789755.1. Classification (GTDB taxonomy): domain Bacteria; phylum Acidobacteriota; class Terriglobia; order Bryobacterales; family Bryobacteraceae; genus CADEFT01. The sequence continues at coordinate 33,373 of JAEUQG010000070.1, forward strand.
ATGGCCATGGACCGCGTCGAACTGGGCTAGAGGCTCACGCCCCGATAAACTGGCTCAGGTAACGCCCCGATTGCCGCAGCGATTCCTTCCGCAGTTCCAAAGATCCCTCATAGGCCCGGTCTTCCACTTCAATACACACCGGCCCCCGATACCCTGTATCGGTCAGCACGGAGAAGAACTGACCCCAGTTCACATCGCCCAACCCCGGCAGTTTCGGCGTATGGTACTCGTTCGGATGCGCAAGGATTCCCAATTCATCCAGCTTATGCCGGTCCACGCGCGCGTCTTTGGCATGCATATGGAACAGCTTGCTCTTGAACTCCCGCATCGCCTTCAGATAGTCCATCTGCATCCAGATGAAATGCGACGGATCGAAGTTGAGCCCGAAACTGTCCGACGGAATGTCGTTAAACATGCGCCGCCAGATCATCGGGTTGATCGCCAGATTCTTTCCCCCCGGCCACTCGTCTTTGGTGAACAACATCGGGCAGTTCTCGATGCCGATCTTCACCCCGTTATCCTCCGCATGCCGGATGATCGGACGCCACGTATCGAGAAACCGCGGCCAGTTCTCTTCCACCGATTTCGTCCAATCCCGCCCGATGAACGTATTCACGTTCTTCAGCCCCAGGCGCCGCGCCCCGTCGATCACCTTGCCGATGTGGTCCGTGTAG
>JAEUQG010000113.1 GCA_016789755.1 Bryobacterales bacterium
ATGCCCCATCATATGCGCTATCCGCTCCGCCACTTCCCGCTCCGATGCCGCTCTCTGCAAAAACCCCTTCGTCACCAGAATCAGGCCACAAGGCAGAACATCCACCCAAGCCGCCGCCTCGTCCACAATCCGCACCCGAGCCGCCCCCATCCGCCCGGCAACCTGTTGCACGTAATCCCGCGCCGCCTCATCCGCCAGGTACGTGTACTCCCGCTCCATTGCCTCGCACAGCGCTAGCCGCCGCGCCTGTTCCATGGTGGGTTGCGCCAAAACCAAGGCGCTGAAGCTGATCTGGCACAATAAGTATTTCATGGCCTTCGATCCTTCCCAGTACAACCCCAGCGTATCTCAAATTCTGGCGCTCGACGGCCACGGACAACGCCTCATGCCGCTCGCCTCCGGCACATGCTCCTCCCCCGAAGCACTCCGCTTGCTTCAAACCGCCTCCGCCTCACAACTATTCCCAAACGCCCGCGCCCCAGAGGCCGCTCTCAGCGGCTTGTACCTCTACTTCTCCTGCCTCGACGAATCGCACACCCTCTCCCAGGCCATTCACACCCGCGACGGCAGCTTCTGGCACGGCATCATGCATCGCCAGGAACCCGACCCCGGCAACGCCTCCTACTGGTTCCACAAAGTCGGCGATCACCCCGTCTTCCCCGCCCTCGCCGAAGCCGCCCGCCAGCTCGCCGCCGCGTCTCCGGAAGCCAGCTTCAAAACCAAAACCCACTGGGATCCCTTCGCCTTCATCGATTTCGCCGAACAAGCCCGCCGCCGCCCCAACTCCCCCGGCGAAGCCCTCGCCTTGCGCATCCAGCGCGCCGAATGGCAGATCCTCTTCCACCACTGCGCGAGCCCCTCCCGATGAAAAAGGCCACCGCGCTCCTCATCCTCGCCCTCTTCGCCGCCGGAGCATTCTACGTCTACACCGCCCGCAACGCCCCCCCCGAAGTCTCCACCGTCACTCCCCGCCGCGAACGTCTGATCAGCACCGTCGCCACCAACGGCAAAGTCGAACCCCTCGAATGGAGCACCGTTCGCACCACCCGCGACGGCATCGTCGTCCGCCTCAATTTCTCCAAGGGAAAACTCGTATCGTCGGGCGCTGTACTCGCCGAACTCGATGCCTCCGATGCCCGCCGCGAACTCACCGCCGCCGAAGCCCGCATCGCCCAGCTCAAAGCCGAACTCGACAAACTCGCCCAGCCCGGCGCCTCCATCCAAGCCGCTGAAATCGAAACCGCCGCCGCCCGCGCCCGCCTCGAACGCGAACAAATCCAACGTCAGATCGCTTCCCTCCAGCGCCTGATCGAAAAGAAGGCCGCCACCCGCTTCGAACTCCAGCAAGCCCAGGACCGCGAACATCAACTCGACACCGAACTCCGCGCCCTCGAACGCAAAGCCCAAACGCTCGTCCACCCCCAGGACAAAATCGCCGCCCAAGCCCGCCTCCGCGAAGCCGAGGTCGCCGCCGGCGCTGCCCGCCGCCTCATCGAGCTCAGCTTCATTCGCGCCCCCTTGAGCGGCGTCGTCTATCAGTCCGACGCGCGCACCGGAGCCTTCCTCAGAACAGGCGACCCCATCGCCGAAATCGGCCGCCTCGACCAGGTCCGCGTCAAAGTCTTCGTCGATGAGCCCGAACTCGGCAGCGTCCGCGCCGGCCAGCCCGTCTCCATCACCTGGGACGCCATCGCCGCAAAACAGTGGCAAGGCACGGTGGAAAAACTCCCCTCCCAGATCGTCCCCCTCGGCGCCCGCCAGGTCGGCGAAGTGCAGTGCATCATCGCCAACCCCGAACGCCTCCTCCTCCCGCAAACCAACGTCAACGCCGAAATCCGCACCAACGTCGTCGACAACGCCCTCACCATCCCCAAGGAAGTCCTGCGCCGCGAAAACAACCAGCAGGGCGTTTTCCTCCTCGAAGCCGGCAAGGTCCAGTGGAGAAAGCTCGTCCTCGGCGCGGCCAGCGTCACTCGCCTCGAAGTCAAGGAAGGTCTCCGCGATGGCGAAATCCTCATCCTGCCCACTGACCTTCCCTTGACCCCCGGCATGACCGTCAAACCTACTTCCTGACCAGCTCCACTTCCAGCAGGATCTTCACTTCATCGCCCACCACCGCGCCCCCCGTCTCCATCAGCGCGTTGTACGTCAGCCCGAAATCCTTGCGGTTGATCGTCGCCGTCGCCGACGCCCCCCTGCGGTACGTTCCCCCCGGACCCTTGATCTCATCCGTCGGCCCGTCCACATCGAACGTCACTTCCTTCGTCACCCCCTTGATCGTCAGTTGCCCCGTCATCTTCAACTGGCTCCCGGCCTTGTGAAATCGCGTCGATCGAAACGTCATCGCCGGATACTTCCCAACATCGAAGAAATCCGCGCTCCGCAGATGATCGTCCCGCTTTGCCTGATTCGTATTCACGCTCGCCACGTCGATGCTGCCTTCCAGCTTCGCCGCCGCCAGATTCGCGCCGTCCCACACCGCCGTCCCGCTGAACTTGCTGAACGTCCCCTTCACGTTCGACACCATCAGGTGCCGCACGGAAAACTGCGCCGTCGCGTGCGCCGCGTCAATCGTGTAAGTCTGCGGCGCGCCAAACAGCGCAGCCCCCAACGCAAAAAAAATTGTCCATCGAAACATTAGTTCTTACTCCTTTTCTCTCGCCCGCTCGAGTAGATCGATGAGCGTCTTCAAATTCGCCGCCCCCAAATGCGACAGGTTGTTGCGGTGGAAATCCCGCACCGGCTTGTCCAGCGCCGCCAGCAACTGCAAACCCTCCCTCGTGATCCGTACCGTCACCACCCGCCGGTCCGCCGCCTCCCGCGTCCGCACCGTCAATCCCCGCTTCTCCAGACGGTCCGCCAGCCGCGTGATGTCCGGATCGCGCGTAATCATCCGCCCCGCTATCTCTCCGCATGGCAGCCCGCTCTCCCCCGCGCCCCGCAGGATCCGCAGCACGTTATACTGCGCCTGCGTCACCCCAAACCCCTCCAACAACTCGCTCTCCCTCTGCAACAGCGCATCCGCCGTCCGCAACAGGTTCAAAAACGCTTCTTCTTCCGCCGACTGGAACGGCTTGCTCTGCTGGATCTGTTTGGCGAGTTTTCCGGGCACAAATTCAGTTTGCTCGTTGCAACGACTATTGTCAAGAGGAATTTTTCCGCCGGTGTACGATGCTTCTTATGACTCGCCGGAAATCCTTGCTCACCGTCCCCGCCGCGGCCGCCGCCTCCATGCCCGCCGCCGCCAAGCCGCGCTCCATCCTCGAACTGCGCTACTTCCAGATGCGCAACTCCGCCGACGGACAGATGCAACGCGCCGGCGATTTCATCCGCGACAGCTACATGCCCGCCCTCGAACGCGCCGGCGGCAAAGTCTACGGAGTCTTCGCCAACCTCATCGCCCCGGACGGCCCCTTCCTCTACATGCTCTCCAGCTTCCCCGGACTCGGCGCCATGGAAACCGCCCTCGACAAACTCAACGCCGACACCAAATATCAGAAGGAGCGCTCCGCCCTTTACGCCAAGACCGGCCTCGCCTACCAGCGCATGGAGTCCGATCTCTTCCGCGCCTTCGCCACCATGCCCGATGTCGAAGTCCCTCCCGTCGAAGCCGGCAAGCCCTCCCGCATCTTCGAGCTCCGCACCTACGAATCGAACTCCCCCGCCACCCTCCAAAAGAAAATCGCCATGTTCGAAACCGGAGGCGAAACAGCCATCTTCCGCCGCGTCGGTCTCACCCCCGTCTTCTTCGCCGAAGCCATCTCCGGCCGCCGCATGCCCAACCTTACCTACATGCTTGTCTACGACAGCCTCGCCGCACGCGAAAAGAACTGGGCCGCCTTCGTCAGCGACCCCGCCTGGCTCAAACTGCGCGCCACCCCGGGCTTGAGCGACGCCGAGATCGTTTCCAACATCTCCAACATCCTGCTCCGCCCATTGCCCTTTTCCCCGGTCCGCTAAAGCGCCCGGTACACCAGCCACAAAAGCCCGCACAGATATCCCAGCATCGCTTTCCACTCTTTGTTGCGCCGGAACAATTCCCCCCGGAAATGTTTCGGCGATCCCTTCCCGCCCAACCGCGGAAGCAACGCCGGCACCCGCTCCGCATACTTCCCATACCGCGGAAACAAGGCCCGCAGATGCTCCTCTTCCAACTGAATCACCGGCAGGTAGATCAACAGAAACGCCCCGGCGAAAATCCCGAACACCAGGCTGCTCTGCGATCCCCAAACCAATCCCCCGGCCAGAAACAGCGATCCCAGATACAGCGGATTCCGCACATGCGCGTAAGGCCCGCTCTGCGCCAGATCCTCGTTCTTCGCCAAATGCCCCGCCGCCCATACCCGAATCAGCAACCCCACCAGACTCACCGGAATTCCATACGCGATCGACTGCATCGTCGGCTGCGATAACGCCAGAAACGACCCCAGCAACAGGAACCCTCCCGGCACCCGGAACCGTTGCACGAAATCGGCGTAAGGCTTTGGAAATTTCATTTACAGCACCGCCTCCAGTTCCGCCGCCACCGCCGCCGGCGTAATCGCCAGCATCGACGCATCCGCCGCCCCAAGCCGCTTATAGCTGGTCACCGCACCCGCATCGCGCAACACGCGCATCGTACCCCCATAAGGCCCGTTGCGCCCCGGATCCGTCGGACCGTACAGCGCCACCCCCGGCTTTCCCAACGCCGCCGCCAGATGCAGCGGACCGCTGTCCACCCCGATCACCGCCCGCGCCCGCCGCGTCGCATCGATCAAACCCGCAATCGACGAGATGTGCGTCTGCGTCCCCGCCACCGATCGCAGCCGCCCCTCCGCCGCCGGATGCCCGTTCAACACCAATGGCATCCGCACCAGCTTCGCCAGTTCCCCATAGCGCTCCAACGGCCACTCCTTCGACACCCATCCCGCCATCGGCGAGGCCAGCACAAACGGTTCCGCCGGCAGATTCCCTTCCGCCTTCCCCTCCGCAAGAGCGAACTCCGCACGCTCTCCCGCCGCCCCCGCCAACTCCAGATGCCGCTCCACGACATGAGCCGCCGTCACTCGCCTCGTCTCCGTATAGAACATCGCCGCCGGCCATTCCCGCACCTGCGAACGGTCGTACCCCACGATCCGCTTTGCCCCGCTCGCCCGCGCCGTCAACGCCGATTTGATCAGCCCCTGAAAATCCATCGCCACATCGAACCGCTCCCGCCGCAGTTGCCGCCACGCCGCCCGGATGCTCCCCCATTGCCTCCGGTTCAAAGGCACAACTTCATCGATCGCCGCATTTCCCTCCAGCAGCGCCGCCCATCGCGGCTCCACCGCCCACGCCACATGCGCGCCGGGATAGCGCCGGCGCAGTGCCGCCGCCGCGGGCAGCGTGTGTATCACATCGCCCATCGCGCCCAGCCGCACAATGAGAATCCGCATCCGCTCACGATCCTGACTTCTCGCGCACCGTCTCGAAAAATCGCCGCCGGTGCCCCTGCTCCGCCTCCGTCGCATCGTAGGCGCCGGCCGCCGCCGCGAAATCCCCGTCCCCTTCCGTCACCGCCCCCGCAAACGACAACGATGCCGCAATCTCGCATCGCGCCCGCGCCTCTAAATACGCATCCTCCGGCGTGTCGATGATCAGCAGCAGTTTCCCTTCCCCAGCCAGCGCCCGCAAATCGTCCACATGCGCCGGCAGCATCGGATCGCAGTACGTCCGCACCGCCCGCCAGCCGTTCGCCGCCGCCTGTGCCCTGGCTTGCTCCGGCGTCGCAATCTTCGTTCTCGTGTCTATCAATCGGCTTAACTCCAAACGTTCTATTCCAGCAGGTTCAAGGCTGTTTCCGCTACCCGCGCCGCGCTCACTTCCGTCATGCAGCGATGGTCGATCGGACACTCCCGCAGCAGACACGGACTGCAAAATACCGGCTCCCTCACAATCTTCGCCACCGGACCCGTAGGCCCCGTCGCCACATGGTCCGTCGCCCCGAACACCGTCACCGTCGGCACTCCCAGCGCCGATGAAATATGCATCGCTCCCGAATCGTTCGTCAGGCTCACTTCGCAAGCCGCCGTCATCTCCACAAACTCCCGCAGCGTCGTCTCGCCCGCCAGGTTCCGCGCTTCCACCGAAAACGATTTCAAGTACGACAGCACAATCTCGCACAACGGCCGTTCGTCCTTCGCCCCAAACAACACCACCGTCGCCTTCCTAGCCTTCGCCACCATCGCCGCCGCTTCCGCGAATCGCTCCGGTAACCAGCGCTTCGCCGTGCCATACGCCGCGCCCGGGCTCACCCCGATCACCGCCCCGTGTATCCCCCGCCCATGCAACAACGCCAGCCCCGCTTCCCGCGCCGCACCCGCGCCTTCCAGCCGGATGAACGCCTCCCCCGGCAGCGTTCCCGCCAATCCCGCCCGCCGCAGCAACTCCAAATAGTAGAAACTCTCGTGCGCCGGTATCTCCCCCTTGTGCGGACGCGCAATGCGATGCGTCAACAACAGGCCCCGCCCGTCGCGGTCATACCCGATGCGAATCGGAATCCCCGCCAGCCACGCAATCAACGCCGCCTCAAAAGCGTTCTGCAGCAGAATCGCCGCCTCAAACTGCCGCCCCTTCAGTTCCTGCGCAAGCTGCCACTTCCCCTGCCAGTCCCGCGCCCCGCGCGTCGCCGTGTACGCAATCACTTCATCGCAGAACGGCTCTCGCCCATACAGATCCGCCACCCACGGCAACGCCAGCACCGCGATGTGCGCCTCCGGAAAACGCTCCCGTATCGCCCGCAGCGCAGGCAGGCTCATCACCGCGTCGCCCACCCAATTGGTGGCCCGCACCAGAAGCCTCTTCACCTGTGGAATCGATTGCGCCAAGGTACAATCATCCCATGATCCCGGACGATCATCGAAAGCAACTCGACCGGCACAGCTTCCTCGTCCTGAAACATTTCATGACTCCGGCGTTCTTGACCGAAGTGCGCTCCCAACTCGACAGCGTGTTCGCCGCCGAAGGCGAAAACGCCGGCGCCGAGTTCCGCCAGGAACAGCACACCAAACGCCTCGCCAACCTCGTCGACAAAGGCGATGTCTTCCAACGCATCGTTGCCATGCCCGAAATCCTCGCCTACATCGCCGCTGTCATCCCCGGCCGCTTCAAGCTCTCCAGCCTCAATGCCCGCGCCCCCAATCCCCATTCCGATTGGGTCCAGCCCCTCCACTGCGACACCGGAGCACTCCCCGACGAAACCGGCAATACCGTCTGCAACGTCATCTGGATGCTCGACGATTTCACCGCCGAAAACGGCGCCACGCGCCTCGTCCCCGGCTCCCACAAATGGGGCAAGCTCCCCCAGCAGGCGATGGAAGACCCCATGGCCCCGCACCCCGATGAGATTCTCCTCCTCGCCCCTGCCGGCAGCGTCGCCATCGTCAACGCTCACGCCTGGCATGGCGGCACCGCCAATCGCAGCGGCGGCCCGCGGCGCTGCCTCCACGCTTTCTACACCCGCTGGGACAAGCCCCAACAGCAGTTTCAGGACGGCATGCTCAGCGAACAAACCAAAGCCAGCCTCTCCCCCGAATTGCGGCAACTGCTCGCAATCGGTGACGAACAGAACGCAGCGATCTCGCTCGCCGACCCCCTGCGCAGCGGGTTCCTCAAGTGAAGGGATAGAACCACCATGAACAAGATCAACCGGCGCCAGTGGATGAAAACGGCTATCGCCGCCTCCCCCGCCCTCCTCCACGCCCAATCCAACTCCCCGCGGCGCAACGTCCTCTTTATCGCCGTCGACGATCTCAACGATTGGATCGGCTGCCTCGGAGGCCACCCCGACTCCCGTACCCCCAACTTCGACCGCCTCGCCAAACGCGGCGTCCTCTTCACCAAAGCCTATTGCGCCGCGCCTTTGTGCAACCCCTCCCGCGCCGCCCTCATGACCGGCTTGCGCCCCTCCTCCACCGGCATCTACGACAACAACCAGCCCTTCCGCCAATCCCCCGTCGCCAAGGACGCCGTCACCCTCTCTTCCTACTTCCGCGCCCACGGCTACAAGGCCATGGGCTCCGGCAAAATCTATCACGACGCCTTCCCCGACGAAGCCAGTTGGGATGAGTTCGCCCCCGCTCTCAACAAGCAGAAGTACCCCGACCCCGTCCCCGAAAAAACTCCCGTCAACGGCATCCCCAACACCGGCCACTTCGATTGGGGCCCCGTCAAAAATCCCGATTCCGACATGGGCGACTACAAAACCGTCGATTACGTCGCCGCCCAACTCAAGAAGAAACACGACAAGCCTTTCTTCCTCGCCTGCGGCCTCTTCCGCCCCCATCTGCCCTGGTACGTCCCCGAAAAGTACTTCGACATGTACTCCCGCGACAACATCGCCATGCCCACCGTCAAAGACGACGACCTCGACGACATCCCACCCCTCGGAAAGAAAATGGCCAAGCCCGACGGCGATCACCGCAAAGTCCTCGAGCACAAGCAGTGGAAACGCGCCGTGCAATCCTACCTCGCAGCCATCGCCTTCGCCGACGCCCAACTCGGCCGCGTCCTCGACGCCTTCGATGCCAGCGAGTACCGCAACAACACCACCGTCGTCCTCTGGAGCGATCACGGCTGGCACCTCGGCGAAAAACTCCACTGGCGCAAGTTCGCTCTCTGGGAAGAGGCCACCCACAACGTCATGATGATGGCCGCCCCCGGCATCACCCGCCCCGGCGGACGCTGCGACCGCCCCGTCAACCTCATCGACATCTACCCCACCCTGGTCGAACTCCACGGTCTGCCCCCCAAGAAAGGACTCGAAGGCATCAGCCTCGTCCCGCTGCTCAGGAATCCTTCCGCCACCTGGGACCGCCCCGCCCTCACTACCTTCGGCCGCAACAACCACTCCGTGCGCAACGAACGCTTCCGCTACATCCGCTACTCCGACGGCACTGAGGAACTCTACGATCACGTCGTCGACGACCTCGAATGGCACAACCTCGCCGCCAGTCCTCAGTACGAAACCGTGAAGCGTGACCTCGCCCGCTGGCTCCCCGCCGTCAATCACCCCGACTCCGTCCGCACCCGCGGCGGCGGGGAATAATTCAGAGGCAAGGCCGGCATATACGTGCCGGCCACCATGCTCGACCGCAATCACCACTTAGTCGAATCGAACCTCGCCCTGCTCCGCCAGGCGATGGATCTGCTCTCCTCGCTCGACGACGCCACGTACTCCCACAAACTGCCGCTCCTGTTCTCCAACAGCATCGGAGCGCAGATGCGCCACATCGTCGAGTTCTACGAATGCTTCCTCGATGGTCTCGACGCCGTCTGCATCGATTACGATGCCCGCCGCCGCGATGACCGCCTCGAATCCTCCACCGCCGCGGCCATCGAAAAAATCGGCGCCCTCACCGCCCGCATCGCCACCCTGCACAGCGACGACGGCCTCTTGTGGGTGCGCATGGAAGACGCCCCTGCCGCCAACCAGGATCCCTTTCTCACCTCTTCCGCAAGCCGCGAATTGCAGGTCCTGCTCAGCCACACCGTCCATCACTTCGCCCTCATCGCCGTCGCCTTGCGCCTGCTCGGCATCGCCGTCCATCCGCACTTCGGCGTCGCGCCCTCCACCCTTCGCTACCGGCAACATCAGGCGGCCTGACCATGTGCACCGTCAGTTGGCTTCACCAGGACACCGGCTATCGGCTCCTCTGCAATCGCGACGAAAAGAAGACCCGCCTGCCTGCGCTGCCGCCTCAATCCTACTGGAGCAACGGCGTGCGCTACATCGCCCCGCGCGACGGCGACGGCGGCGGAACCTGGATCGCCACCAACGAACGCGGCATGACCCTCTGCCTGCTCAACGGAGCCCCGCGCCGCAAGCCCTTCCTCACCGCCCGCAGCCGCGGCCTGCTCATCCCTGACCTCATCGCCTCCCCTTCACTCAGCGCACTCCGCGAACGGGTCGCCTCCATGAATCTCGCCTCCTACGCTCCCTTCCTCCTCGCCGGCCTCGAACCATCCTCGCCCGCCACCTTGATCGAATGGGATGGCCTGGAGACCATCGCCTTCCCCGACGCCGATTCCTTCATGCCGCTCACCTCCTCTTCCTTCGACCCGCAAGCCGTATGCCGCCGCCGCAAAGCGGAATTCGCCCGCCTGCGCCACGAAGCAGGCCGCGTCGATGCCGGTCTCCTCCACCGCTTTCACTCGAGCCATGAACACAACGCCGATGCCTACGCCACCTGCATGCATCGCCCCGATGCCCAAACCGTAAGCTTCACCTCGGTCCAAGTCAGCGGCCCGAATATCGAGTTCCGCTACTGGGACGGCCCGCCTTGCACCCGGAGCATTGCCGCATGAAAGAACTCGCCGTCGTTGCCTTCAGCACCTTCGCCTCCGAAGATCTGGCGCTGCTTGCCGCCGGAGCGCTCGTTGCCCGCGGCCGCCACCGCTTCTCCGCCGCGTTGCTCGCCTGCGTCCTCGGCATCTTCTTCGGCGACCTGCTGCTCTATGCCCTCGGCCGCTTCGCCGGCGTGGCAGCCTCCCGTATCGTCGACCCGCACAGCCTCCGCCACGCCGGCGCCTGGCTCGCCGCCAACGGCGCATGGGTCGTCCTCCTCACGCGCTTCACTCCCGGCACGCGATTGCCCACCTACCTCGCCGCCGGCCTTCTCGGAATGAACCTCTGGCTGTTCAGCGCATGGCTCCTCATCGCCGCCTTGGCCTGGACACCGTTGCTTGTCGGCCTCGGATACTTCGCCACTCCCAAAGCCGCGCTCCCGGCCTGGCTCCGCCGCTATCGCTGGGAATTCTGGCCCGCCTGGGCCGCCTACCTGCCGCTCATCCCGTACCTGCTGTGGCTCGCCCTGAAACATCGCAGCCTCACCCTGTTTACCGCCGCCAACCCCGGCATCCGCACCGGCGGCTTCGCCGGCGAATCGAAAACCGAAATCCTCGACGCGCTCCCCGCCTCCGCCGTAGCCCCCTACAAACTCATTCCCGAACACCTCGCGCCATACGCCCGTATCCAACTCGCCGCCGAATTCACCACCCGCTTCCCCGTCGTCCTCAAACCCGATGTCGGCGAACGCGGCAACGGCGTTGCCATCGTCCGCTCCCAACCCGAACTCGAAGACTACCTGCGCCGCGCCACCGCCGCTACAATCATCCAGGAATATGTTTCGGGCTCCGAGTTCGGCCTCTTCTACTTCCGCTTCCCCGGCCAGGCGCAAGGCCGTCTCTTTTCCATCACAGCGAAGCGCTTCCCATCCGTGCAGGGCGACGGCATCCACACCGTCCGCCAGTTGATCGCCCGCGACCAGCGCGCCTCCTGCCTCGCCGCCACCTACTGCGCCCGTCTCAAACGGGACCCCGCCAGTGTGCCCGCCCCCGGCGAACAGGTGCCCCTCGCCGAGATCGGCTCCCACTGCAAAGGCGCCGAATTCCTCGACGGACGCAATCTCCTTACCCCCGCGCTCGAAGCCGCCGTCGAACGCGTCAGCCGCGCGCACCCCGGCTTCTACTTCGGCCGCTTCGATGTGCGCTCCCCCTCCCCGGAACATTTGCGCCAGGGAATGTTTACCGTCATCGAGCTCAACGGAGTCACCGCCGAAGCCACGCACATCTACGATCCGGCGGTCAGCGTCTGGGACGCCTACCGCACCCTCGCCTTCCAGTGGCGCGCCGCCTTCGAAATCGGCGCCGCCAATCGAGCCCTCGGCGCCCGCGTCTGCACCCTGCCGGAGCTCTACAATGCCATCCGCCGCCCGCGTCTCCCGCAAGGCCGGGTGTACAATCCTTCCTATGGCAACCGATCGTCGTAAGTTCTTCAAGAAGGCCGCGGGCGTCACCGCGGCAGCCGCCGTAGCCGCTCCTCCGGTGAAAGCACAAGACAAGCCCGTCAAGAAGGTCCACTACAACAACGGCAGAAAACCGGAGAAAACTCCCCTCTTCAACGGCGCCGTCTCCTACGGCAACCTCCTCTTCATCGCCGGCATCGGCGCCCACTTCGAAGGCGACATCAAGGCCCACACCAAGCACGTCCTCGATGAAATCGAAAAGCGCCTCAAAGCCTGCGGATCGTCCATGGAAAAGGTCGTCAAGTGCAATGTCTACCTCAACGACCTCAAGGACTACAAGGAAATGAACGAGGCCTTCCTCGGCCGCTTCGGCGCCGAACCGCCCGTCCGCACCACCATCGCCGCCGCCGGCGGCATCCCCGGCAATTCCCTCGTCGAGATCGACGTCATCGCCTATATCTAAGGAGGGCGCTCATGCCCAGCCGCAGATCGTTCCTCGGACAGGCGGCCTCGTTCGCCGCCTTCCCTCAATCCGATAAAAAGATCCGCTTAGCCATTGTCGGCGGCGGCTTCGGCGCCACCTTCCACTTCCACGAGCACCCCAATTGCTCCGTCGCCGCCGTCGCCGATCTCTACCCCGAACGCCGCAACCGGCTCCGCGATCACTACAAGTGCGACAGCGTCTACCACTCCATGGAAGACATGCTCGCCAAGCGCCGCGACCTCGATGCCGTCGCCATCTTCTCCGGCGCTCCCGATCACGTCAAACACGTCCAATACTGCATGGAGCGCGGCCTCCACGTCTGTTGCGCCGTCCCCGCCGCCATGAGCCTCGAAGAGGCCGGGCGCCTGCGCGCCGTCAAAGAGAAAACCGGACTCCGCTACATGATGGCCGAATCCAGCTACTACCGCCAGGCCGCCATCCACGCCCGCAATCTCTACCGCCAGGGCGCTTTCGGAGCCATCGCCTACAGCGAGGTCGAATACTACCACGACTTCAACATCGAAGACCGCCTGAACAAAAAGCCCTCATTGTGGTTTCACCCCGACGGAGCCCACAGTTGGCGCCAGGGCCTGCCCCCCATGCACTACCCCACCCACTCCCTCGGCTTCGTCGTCGGAGTCACCCGGGAGCGCATCGCCACCGTCAGTTGCCAGGGCCTCGAAGAGCGCGCCAAAGCAGCCCGCATTCCCACCAACGTCTACCAAAACCCCTTCTTCAATGAATTCGCCGTCATGAAGACGAACAAAGGCCACCTCGTCCGCCACAACGAATTCCGCCAGATCGCCGCCCCCGAAATGGAGCGCGCCCAATGGTACGGCGAGAAGGCTTCGCTCCTCATGGCCAAGCCCGGCATCCACGGCGACATTTGGCAGGATCGCTTCGGCAAGCCCCGCCCCGCCAACGTCCCCGAGTTCTGGAACAGCGATCTCCTCCCTCCCGCCATGCGCCACAACAGCGGCCACGGCGGCAGCGCCGCATTCATCTCCGCCGAGTTCATTCAGTGCCTGCTCGAAAACCGCGAGCCCACCGTCAACGTCTACGAAGCCTTGGCCATGACCGTGCCCGGCATCGTCGCCCACCAATCGGCGCTGAAAGGCGGGGAGCTGATGAAGGTCCCCAGCTTCGACCGCGCATGAAACTGCCGCGCCGCACCGCGCTCTGCGCCCTTCTCGCCACCGCCTGCCGCCGCCGCAAGCGCCGTCTCATCGGTGTCGTGCCCAAGGCCACCTCGCATCTGTTCTTCGTCTCCATTCACGAAGGCGTCGACAAAGCCGCCCGCGAGTTCGATGTCGATATCCTCTGGAACGGCCCGCAGGAAGAAACCGACTACGCCCGCCAGATCCAGATCGTCGACTCCATGATCGCCCAGCATGTCGACGCCATCGCCATCTCCGCCACCGATTCGAAAGCTCTCGTCGCTCCCATCAGGCGCGCCGCCGCCGCCGGCATCCCTGTCAGCGTCTTCGATTCCGGCCTCGAATTCGACGATTACGTCACCTTCGTCGCCACCGGCAACTTCGGCGCCGGACAAACCGCGGCCCGCAAACTCGGCGCCCTGCTCGGCGGCAAAGGAACGGTGGCGCACCTCATGCACAAGCCCGGCGGCCAATCCACCGGCGACCGCGAGCGCGGCTTCGAGGAGGTGATCGCCCGCGAGTTCCCCGCCATCCGCATCGTCGCCAGACAATACGGCATGGCCGACCGCGCCCGGTCCCGCGCCGCCGCCGAAAACATCCTCACCGCCCACCCCAAACTCGACGGCATGTTCGCCTCCGCCGAAGCCAACTCCATCGGCGCCATCCAGGCCCTCGAATCGCGCGGCCTGGCCGGCAAAGTGAAGTTGGTCACCTTCGACACCAGCGATCCCCACAAAGCGGCCTTCGCCAAACGAACCATCGACGTCATGCTCGTCCAGGATCCGCCCCGCATCGGCTACGAAGCCGTGCGCAGCCTCGCCTTGAAACTCAGCGGCCAGACACCGCTCAAACGGATCGACCTCCCGGCCCAGGTCATCGAGCAATGAGCCTCCCCCAAACAGACTGGATCGCGGCGGCCGGAGTCGGGGATACGGCGAAACTCCAGCAAGCTCTCGATGCCGGCGCCAACGTGAATCTCCGCGATAGCGCCGGCAATTCCGCCTTGATCTACGCCGCATCCGGCGGCCATGCGGAAGTTGTCCGTATCTTGCTCGCCCGCGCGGCGGACGTGAATCTACAGGGCAACGACGGTTCCACCGCCCTCATGTATGCCGTCCAGGGTGGCCATCAGGCTGTCGTGGAGTTATTGCTTTCCGCCGGCGCCGCCACCAAACCCTCGAACTGGATGGGCGCCACCGCGCTCTCCCTCGCGCACGGCACACGCCATCCGGCGATCCTCGCCATGCTCAACGCCGCCGGCGAACGCTAGCCCCTATTGATTCGGAAACCACAGCCGCCGCGCTGTCTCCCCTAGGATCTGCGCCCGCGCCGCCTCCGTCAACGGAAGATCCTTCTGGAAGATCCGCAGATGCTGGGCATAGGTCACCTTCGGCGTCCACAACTCGCAAGGGAAATCGCTTCCCCAAACGCAACGCTCCGGCCCGTAGGCCGCCACCACCTTCATGCACGCCGCGTGCAGGTCCGCGCACGGATACCCCGTCGCGCTCCCCGTCGGCAGAAACGTCAGCTTGGCGTGCAGATTGCGGAACCGCGCCAGCCGCAGCACATCGCCGAGAATCGCCTCCATCTGCGGACCCGCCTTGATGTTCAGGCAATGATCCAGCACCACGCGCAGTTTCGGAAACTCCGCCAGCATGCGCTCCAACTCGGACACCTTCTCTCGCCCAACCAGCACATTGATCACAAGCCCGCCATCCGAGGCCGTCTTCCACAGCGCCCGCACGCCGGGATGATCCAGCCTCCCATCGCGTGCCGGAATGCTGCGCATGCCCCGCAGCCCGAACTTCTCCGCGTAACTCTTCAGTACGCCCGCGCTGCGCGCATCGTCCGGATCGAGCGTGCACACACCCGCCGTCCAGGAACGGTTCGCCGCCGCCGAATCGCAGATGTAGCGGTTGTCGAAACGGTAGAACGTGCTCGTCTGAATCAGACACGCCCGCTCGACGCCGTTCGACCGCACCGACTCCCACAGGTGTTCCAAGGAGCCTTTGCCCGAGGGAGGCCGGTACGGCTTCTCGATCGGTGGATACTTCTTCTCGTCGGGCGAATAAATATGCGCGTGCGTGTCGATGACCAGCATCAGTCGCCTTGTGTGCCGGCCAGTTGCACCAGGCCTTCGCTCTTGCCCTCCAGCACCGCGGAGGCCTCTTCCATTGTGAAGCTCTCCACCTTCGCCGAGATGTTCATCGAACAGAACTTCGGCCCGCACATCGAACAGAAGTGCGCGTCCTTGAAGCCTTCCTGCGGCAGCGTCTCATCGTGCATCGCGCGAGCCGTTTCCGGATCCAGAGCCAGTTCGAATTGCCGCCGCCAATCGAACTTGTAGCGCGCCCGCGACAGTTCATCGTCCCGATCCCGCGCGCCCGGCCGGTGCCGCGCCACGTCGGCCGCATGCGCCGCGATCTTGTAGGCGATGATCCCCTGCTTCACGTCTTCGCGATTGGGCAGCCCCAGATGCTCCTTCGGCGTCACATAGCACAGCATCGAAGCGCCATACCAGCCGATCATCGCCGCCCCGATCGCCGAGGTGATGTGGTCGTAACCCGGCGCGAAATCCGTCACCAGCGGCCCCAGCGTGTAGAACGGAGCTTCGTAACAGAGCTCCTTTTCCTTCTCCACCTGAAGCTGAATCTGATCCATCGGCACGTGCCCCGGACCTTCGATCATCACCTGCACATCGTGGTTCCAGGCAATCCGCGTCAACTCGCCCAGCGTCTTCAACTCGGCAAACTGCGCTTCGTCGCTTGCATCGGCCAACGAGCCCGGCCGCAGTCCGTCGCCGAGCGAGAAGCTCACATCGTGCTTCTGGAAGATCTTGCAGATATCCTCGAACCGCTCATACAGGAAATTCTGCCGGTGGTTCTTCACCATCCACTCCGCCAGAATCGACCCGCCGCGGCTGACGATCCCCGTAATGCGCTTCGT
>JAEUQG010000131.1 GCA_016789755.1 Bryobacterales bacterium
ATCGAGCCACGCCCGGCCCGCCTTCGTGGCCATCGCGTCCTCGCCTTGCCGCAGCACATCCTCCCACGATCCGTCCATCGCCAGCCGCTTGATCTGCTGCCTGATTTCCGTCGGCGGAGGCTCCAGCAGTGAGTAGTCCGGCGATGAGCCCGATGCGCGCAATTCCCCCCACCGGTATCCGCGCAGCAGAAGGTACGAGGATGGGTTGGCAAGATCCTGAGAACGAATCCAGGAGGCCACCGCGCCCAGCCTGTCCGCGGCGTCATCGAAATCCTGCGGCTCAATCCCTGTGACCGCCCGCTTCCGTGCCGCTGGCTTCCTTGCTGCCGGTGCCCGCTCCACCGGTTCCTCGGATGATCCCCAACCATCGTCGGATGTCTCCGTGGACGACTCGGACTCCTCGGCCGCGGGTTGATCGTCGTCCGGCTCGTGCTCGCGTTTCTCCTCCAGCAGCCGGTTGACCGAGAGCCGGATCTCCTCCACCGCCCGCTGTAACTGCGAAAACGATGGCGGCTCGTCCGTGAACTTCTCTTCGCACACCGCCGACAGGCCTTCGATAGTCTCGATGATCGAATCGAGAAGCGCGCTCAAATCCACGAAGTGTTGCTTCGGTGTCTTCGCAAAGCCAACCTCGAACATATCGAGGGTGACCTTGCCTTCCTCCACCGCTTGCTGCAACGTCGCCTTGCGCTCTTCAACCTCTTCCCCGTACTCATCCTCCCCGGGGATCTTGCCCAGTTGTTGCGCCTCGTGATACTGCAGGTAACTATGCGGCCCGCGGGTGATCGGGATCTGCTTTAGCGGAATGGCCAGATAATTGCCGCCAAGCCAGTCGAGCGGCGCCAACCTCATCCCCGGATCCCCGTCTTCCAACTCCGGGTACAATGTGTCCCACTGGTTTTCAATCAGCCCCTTCACCAGTTGGATGCCCTTGTGAAAACCTTCGAATTGTTCCCGGTGAATGTAGGCTTCCGTCAGCCACGCGGCTACTTGGATATCCTTCGATTTCTTCAAAAGGATATCTTCCGCCTGTTTGACGACGGCCTTGTAGTCCACCCCCGTGGACTCCGAAAGCCAGTCATCGTTCGGGCGGCGCGCATCCTTCAGTTTGTCGAAGGCCGGGTTATACCGGATGTCTTCGCCACTCGGATTGGGGCCAGAAATCGGACTGAGGAGATCTTCGAGCGAGGCCATGGTGATTCCGAGCGGTCAGGATAGCACGATCGGCTGGCTAGCCTGCCGCGGCTTCCTCCCCTGCGAACTCGATTTTACGGATCTCCAGCAGCGGGATCTCTTCTTCATCCACTAGGAAGGTCTTCTGGCCGAACGGTACCGCTTCCCCTTCCTGATCCTCCCAAACCGTCATCCGGCCCAGCCGCACGTTGTCGTCGCTGTGCTTATAGGAGAAGGGATACAGCACCGGAATCAGGCACTCGCCTAGTTCCGCTTGATTGAAATCGGGACCCGTCTTGATCAGCGCCGGCGCCCACAGCGTATCCCGCAAACGCTTCGGCGCTTCGAGTTCGATCGATTCGATATGGGCCAGTGGAATCCACAAATATGCGCCCGCCGAGAATACTTCCAGGCGTGCTCCAATACGTGGGTCGGCGTCCTCGATGCTCTCGAAGGCCGCCCCGTTCAACGAACCCTGCTTCGATGGGATCGCCGCCACCTGGGGAAATTCCTTCTTCTCGAATACATCCCGCCGAGTGCGCTCCGAATGCATGCACGCCTCGTACAGCAGCGCCCCCATGCCCGATTTCTGATTCTCTTTGGCGAGTACTTCCAGGTGCTTGCGCGCACGGTCGAAATCGCCGGTGAAACAAAGCAACTCAAACAAAAAAGTGCGACGCTGAGCGTCGGTTGGGTTATCCCGCAACTCGGCACTCAGCGCCTGCACCGCTTCGTTCAGTTTGCCAGCCTTGTACAGTTCCCTGGCATTCATGGAAGCGTTAGACCGCCTTGTTCTGTTTCAGGTCGTAGCCGGCCTTCACCACCGAACCCAGCGTGCCGTCTTCCTTCTGCGGCTTGTATTCCCACTCAATCTTCGCGAAGTTGAGTGAGATCTGATCCGTCGGCAGCACATCGCCGTGCGCCGAACCGCCGGCTTGGTAGCTCGACACCAACAGGTCCGACATGGTGATCTTCAGGTACTCCTGCTGCTCCTTACCGGCCTTGCGGCAAACCAGCGTGGCCTTCTTGATGTGCTCGCCGGTGCAGCATGCCAGAAACAGCTTCGCCGACGACTTGTTCACCTTCATCACGAAGTGGAAGTCCTGCATCACCACTTTGCCGGCGCCGCCGCCGCCGCCCGCCGCATGCGAGCCGGTCTGGGTCGCTCCCCAACTGAAGCTCTCAAGGTCGATCTCTTCCTTGTGCTTCGAGTCGTGGCTCTCCCCGGGGACGCCGTCAATCTTCAGAAAATAATCTACTCCAGCCATTGTCTTTCTCCTTTGTTTTTTCTTTTATCAGGCGGAAGGGTCTGGTGCGGAGACCCTTCCTTTCCTGTTGTTCTGTTGTAACTTTACTTGCGAGTCGGCGCCGGGAGTTCCGCCACCAACCGCAGGGAAACCGAAAGCTCGTCCAATTGGAAGTGCGGCCGCAGGAAGGCTACTGCCTTATAGACCCCGGGCTTGCCCGGCACTTCCATCACATCCACGCGGGCCTCGCGCAACGGCCGCTCCGCCTTGTAGGTCGGCGATGCCGTATCGTCGGCGATCACGTAGTTCAAAATCCACTGGTTCAGCCACTTCTCGCAATCGGCGCGCGACATGAAGCTGCCGATCTTGTCCCGCATCATCGCCTTCAGATAGTGGGCGAACCGCGAAACCGCGAAAATGTAGGGCAACTGCGTCGACAACCGGGCGTTGGCGTTAGCTGCCGCCTTGTCGTACAACTTCGGCTTCTGGCAGCTCTGCACGCTGAAGAACGCCGCATAATCGGTGTTCTTGCAGTGCACCAGCGGAATGAAGCCCTGGTCCGCCAATTCCTTCTCGCGGCGGTCCGTAATCGGCACTTCCGTCGGGCACTTCATCGCCACGTCGCCTTCGTCGGTGTAGAAGTTGTGTACCGGCAAGCCTTCCACCAGGCCGCCGCCTTCCACGCCGCGGATCGCCGCACACCAGCCGTGCCGGCTGAATGCGTTCGTCAGCCTTGCCCCAAGGGCGTAGGCGGCGTTGCCCCACAGATACTTGCTGTGATCGGTGCCGTCCACTCCCTCTTCATACGCAAACCCTTCGATCTGCTTGTGGTCCCGGCCGTAGGGCAGGCGCATCAGAATGCGCGGCACGCACAGTCCCACGTAACGGCTGTCTTCGCCTGCGCGGAAGCTCTTCCACTTCGCGTACTCCGTCGTGTCGAACACCTTGCCCAAATCGCGGGGCGCATCCAGGCTCGTGAAACTGTCCAGGTTGAACATTTCCGGCGATGCCGCCGACAGGAACGGCGCGTGTGCCGATGCCGCCACCGTCGAAATCCGCTCCAGCAGTTCCACGTCTTCCGGGTGCCGGCTGAACTCGTAGTCGCCAACCATTCCCGCAAACGGAGCGCCACCGAAAATTCCGAACTCTTCTTCGTATACCTTCTTGAACAGCGTGCTCTGATCGAATTCCGGAGCACGCTGCAGGTCGCGCAGCAGTTCCCGCTTGTTCGCGTTGAAGAGTTTGATCTTCAACATCGAGTTCGTTTCGCTCTGGTCGATCAGGTACTTCACCCCGCGCCAGGTGGATTCCAGCTTCTGGAACACAGCGTGGTGCAGCACTTCGTTCAGTTGCAGCGACAGCAGGTGGTCAATTTGCGCAATCCGCGCGTTGATCATCGCCTCGGTGTCCTTCGACACCGCCATCGATCCTTCCAGAACCTGCTCGGCGAACATCTTCACCAGTTCGCGGCCGCGTTCCTTCTGGGCCGGATCTTTGCCTAAACGCCCTTCATCTACAATCTTGTCTAGCAGGCTACCTTCGAGGACCTGCTCCTGAGCTTGCGCCCCAGCGCGTTGTGCGTCACTCATTGGAACCTCCCTCGGCATTCAGTTCTGCCTTTACCTTCGCCAGCTTATCGGCGTCACCCGCCAATCCAAGCAGCAATTCATCCAACTTGTCGTTGCCCATCATCGCGCCGCGAAGGTCCGACAGCTTCGTCCGAAGATCCAGCAGTTCCTTCAACGGCTTGATCTGCCGCGCAACGTTCTCCGGCTCAAAGTCGTCCATCGACTTGAAATTCAGATTTACCTTCAACTGGCCGGCGTCCGGATCCTCGCTGAGCTTGTTCTCCACGGAGAACGCCAGGTGCGGATTCATCGCTTCCAGAACCTTGTCGAAGTTGTCCGGGTTGATCTCCACGAACTTGCGGTCCCGCAACCGCGGCAGCGGCTGCTCCGGCATACCTGTGAAATCGCCCAGAACGCCGAGAACGAACGGCAGCTCCTTTAATTCGATGGCATCGCCGACTTCCACGTCGTAGGTGATGTGTACTCTGGGGGGACGGACCCGATCCAGTTTGTGCTGTGCGCTTTCTCTTGCCATTGCATTCCCTCTTAGATTTTCCGGTTCTTTGCCAGGCCGTTACCGGACCACCACTTTCTCCTCCAGGAACCGTTGAACTTAGTTTCAACCGCCGTTATCGGTTCGGCCCGCTGTACATAGGTATCACAGCGTCAAGTAAAGTTCAACCGGTCCGCAGCGTGTCTCCGATGCCCATCCATCGGCTCATTGTTTTGTTCTTTTCTTCTAGGTGATTTTGCCGATGCCCGCTGCCCTCTTCGTGGGTCCGTTCTGCTCTCTGTGTCGTTCTCTTCTGTGCTCCTCGTTTCTGTCTACACCAGGATAAGCGTATTCCTCTTGGCAAAAGCATCACGAGGAGAAAAGAAAAAATCACCCCCCGTGGATCTGCAGCGCCAGCCGGCCTTGACTGATTCGGGCATCGACGATCGCGGGCTGGCACCCCATGGACTGCCGCGCCGCCGCCGCGATTGCCCCCTCCACGGCTTCTCTCGTATACACCCAATAGTAAAAGGCCTCCACTACTGTCCCGATCAGCTTGTCCAGTGTGTCGTCCCCAGTATGGCCGCGGACGGCAACGCTGCCCACCCCCACACTGCCGGCCCTCACCGACAGTGCCAGCCGTACCGTAATCGTCGCAACTGCACCCGCCGCCCCCGGATCCGGCGCCATCCAGAATTCAAACTCGATCGCTCCGTTCGGAATCCCTGCTTCCGGCTCGCAAAACGAAACGAAAACTTGCCGGGAGTGCAGCATCGCCGTCCCGCCGCTGGCGCGGAACCGCAACGGAGGTAAGCCGATTGCCGAGGGAAACCCGATGGAACTGTGTTCCGGGCTATGCCGCAACTCGATTCGCATGTCCCGGAACTGGCCTTCCAGCATCGTTCGCAGCAGCGCCCCGGAGACGTACGCCTGCCGCGCCACCCCGCCGCTTGCCCCCTCCGGCGCAATCAGACCCTTCATCCATTCCATCAGCATCATCGGTGTGTTCTCCTTGGATCGAGTGATCCCAGGATAAGCCAGGCGCCTCCAAATACTTGTGCGCCCGGCGTAAGAGTGCGGTAAGGAAACTAGCAGGACACAACTTCAAACAGCGGCCAATCTTCCCCATCGTAGGTCAACGTGTTGTGTTTGGCGAACTGGATTCCTGAGCCGGCCACCAAATCCTTCACCACCCGCGAAACCACCACTTTCCCCGGCGCCGTCGCCTCAAGCATCCGCCCCGTCAAATCCACCGTGAGCCCCGTCGGAGGCACATTCGGCAGGAACTCGCACTCTCCCGTGTGCAACGCTGCACGCGTTCGCTTCCCTAGCCTTAACCCATGCGCGACCATCGCCACCGCGCTCCGGACCGCTCTTGCAGGCCCGTCAAACGTGGCCACTGGCGATCCGCACTCCATATCAGCCTCTTTCCCCCGAAACCACTCGATTTCGCGGCGGATGCGGCCAGTATACCCAGCGGCATCCGGGCCGGCTTGCGGATGCGACGAACGCAGTGATTCCGGAATGTCCAGAAACAAGGTTGTGGCCAGCGCCCGCTCCGGTTGCGCCAGATGGCTCAGGCCGGAAAGAAACCGCTCCGTGGCGTCGAGAATCGCATCCTGGTCCCCCACAAACGGGAGGTGGTCCGCCCCCGGCAATTCCAGGAATCGCGCGTCACGGATCAGGCCTGCCATGAAGCGGCCTTCCTCCACGAGAAGGCACTTGTCCTCGCTACGGTGTATCACCAGCGTCGGCACTTGAATCGACGGCAAAATCGGGCGTATGTCGATCTCCGCATTCATCCGTGTCAGCGCCTCGGCCGCCCCAGGGCTGGCCCCCATCCGCAGGTACGTCGCCCACCAGTTCCGGAAATCGGCGTCCTGCGCCAGCGATGGAGCGCGTTCCTCAATCCCCACCGGCCCGCCCCATTGGGCGTTGATCTGCCGGCAATACGCATCGCGTTCAGCCCCCGTCGGACCCCATGGATAGTCCTCATCCCGCAACCGCCGCGCGTACGATCCAATCATTACCAGCCCCGATACCTTCTCCGGATGCGTCGCCGAAAAGAGCACCGACAACGGCCCTCCCTCCGACACCCCGACAATCGCCGCCCGTTTCGACCCCGCCGCATCCATCACCGCCCGCACGTCATCCATCCGCTGTTCCAACGTCGGAAGCTGGTTCAGCGGCACCCGGTCGGACAACCCCGTCCCACGCTTGTCGAACAGGATCAGCCGCGAGAACGACGCCAACCTCCCCAGAAAACGCGCAAACCGCGGCTCACGCCAGAAATACTCCAGGTGCGACACCCATCCCATCACGAAAACCAGGTCCATCGGACCGTCGCCCACCACCTGGTAGGCGATATTCACATCCCCTGACCGCGCGTAGTGCGTCTCCGGTATCCCATCCTGCAATGGCTTTGGCGGAATCCCCGTGATCGGCTGCGCTTCGGGAACGGCAACCGGAATCTGCCGCCCAGCCGCCGCGCTTGAATTCTGCACCTGCGGCATGAACCGGTATCCCCGGCGGGGCCGTGTCTCGATGTACACCGGCGCCTTCGGATCGTCCCCCAGCGCCTTGCGCACTTCCGCAATCTGGAACGACAGGGCGTGATCGTCCACAAACGTGTCCGGCCACAACTCTTTCATCAACTGGTCGCGCAGTACCAGTTGGTTCGACCGGGTTACAAGAAATGACAGGACGTCGAATGCCTTCGGGGCCAGCATTACCTCCCGGCCACCCCGAAACAGACGCCGCTCCGACAGATCCAATAGAAAATCGCCGAACTGTAGACGCACGTAGTTATCAGCCTATCGTCACCGCTGCGCCTTGTGCAATGGCTACCGCCCTTGCTTCCCTTCCGTCCGCCGCCCGGTGTCCGGCCGCGGGTCCGCGATGAATCCCTCACGGTTCGGCATCTTTACTTGAGGCAGCGATTTGGCGTTCATCGCTTCGTTCGCCCCAACGATTCCATTCAATTGCAGAATGTAAGCGGCCACGGCATAGGTCTGGTTCGCCGTCAGCATCCCCGGATCCTTGAACGGCATCGCCCTCCGGATGTAATCGAACAAAGTGGTGGAATAAGGCCAGTAGCTGCCTACCGTCCGCAACGGCTTGGGAGTGGCAATCGTACCCTTCCCTCCCGCGACCGGCGCCTCGTCGCCCCCCTTTCCCTCCGTGCCATGGCAGCGCTGGCATCGCCGTTCGTAAACATCCTTGCCTTCCACAGCGGTTCCCGACCCTTCCGGCAATCCCCGCCCGTCCGGGAATACCGTGATGTTCCAGGCCCTGACCTCCTCCGCCGTGGGCGCGCGTCCTAACCCGTACTTCGGCGATTGCGCCCATGCCGCGCTAACAAACAGAACCACCACCAAATGCTTCATCGCGCTTGCCCCCCTCATGCCGGCTGCACCGCCTGTGACACCGCCCCAGTGGTCTCCACCTTCCAGCCATGCACTCCGTTGTAGTGATAATTGGAATTCATGCCGCGCACCGCAATCAACTCCGCACGCGCCGGTTGCACGTATCCGGTTTCATCCGTCGATCGGGAAAGCAGCGTGCTCTCCGTTCCATCCCAGCGCCACCCGGCACGGAACCGCGTAATCGCCATCGGCAGCACCGGATCCTGCAACGATGCCGACTGCCAGTTCTTGCCGGCATCGAAGGACACCTCCACCTTCGTGATCTTCCCACGTCCCGACCAGGCAATGCCCCGCACTTCATAGAACCCCGGCCCTTCCAGTTTCTGCCCTCCCGAAGGAAACGTAATCAGCGACTTCGCATCCATCACAAAGGTGAATTGCCGAGCCTTCCCGCTCGCCTCCAGGTCCGTGTACTTCGATGTCTCCTGGCGGCTCATCGCCGGCTGCTCGGCCAGCTCCAGCCGCCGTAGCCATTTGACGTTGATGTTGCCTTCCCACCCCGGAATCACCAGCCGCAATGGATACCCCTGCTCCGGACGGATCGCTTCACCGTTCTGCGCATAGGCCACTAAAACGTCTTCCTTTGCTTTCGCAATCGGTACAGACCGGTTCATCTTACAGGCATCGGCCCCTTCCGCAATCACCCACTGCGCTTCTTTCCGGACGCCTGCTTCCTCTAACAGCAACGAGAGCGGAACACCCGTCCATTCGCTGCAACTCACCAGCCCGTGGCTCGATTGGGCGTCCGGCGCCGGCTTTGCTCCCCACTCCGACCCCGAATTGCCCGCACACTCGATGAAGTAGATCTTCGACACCGATGGCAACCGCTTCAACTCGGCAACGCTGAACAGCAGCGGCCGTTCCACCAGGCCGTGGATCATCAGCGTGTGCTTGGCCGGGTCGATGTTCGGCACACCCGCATGATGCCGTTCAAAGTGCAGCGACGAAGGCGTGATCATCCCATGGACTTCGGCCAGCGGTGTCCTGCTCGACGCCTGCTCCGGAGTCTTCGTCTCCGGCCTCAGCCTCCGCGCTTTCTCGAACTCCGACCGTTCACCGTATTCGCTAATGGGTTTGCCCAACCGGTTGGGGCCGTCCTCCTCCGCCGCCTGCTTCTTTTCCCCGCTGCATCCAATCAGCGCGCCGCCCACCGCCGGCCCCAGGGCCAGAAACCTTCTGCGATTCGCCTGCTTCATATCGGTATCCGGCTAGAATGCCACTTTCAACCCCAGTTGCACAATCCTCGGATCCCCCGCGCTTTCGATGCGCCCAAACCGGGCAGGCGTATTCTGCGTCGCAAAAGGTGTGCCGAAAATGGGAGTGTTAAAAGCATTGAACAACTCCCCTCGCACCTGAATGCGTATCTTCTCCGCCGGGCTGAAGATCTTCAGGAATGCCATGTCGAAGTTCGTCCCGCCCGGTCCACGCAACAGATTGCGCGGCGCCGTTCCGAATGTTCCGATCGCATTCGCCGTGAAAGCGGCCGGATTGAAGTACTGCGCAATCAGTTCCGCCCTTGACCGGTTGGTGGGCAGATACGGATTCCCCACTACGTCCGCACGGTTCGATCCCAACCCCGCGAACGCCCTGTCGGCGCCCGAGGACACAGAGAACGGGAAGCCGCTCCGTATGGTGGTGATGCCGCTGAACTCCCATCCGCCTGCTACCGACCGCAGCCACATGCTTTGCTGCGACAGTTTCGGCAACGCCCACACGTGCGACACGATGAGACGCTGCGGCTGATCGAAGTCCGACACCCCGCGGTTCGCCCGCAGATTGAGCGGAATGGTCTGCGACGGATTCTGCGGCGTCGTGTCTGCCGAAACCTCATCGATCGACTTCGATACTGTGTAGTTCACTTCAAACGAGAAGCTGTTGCTTACCCTCCGCTCCACAGAAAGCTGAAGACCGTGATAGCTCGACGTGCTGTCGCCGTATGTCATCAGCACGCTGCCGAAATTGCCGTACGGCCGCCGTTGCTGAATATTTCCAGTCGTCGCCCCAACCGCATACCGCGCGTAGTTCAGATCGTCGGTGTAGCTCAGATGCCGCCCCAGGTTCCCGATGTAGCTCGCCCGCGCCACCAGGTTGCGCATCACTTCCCGCTCAATCGTCAGGTTGTACGTCTGCTGATAGCTCGGCTGGAACGTCGGAGCAAAGGTCCCGAACGTGCCAAGCGGAGTGATGAAATCAGCGTCCGGTTTGGGCAGAAACGGCGCGAAACTCGCCGGGAACGGATTGCCCGCCCCCGCATACGGATCCTCGAACCGTACTCCGAATCGCGTTACCTGCGGGCTGAACGGAGCCGCGTTCACGAATCCGTTGTACAGCACCGTGAACTGCGGGTTCCAAAACAGCCCATACCCGCCGCGAATGACGTTCTTCGTCCCCAGCCTCCAGGCAAACCCGAACCGTGGCGCCACCTGCCCCAGGTAACGGTTGAACCCGCCCTTCGGACACCCCGGATCGCCATCGTTCAAATAACCCGCCGGAGCCTTCGGAAACCGCGTAGACATCTGCCCCGGCGCAAAGCACTGCGTCCGCCCCAAATCGTCGTGGAACGGGAACATCGGATCCCAGCGCATTCCCAACGTCAGCGTAAGGCTCGGCTTCACACGCCAACTGTCCTGTGCGAATAAGCCCCACCGCGTGCCGAACAGCGACTTGTACTCGCCACCCCCCTGGTCGAAACTGTACACATCGCCCAGCATCAGATCCGCCATCGCCGTCCCCGTAATGTTTCCGTTGAAAGAGAATAACCCCATCGTCCGGAAGTCGTTCTTGATGTCGTTCGTCGACCGCAGAATCTCGCCGCCGAACTTGATCTCATGCGACCCCTTGATCCGCGTCGACGTGTTGGCCACATGAATGTCGTAGTCGTATTTGTCGTAGTTCCAACCCGGCCGCGCCAGGAATCCACCCGTAACATTCACATACACCGATGCCGGATCCTTCACCGCGACCCCCTTCACCCCTGCATCGCGGAACGTAATCGGAAGTTGTATCGAACTCCAGTCGTTCAACGTCCGCCGCCAACGGTAGGCCACCGTCAAGTTGTTCAGCCATTCCGGCGAGACGGTCCACACATCGCTCACCGTGAGTTGATTGTAAGGCTGCGTCGAGCGCCCCACTTCCGATGCGAACATCGACGCCAGATCCTGAAGATTGCCCGTGAAAGGCCGCTCGAAGCGCTGGTAAAAATAACGCCCCGTAAGCCGGTGGGCCTGCATGTTGTAGTCCGTCTTCACCGTGAACTCTTCTTCACGGTTCTTCAGCGGCACGCCGACGAACCGTTCGCCTGTTGCCGTTCCCGGATCCGGAATGAACTTCAGCAGCGATTGCGTCACCGTGCTCAGACGGGCCGAAGGAATCACCCGTCCGGGGAACGGCGCCCTGCTCAGCGGATCGGTGATATCCCGCCCCCCCGCCGTGAAGTCGCCCCGCCGCATCGCCGCCGTCGGCAGAAATTGCCGTGTCAACTGCGGCTCACTCCGCACACGCGTGCCCTGATAGGCCGCGAAAAAGAACAGTTTGTCCTTCCGGATCGGACCGCCGAACGTCCCTCCGAACTGATGCCGCTTCAGCGAATCGCGCCGCGCTGCGAAAAAGTTCCGCGCGTTCAGATTGTAGTTGCGCAGAAACTCGAACGCCGACCCGTGAAACTCATTCGTCCCCGACTTCGTCACCACGCTCATCACCGCCCCCGTTGCGTTCGCATACTCCGCGCTGAAGTTGCTCTTCTGCACGCTGAACTCTTGCACCGCATCCGGATTGGGAAATACTCCGCTGAAGTTCCGGTAGGAGTCCGTGTTCATCCCGCCGTCCAACAGGAAGTACACTCCGCTTTGCCTGCTCCCGTTCACCACAAAAGCATCGCCTTCGCTCGTCCCCGACGAGCGCTGAATTACCCCCGCCTGAATCGTCATCAGTTGCGTCACCCGCCGCCCGTTCAGCGGCAGATTCACGATACGCTGCTGATCGACAACCCCTCGAACCGTTCCCGTCTGCGTCTCGAGCAACGGCGCCGCGTCCGTCACCGTCACCGACTCCGACAGCGAGCCCACCGACAACGTCACATCCAGCGTCGCGATGTCGCCCACCGCAAGCCGCACGCCCGAACGCGTGTATCGTTGGAAACCGTCCCGCTCCACTTCCAGCCGGTAATCCCCAAACGGCAGCAGCAAAATCTTGTAGCCGCCATCTTCAGCCGATTCGCGTTGTACCCGCAGCCCGGTTTCGACGTTCACCGCCGCAACGCGTGCCCCGGGCACCGCTCCGCCGGATGAATCGCGCACCGTGCCCACGATGCTCGCCGTCGCTTGTGGAAATGCTGCCTTCAAGGTCAGCAGGAAGAAGATGAGTAGGTTGGATAGCCTGCGCATAAGATTGCCTGCGCAGAGTATATACCTCTTCGAACCCTCCTAACCGGCCCGCTCCTCAGCGAACCCCGGCAACCCCCAGCGCCGCCAACTGCGCGAACACTCGCAACAGCACATCCCCCGGCGCCCCCGTCTGCTTCTGGATGGCCCCCAGCAATTGCGAAACAGTGCGTTCCCCGTCCACTCTCGCCGCCAGCGAAACCACCCACGGGGCGCATTCCACCGTCTCCTCAAACGGGTGAGTCACGAGAATAGAGTGCGAGATGGTCGCCATCTTCCCGTCCTCCATCGCGTGTTTCGTCAGCACCCGCCATCCCTCCGACGCAGTAGGCCGCGCGGAAAGGATCGACGCCGCAAAATCCGGCCTGGCGCACCGCGTCTCCCAACTCAGCCGCCGGTCCATGTCCTCCACCGTCGCCCCCGGCGACAACGTATGCCGCAGCGTCACGGCCGGACGCTCCGCCTCCCTCCGCTGCACCAGCAGCGTTCCTAGAACCATCTGCTCAATGCGATGTTGCTCCATGAATCGCACCCATCGGAAGAGCGCCGCCGATTCGCTGTTCCGCAGCGCCACGCGGTCGAACGCGAATTCCGCCGGCGTCATCGTCTTTCGTGCAAACAGCGCCACGTCGCAATCCTCGCCGCCGCTGCCCAGATACCGCCGGATGCGCGACTCGAATCCATCCTCCTCGCGGTCGGAGCCCATCACCAGCGCATACAGCCTGCCCCCAGGCGTCAACCGCTCCGCGCAGCCTTCCAAAAAGCCGGCCAGAATCCGTTCACCATCGTCCCCACCGGCCGCAAATACCGCCGTGTTCTCGTCCGAAGGAACAAATGGCAGATTCGCTACTATCCGCTCGAACGTCTGCCCGTCCGTCGCCGAATAGAGATCGCTCTCCATCGCCGTCACATTCTCCACACCGTTCAACTCGCAGTTGCGGCGCGCATATTCCACCGCCCGCGGATTGATGTCGAGCGCCCACACTCTCTCCGCGAACCGGCTCGCCAGCAGCGCCCCGATTCCCGACCCCGTACCCATTTCCAGAAGTGTCCGGCATGGCGTCGATGCCATGTTGTCGTAGAACTCCACCGAAGTCGGATCGGCGCCTCCCGCCACATAGTCGCGCCCCAGCGGCAATTGCTGCTGCCCGCGGAAAGCCCGGTCCGCCGCAATGAAGAATCCTCGGAACGGAAACACCAACCCAGGCGACTGCCATTCACCGCCCGCTACCTGCTCCAGTATTCCCCCTTCGGCCATCGCATCGAACACCGCATCCGGCATGTGCTCGCGGAAAGCCTCGCGCGATTCCCCATATCCGCCGATAAACACCCGCGCCAGAAACAGAGCCGTCCCCGATCGCCGGTACTGTTGCGCGAACTTCTCTCCTTGGCGCCCCACCGGATAAAACAAAAGATGCAGGCTGGGCAAATCGAAATGCTGCAGAAGAAACTCCGATGTGTAGCCCGATGCCGCAAGATACTGCCTCACTCGTTCGTACTTCACCACTGCTCCTCCCCGCGCGAAGGCGCCAGCACGCCCGCCCACGTCAGCAACCGCATGCCCCCGGCGAACTCCTCCGCCCCCACTCCGGCGTTCGTCTCCGCCCATCGCGCGTGCTGCTCCATCGTGATCGCTCCGTCGCACCGCGTCACCATCCGCGCCATCCACGGCGAGACGTCCCACTCCTCCGGCAACGGAGCTCTCGTCACGAACGTGTAGCGCTCCGGATGCATGTCCCCCTGCACGGGCTTGTGGCGGACATGCAGCTCCCATCCCCCTTGCAAAACCGGCCGGAACTCGCGAAACTCCCCGCCCGCTACTGCAACCTGGCGATCGAAGCAGCCCTCCAGATCGCGAATGGATGCCTCGGGATCGTACTGCCCCCGCAAATGAAAGCTTCTCCGAGTCCCCTCGTGGCGCTCCACGATCAGGTGTCCGATCAGCACCGCCCGCGCCCCCAGCCGCCCGTACAACTCCGCCCATTGCTCCACCGCCGCGGAGTCATGATTGCTCAACACGGTTTGCCGGATCGCAAATTGCATCGGCTCATAACGGTCGCGCACAAACAACGCCGAGTCGTGTTCCGCCCCCGCCTCGCCCAGCCATCGCACCACTCTGCGGTCCAATGTCTCCGCCTCTCTGTCCGTCCCCTCCACCTGGCAATACAGCCGCCCCGCCGGAGCCAGGTACTGCGGAGTCTCCGCAATCAGCCTCGCCAGAATTGCCTCGCCGTCCTCGCCTCCGCACGAAAACACCACATCTCCGGTCAGCGAGGGCTCAAACGGCGGGTTGCACACAATCCGGTCGAAGCGCATGCCCCGCACCGGCTCAAATAAATCCCCCTGCCGCACGTGAATATTCTCCGCAAGATTCAATCCGCAATTCCATTCGGCATAGCGCACCGCGCGTTCCACTATATCCACCGCCCACACCTCGCGCGCGAACGAAGAAGCCACCAGCGCCGCAATCCCCGCGCCCGTCCCCATATCGAGAAACCTCCCGCAGGGCTCTTTCCCGATGTAGCGCACGAACTGCCGGCACAGCCCCTCCGCTCCGGACATCACGAAATCTGCACCCGCATAGTCCGTACGGTCTGAGGCAATGCAGAATCCGAAGGCCGGATGCAGCAGCACCGGGCACCGCATCGCATCGTCCAGCAATCCTGTCCCGCGTAGCGTTGTCTGGACACCGGCCGGAACATAGCGGTCCAGCTCAGCACCCGTCGCCTGTTTACCCCCGAAGAACAACCGCGCTAAAAACAGCGGCAACCCCTCGCCCCGGTATCGATCGTCGAACGCTTGCCGCCGCGCCCCGCTCGCACCCAGCAGATCGTGCAGCGATACCGCTCCAAAGTGCTCCAGCAGGAAAGCCTCGCTGTAGCCCGATGCCTCTAGAAAACTCCTCAGCGTCGCAAACTCATCCTTGGCAACGAAACGCAACGGAATCTCAGCCGGCAAGAATCACCTCATAACTCCCCAATAGCCTTAACCCGTGCAACACCTTTTCCCTGCTCACTCCGGCCGGCTCCAGCGTGGCCACCATCTCTCTCACCGTGCACTCCCCATCCACCAACAGCAACAGCGCCTTCACCCACAGCGGAAATGGGAAGTCCGCCACAAACGGCCGTTCCGT
The DNA here is from genome assembly GCA_016789755.1 of Bryobacterales bacterium. Lineage (GTDB taxonomy): Bacteria > Acidobacteriota > Terriglobia > Bryobacterales > Bryobacteraceae > CADEFT01. Next base: position 15,419 of record JAEUQG010000131.1, read on the forward strand.
GACGATGGACTCGATTCCTGCCTGAAATTGCCCTTCCCGCATGCGCCACGGCGAACGGATTCGCCAGTGCGCACCCAGCCGCGGACGCAGGGAAAGCAGATCCACTCCGCCGGTCCAGGCGAAGCTCCGCTCCATCGCCTCCACATCGGCCGGATCCGCCATCCTGAACCGCTGGAAACTGGGCGCCGCCGCGCGCCTGACCATCAGCACTCCTCTCGAAGCCGATTCCGCATCCGCATCCGCCAACCTTCCCCAGCAGTCCTCCAATGTCATCGCCGCTTGCTGTCCACGCAACTGCGCCACGGCGAGTTCCACCGTCGAAAATTTCCGCGTCTCATACAACGCCACGGCACAGTGCGAAGCCGCGCTGAACCACCGCCGCACTTGAGATTCTGCCTTCCCCTCGGCGCTCCAGCAAACATGCGCCGCCGCAATCAGAACCCCATTCTCCGCCAGGTGAGGCATGGCCTTTTCCACCGTGCGGATCTGTGGCTTCTCCCCGCTCCCCGCCACTTTCAACGTCGCCTCCAGCGACTCCTGCTCCACGTTCGGAATCACAATCAGCTCATACCGCGCGCCATCCGCCACTCCCGGCCGCACGGTCACATTCAGCACCCCGTTCAATCGCAGGTGAAACTCCAGCAGTTCCCGCAGGCGTGGGGACGGCTCCACCGCCACCACCTCTCTCGCTCGCCGGCTCGCCGCCAACGCCGTTTGCCCGGCCCCGGCTTTCAAAACAAGAATGCTCTCCGCTGTTTCGGGAATCGGAATGGCTCGGGCTTCCTCAAGCGGCGCCCCCGCGGAATAGGCCAGTAAGTCGCCCTCCCGTAGCGCGATCCCCCATTGCGCCACTCCTCCCCCGTCGATAATCCCCAATTCCCGCAGAGCCTGCCGGGCGGCGCCCGGCGTCCCATCCGGTATCGCTTCCCCGGGCTTCAGTTCCTTCGTTGCCAGAAACGCCCGCGCCGTGTCGAACACCCCTTGCGCCGCGCGTCGTAACGGTGTTGGCTTCACGCCTCGCACCTCTCTTGCAATGCCCCAACCCCGATGCACAGGGCCATCCCCTCCAGCACCGCATCCGCCGGAAACGCCGCCCCTAGCCGCTCCACAATCGCACCACCCGTCGCGCCCCCCGCCGCCTCCTTCAATATCTCGCGCACTACCTCAGCGGCCTCGAACTTCCCCTCCATCGGAGCCGCACACGACAGAATATGGCTTTCGGCGCGTAACTTTCCGTCCCTCATCCTATACATCGCCTCGAAGGCGCAATTTTCACTCGTCGCCCATCGCCCCTCCAGCGCCCGGCTCCGCCATTCCGCCCCTCGCCTCGACTGGTCCCATTCGATGCGCCGGTCCATTTCGCCCCACTCCGTGGCATCCACAATATTCTCCTCAAATCGAAAACAAGCGCCCCGCTCCACAATCAGGTGCCCCAGTGACACGGCCTTGGCTTGCAACTTCTCATAGAACTCGTCCCATCGCGCCACCGTGTCCGCATCGGCTCCGCTGTTCATCAACTGCCCTGCCGTGTAGCTATCCGTCGAAAGCCTCGTCCGCACGAAATAGGCGACGCCCGTCTCTGTTCCCTCCAGCCACCGGCAGACACGCCCGAAAAACGATTCGCCCTCTCGGTCCGTGCCCAGAGCCTGGCAATAAATCCGTCCCCCCGGCCGCAGCAAACCTACCCCTTCGCGCAATGCCCGTTCTATCAATTGCTCCCCGTCCAACCCGCCCACCGAATAGATCAACTCGTGCCGCAACGGCGGCTCAAACGGAGGATTGCATGCGATCCGGTCAAATTGCAGCCCCACGGCCGGAGCATACATGTCTCCGCAACCGATCCGCATCTTCTCCTCGCTCACCCCGTTCAACGCGCGGTTGAACTCCATGCACGCCACCGATCGCTCCGTGATATCCGTGGCCCAAACCTCGTCCGCGAAATGCGTCGCGCACAAAGCACCCAACCCGGCCCCCGCTCCAACCTCCAGAAACCGCCCGCACCGTTCTTTTCCGATGCTCCCCACATACGTCCGGCTCAGGTGCTCCAACGCCGACATCACAAAGTCCGGCCCGCCATAACCGTATCCATCCGTGGACGCCGGCCTGTCGGAGGCGATCCAGAAATCCCCCGCCGGGTAGAACAGCACCGGACACCGCCCGCTGTCGTCAAGAAGACCCAATCCCTTCAACATCTCGAAGATCGATGCCGGAATCAAACCCGCCGCATCCTGCCAGCGCACCGCGAATCCGCCCAGAAAGAGCTTCGCCAAAAGCATCTGCGCCCCGCCCTGATCAATCCGCCGGCGCAGCCTTGCCCGCTCGTCCCCTGCCGCCGTCAACAGCGTGTGCAAGTCTTCGATCTCGAACGCTTGCAGCAATTCCGGCTCGCTAAAACGAGCCGTCCGCAGAAACTCCCTCACCGCGCGGTGTTGTTCCGGAGTTCCCATCCGCAACGGAAACGTGGAGGCCATCTCAAGAGGGTAGCCGATCTTGCCCGCGCGCCGGAAGTTGCATGAAATCTGCTACGGTGGTGAGAATGCGACGTCTGCAACCCGTCATCTGGATGAAAGGCACGTTCCTCAATGCCCAGTACCTGCAAAGCCAGGACCGCTTTTTGGACAATACACTCCAATTCCAGATGGACGCGCTCAGCTCCTATCCCTGGGGTTTTCGCGAAATGCGCCTCGATCAGGAGGCTCTCGCCGGAGGCAACATCTCCATCTCCCGCGCTTCCGGAATCTTCCCCGACGGCTTGCTGTTCGATATCCCCGACGCCGACCCCGCCCCGCCCGTCCGCCCCATCGCCGAATACTTCGAAAAAGATCAGACCACCTGCGACGTCTACCTCTCCATCCCCGCCTACCGCGAAAAAGGCCTGAACGTCGCCATGGCCTCGCGCAATTCCGACACCCGCTTTGTCTCCGACGTCCTCATGCTGCGCGATGAGAACACCGGTACCGCCGAAAAGCCCGTGCAGGTGGCGCGCAAAAACTTCCGCTTCCTCTTTGAAGGCGAGAACCTGAAAGGCTATTCGTCCCTCCGCATCGCCCGCGTCAAAAAACACCCCTCCGGAACCCTGCAACTCGATTCAAAGTTCCAGCCCCCTCTACTCGACATAGCCACCAGCGACTACCTCATGTCCATCGCCCGCCGCCTCGTCGAGATCCTCTCCGCCAAGAGCAGCATCCTCTCCGGCCTCCGCCGCCAGAAAAACCTCACCCTAGCCGACTTCGGAGCCTCCGACATTGCCAATTTCTGGCTGCTCTACACCATCAATTCCCACTTCCCGCTGCTCCAGCACATCTATGAAACCAAGCGCGGCCACCCGCAAGATCTCTTCGCGCATCTTCTTTCTCTCGCCGGCGCCCTCACCACATTCTCCACCACCCTCCATCCGCGCGATCTGCCCAAGTACAACCACGACGACCTCGAACCGCCCTTCACCGACCTCGATGAAAAAGTCCGCACCCTCCTCGAAACGGTCGTTCCCAGCAACTTCGTCTCCCTCCCGCTGAAACAAGTCGCCCCCTACATCTACGCCACCGCCCTCGCCGACGACAAATACTTTAAAGACACCCGCATGTATCTCGCCGTCAGCAGCGAGATGAACGAAGGCGAACTGATCAACAAAGTCCCGTCGCTGGTGAAGGTGTGAAGCGCCACGC
>JAEUQG010000215.1 GCA_016789755.1 Bryobacterales bacterium
GAACCATGGAACAACACAGCGAACACCATATCGCATCCACTGGGATGTACATCACCATCTTCGTCATCCTGATGGTGTGCACGGTGCTGACGTATTTCGTCTGGACCATCGATCTCGGGTTCTTCAATATCGTGGCCGCGCTCAGCATCGCCATCCTCAAGGCGACGCTGGTCATCCGCTACTTCATGCACGTCAAGTGGAGCCCCATTCTCTCCAAGATGGCCGTCGTCACCGCCATCACGTTCCTCTTCATCCTCCTCACGCTGACCTCCATGGACTACGCCAGCCGTAGCTGGCAGCCCAGCGGCACAGCTTGGGAAAAATACCAGGTTCTGAAGTAGGCTAATCCCAGATCTTCGATAGATCGAGCACGAATCCCTCGACAGGCCCCTCGCCCCTCACCGCCGCCGGCTTGTCCAATATCTCCGGCGGCAACCCTGGCCGGTAGATCGTGACCGTATTCTCAAACGGGTCGATGAGCCACGCCAACTGTGCGCCGTTGGCCATATATTCTTCCATCTTCGCCCGCAGTTTCCGCATTCGGTCGTGTGCCGAGCGCAATTCGATAAGAAACTCCGGGCACAGGCGGTAGAATTTTTCCCGCTGTATCGCGGGCAGAGCGGCGACGCGCTCTTTCCGGATCCAGCACGCATCGGCAGCCCGCCGGGCGCCATTCGCGAGCACGAAGCCGCCGCTCGAATCGAGCATCTCGCCGCGGCCGTCTTCGTCGCTCCACATCGACAACTGTGCAACAATCCTGCTGTTCTTCTTGCTCGTCTTCGGATAATTCGGCGGCATGATCGTTATCTCTCCGTCCGCGCTCACCTCCACCATGCAGTCGGGATACTGCTCGCAGAAGGCGACGAATTCATCGTCCGTCAACGGCGGATGTTCGGGGTGGAGCGTGACAGGCGCTACGGATTCGAAATCTTCGACAATCAACTGCATGCCCCCAGTGTAACGGCAATCCGGATCCGCCGAAACCCACCCCTTACCGCAGCCGTCCATTAAGACGATAATAAGCTAGAGAGGATATTCTGCTTCCCATGCCCATCCGCCGGGTGTTTTTACCGCTTACCTTTGCGGCCCTCGTGGCGGCGCAGCCTTCGGAAACCAAAGCCCCCGAAGCGCGCGACGCGGCAAAGCCGGAAAAAACCGCCGATTTCCGCGTCGATCCGGGCACCCATCTGCCCCTTAGTCTGGTCAATCAAGTCAGCACCAAAAGCGCCAAAGTCGGCGCCCGTGTCTATCTCGAAACCGCCTTTCCCCTTGTGATCTCCGGACGCATGGTCATCCCCCCAGGCAGCTATGTCATGGGTACCGTGACCGAAATTAAGCGCCCCGGCCGCCTCAAGGGGCGCGGCGAAATCTACCTCCGCTTCGATTCCCTCATCCTCCCCAATGGCGTTACCCGCGACTTCCGCGCCCGCGTCAGCGGCGTCGAAGGCATCAACGGCGAACAACTCAACGACCAGGAAGGCAAGGTTGTCGGCGAAGGGAATAAATCCGGCGACGCCCGTACCATCGGCGAGACCGCCGTCACCGGAACCTGGATCGGCACCATCGCCGGCGCCTCCGCCGGTCGCCCCGGTATGGGCGCAGGCATCGGAGCCGCCGCCGGAGCCGCCGCCGGTATGGTCGGTGTCCTCCTCTCCCGCGGTCCCGACCTCGTCCTCCCCAAAGGCTCCACCATCGAAATGGTCCTCGACCGGCCTCTCTTTTTCAACGAAGACGAGATCGATTTCTCCAACGCCTACCGCCGCGGCGCCTCCAGCATCCAGTCCGTCCCGGCTTCCTCCAGGGATACACGCAGCCCCATCCCAGGCATGAGCCGCCGCCCTCTACAGTAAATACCTGAGCGGAAAGATGGGTCCCGTACTAAGGGATTTTAGTCCCTCAGGCCTATTTTCGATCTAGGCTCACCCCGATATTATCTATAGGCGAGACCTATGGATCCCGGTACGCTGGAGTTGCAGATCTTCTTAAGCCTCATCGTCGTCCTGGCTACGGCGTTCGTTGCTCTGGTTTGCGATTACCTCAAAGGCTCCAACGAATCCCTCCGCGAGCGCAATATCGAACTCAAAGTGCGTCAGCAGGAGCGCGACCTCCAGCGCCTCCAGGAAGAGTGGAACAACGCCTCCCACAAGTGGCCTGTTCGCACCCCTGTCATTCGCACTCCCATTAAGCCCGTCGTTGCGGACGCCCTCCCCGGCTGGCCCGCCGCCTCCCCAGCGCCCCCTCCCGCCGAGGCCCTCCCCGAACTGCCTGCTATCTCCGGCCCCGCTCCCCTTCCTGAATCACCTCAACCTCAATCTCAACCCTCACCCCAACCCTCACCCCAACCTGCACCCGTGGCCATGGTGCTCCCTCCCGGCATGCACCCCCACTCCGTGCTGGCCCGCCACATGTCCTCCGTCACTGCCTTCTCCGGCGTCGTCGTTTCCATCGGAATCAACGAATACGCCGCTCAGTTGGAAAAGTCCGGTCCCGATGCCATGGCCGAACTGATGATCTCGGTTGAATCCATGATCTCCGGCCTCCTTCGCGCCGGCCTCGATTTCGGCTGCCGCTCCGCCGACGACGAATTCCTTCTTGTCTTCCCCAATGAGCAGGGCGCCGACGCCCAGCGCCGTCTCGCCTCCATCTCCGAACGCCTCTGGAACTTCCAACTCCGCTCCATAGGCAGCGCCGCCGTTCTGTTCTGCTGGGGCGCCGTCGAAGTCCAAGGAGAAACCCTCGCCGATTCCGTCGCCTCCGCCAGCGAACGCATGCATCAAACCAAACGCAACCGCAAGGCCATCGCCATGCAGTCGAAGCCCCGCAAACTCGCCGTCTAACTCCACCCAAACAGACATCCCGGTTGCAAATCCACCCGCTTTTCTGATAGAACTTGCAATCAGCTTCCTGGGAGGTCAATGTGCGACTTGCAACAACCACGCTATTACTGTCTTTCTTCGCGATCCTCGCCTTTGCGCAGAGCGAACGCGGCAACATCGCCGGCTCCGTCACCGATCCCACCGGCGCAGCCATCGGCGCCGCCGAGGTAAGTGCCGTCCACCGCGACACGAACGCAGCCACCAAGACGGTCTCCTCCGCCACCGGCGAATACAACCTCACCAACCTCGTGCCCGGCGTGTATCGCATCGAGATCGCCGCCACCGGCTTCAAGCGCTTCCTCCAGCGCGAAGTCAACGTCGCCGCCTCCAGCAGCGTTCGCCTCGATGCCCAGCTCCAACTTGGTCAAGTCTCCGAAGCCGTCGAAGTGACCGCCGCCGTCTCCACCATCCAGACCGACAGCGCCAAAGTCTCCACCCAGGTGGAAAACAAAATGGTGGACGAACTGCCCCTGGTCGTCGCCGGCTCCATGCGCAGCCCCTTCAACCTCGTCGCAGTCGCCGCCGAGGCTCGCGGCTCCGGACAGCGCCTTGCCCTGGGCGGTGGCCAGGTCGCCGCCTGGGATGCCACCCTCGATGGCCACAGCGTCGGCACCAACCGCTCCGGCGACACCGCCGAAGCCGCCCTCAATACCCCCTCCGTCGAAGCCCTCACCGAGTTCAGCGTCGATACCAACGGCTTCAAAGCTGAGTTCGGCCAGGCCGGCGGCGGCGTCATGACCTTCGCCTCCAAATCCGGCACCAACAATTTCCACGGCTCCGCATACGACTTCCTCCGCAACGACGCCCTCGACGCCCGCGGCTTCTTTGCCGCCCGCCGCTCCATCTACCGCCAGAACGACTTCGGCTTCACCGTCGCCGGACCCGTCTACATCCCCAAACTCTACGACGGCAAAAACAAGACTTTCTTCTTCTTCAGCTACGAAGGCTTCCGCAACCGCGTCGGCGCCAACGACACCATCCTCTCCGTTCCCACCCCCGAAATGTACCGCGGCGACTTCCGCAACTGGGTCGATCAAAACAACCGCGCCCTCACCATCTACGACCCCTCCACCCTTCGTGCCAACCCCACCGGCACCGGCCAGATTCGCGACGCCTTCCCCGGTAACCAGATCCCCGTCAGCCGCTTCTCCACCACCGCCGCCGCCATCGCCGGCTTCGGCTCTTCGGTCGCCCCCAACCGCGGCTTCGCCCCCGGCACCAGCAACTTCGTCCGCCTCAACTACCTCGTCAGCGGAGGCACCATGGTCACCCCAACCGACAAGTACAGCCTGAAAGCCGACCAGATCATCGGCAGCAAGCATCGTGTCGGCTTCCTCTGGAACATGACCACCTTCCGCAATAAACCGGGTCCCGCCGGAGCCCCCGGCCTCCCCGAGCCCCTCTGGAACGGCCAGATCCAGGCCTGGGACACCGATGCCTTCCGCGTCACCCATGACTACACCGTCAACTCCAGCATGGTGAACCACTTCTCCTTCGCCTGGAACGGCTTCATTAAGAACAGCTACTCCGCCAACGTCGACAAAGACTGGAAGAGCAAGGTCTGCATCAAGAACGTTGTCGATTGCAATCAGAACTTCCCCACCATCAACTTCACCGATTACACCTCCTGGGGCTCGGCCAGCTATAACGGCACCGAACAGCCCGGCTGGGGCCTCAAAAACGACCTCAGCTACGTCCGCGGCGCCCACACCTTCAAATTCGGATTCCAGCACCAGAACCAGAATGCCGACGGCTTCGGCCAGCAGGATATCGCCGGCCGCGCCGATTTCAGCTTCCTCGGCACCAGCATCCCCGGAGCCACCGCCTTCCCCGCCAGCGGCGGCAGTTCCTTCGCCTCCTTCCTCCTCGGCCACACCCAACTCGGCCGCACCGAAACCATCCGCGCCGTCACCCAGAAATACCGCTACTTCGGCCTCTACATCCAGGATGACTGGCGCATCACCCGCAAGCTGACCCTCAACTACGGCTTGCGCTACGACAACACCCTGCCTCCCACCAACAAGAAGGACGAGTACTCCGATTTCAACCCCGACCGCCCCAACCCCGGCGCCAACGGCCGCCTCGGAGCTCTCTGGTTTGCCGGCTTCGGCGAGGGCCGCGAGAATCGCCGCTCCCTCGTCCCCGGCTGGCACAAAGGCTTCGGCCCCCGCATCGGCCTCGCCTACACTCCTGACAACAAGACCACCTTCCGCACCGCCTTCGGCCGTTCCTTCTCCCGTGTTACCGCCGTCCAGGGCAGCGGCCACTTCGCCGGCTTCATCGGCCAGTACGTCTTCGATAACACCACCCAGGGCACACAACCCACCTTCCGCTTCGACGACGGACTCCCCGCCTACATCCTTCCCCCTTCCATCAATCCCGCCTTCTCCAACGGCAACACCGTCGATTACTGGCAGGGCCAGGAAGCCACCCGCGCTCCCGAAAACCTCTTCTGGACCTTCACCATGCAGCGCCAGATGGCCAACAACACCGTGCTCGAAGTCGGCTATAACGCCACCGTCGGCAGCCACCTCCAGACCGCCCTACTCGTCCTCAACCAGGTTCCCACCGCCGTCTATCAGCAGGTGGTCCAGCAGTTTGGCGTCACCAACGCCCAGAACATCCTCCGCGCCGATATCAACTCCGCCACCGCCCGCAACGCCGGTTTCGGCCTCCCCTATCCGAGCTTCGCCACCGCCCAGCTCCGCACCGTCAACCAGTCCCTGCGCCCCTTCCCGCAGTACAACGGCATCATCACCGGAGTCCAGAACGGCGACAAGAGCGGTCACTCCACCTACCACGCCCTGGTCATCAAAGCCGACCGCCGCTTCTCCAAAGACATGACCTTCCAGTGGAGCTACGTTGTCTCCAAAGTCCTCACCGATTCCGACACTTACTTCGCTACCTCGCCCAACGGCGCCATGGATCACTACAACCGCGGCCTGGAAAAGTCCATCGGTATGAACGACTCCACCCACGTCATCAAGTTCGCCAACCTCTATAACCTCCCCTTCGGCAAGGGCCAGCGCTGGGCCACCGGCGGTTTCCTCAACCAGATCATCGGCGGCTGGCGTCTCTCCGCCATCCAGATCTACAACAGCGGAAATCCCATCGCCCTCGCCCGCAACAATCCGCTCAATATCTTTAATGCCGGCACCCGCCCCGTTGTCGATACCTACGACAACTGGCGCGCCCCCGTCGCAGGCGGCAAGTTCGACCCCGCCGTCGACCGCTTCCTCAAGCCCGCCAATCAATTCCCCACTCAGCCGGTCGATTTCGGCAACGCCACCCGCTTTAACCCCAAAGTCCGGTCCTTCTGGGGCCTTTCCGAAAACGTCAGCCTCGCTAAAACCTTCAACATCACCGAGTCCATCCGCGTCGACCTCCGTGGCGAAGGCTTCAACGTTTTCAACCGCACCATCTTCGGCACCGGCAGCACCAGCCTCAACGCCGGCAACTTCGGCATTGTCACCAATCAGGCCAACGACCCGCGCCAGATGCAGCTCGGCCTCAAGGTCTACTGGTAGAAACCTCGTTCCCCATGAGCACCCCTGCGTTCTGGGATGAACCCTTGCCTGCCACGATGCTGGACCCGCCGGCATCTCCGCTCAGTAATCAGGAGATCGACGCCCTCTGGGGCCTCTTCAAAGCCATCGCCATCCACTGGAGTCTCGACATCGAAGTGGAGCTCCTTCGCAGCCGCTGGCTCGATATGCTCGAAGCACGCAGTGCCGGCCAGCCCGATTTTCGCGGTGAGTACGGCAACGCCGCCCAAGTCTACACTGCCCTCGTCACAACCTTGGGCGAACCTGCCGCCATCGCCAAGATCTACCAGGACACCATTGTCACCAAGCCGGAGCAGGCCCTGACCCGGCTCACCCACGCCAAGTTCTACGTAGCGAACGACTTCATTCGCTGCTTCGTCGCTACTGGCGGTTTCCGCGCTTTCGTCCCCAAGGCTCGCAACTACACAGGCTTCATGGGCGGATCCCGATTCCGCGCCTGGCCACCCGTCCGCACCGGGACTAAATCATGAGCCGCGACTTCGACTTCATCCTCATCGGCAGCGGCGTTGCCGCAACGCTCGTCTGCCAGCGCCTCCTCGAAGCCAATCCTCTTGCTTCCATTCTCATCCTCGAGGCCGGCGAACGGATCCCCTCCCGTGACCGGCGCAGTTGGTGGGATCTCGTCCTGGCGCGCAAGACTCCTTACTCTGCAACCTACGACGACGACTCGACCAAAAGCCCCGCGCAGGAAAGCTTTTCCACCGGTAACGTCTCCTGGGGATTCAAAGAGTCCCGTGTGCGAGCCTATGGCGGCTCCACCATGCACTGGGGCGGCTGGTCCCTGCGCTTCAAGGAAGAGGACTTCCAATGCCGCTCCCGCACCGGCCGCGGCGCCGATTGGCCCTTCGGCTACGACGAACTCGAGCCCTGGTATGCCCTCGCCGAACAAATTCTCGCCGTCGGCGGTGATGCCAGCGACGAAGGCCCGATGCGCAGTGGCCTCTACCCCCTGCCTCCCTATCCCTGGTCTGCCCATGAAGCCGAACTGGCCAATGGCTTCGACACCATCGGCTTGAAACCCGGCCATATGCCCATGGCCCGCTTCAAGCGCTGCGTCACCACTGGCACCTGCAAATATTGCCCCATCGGCGCCCGCTACTCCGCGCAAGATCACCTTGACGCCCTCTTGTTCGATCCCGCTCACCGCAACCTGGGTCTCAAAACCAGCGCCCCTGTCCGGCGCATCCTCGCCGACCGGAACCTCGTCCACGGCGTTGAATACTTCGACGCCGCCTCCAGCACTTTCGCCACTGCTCACGCCCGGCAAGTCATCGTCTGCGCCGGCGCCTACGAATCCACCAAGCTCCTGCTTGCCTCAGTCTCCCCCGAATGGCCCGCCGGGTTGGGCAATCGCTACGATCAGGTCGGGCGATACATCGTCACCCACCTGCTGTTCAGCGTCGAGGGCACGCGCCCCGCAAACCCCCAAAGCCTCTTCCAGGAGTACGATTTCCCAACCCTCATGTCCCGCTCTTGGGATACCCCGCAGCGTCAGGCAGAGGGCAAAATGTTCGTCTTCAACAACCGTGCCCTCCCCAAAATCGAGTTCGAAAACCTCATGATCCAGGGCAAGACACGAGCCCAAATCGACCAGATCGCCGGCGGCCCCAGCCGGGCCGGCCTCAGCGCCTTCATCGAAGAGTTCGGCGACCCCCAGAATCGGCTCACCCTCGCCCCAGGTACCGGTAAGTTCGGCCTCCCTAAGACCCGCGTCAGCTTTTCCCGCCGCAATCCCGAGAGGTTCCTCGCCGTTGTCTCCGCCGCTCAAGACGAGCTTTTCAAGTGCCTCGCCGCCCTCGGCTACAGTCGCGATACCCAGGCGAAGGCGGACCCGCGCGGCGACCACGCTTCCGGTACCTGCCGCATGGGCCTCAGCCCCGACGCCAGCGTCACCGGCGCAAACCTCGCCGTGCACGGCCTCGATAACCTCTACGTCTGTTCCAACGCCGTACTCCCCAATGCCGCGGCTGTCAATCCGACACTCACCCTCGCCGCCCTTGCCCTCCGCCTCGGGGCGTACCTGTCCGCCGGAGCATCCCAATGAAACCGGAACACGATTTCGATTTCAAGCAGTTGACCGCATTGGTCAAATCCGCAATCGAACCATCTGCCCCTCCCTCCGCTGTATCGCTCCTCTCCATCGCCACCGGTCCTCCCCTCCATCCGGAAACCGAACCCCTGCTCCCCCTCATCAAGCGTTCTCTGCAGGCCGCACTCCAACTGGAGTTCGCCACCATCCCGCTCTACCTGACAACCCTCTGGTCGATCATCGACCAGGCCCACCCCGTCGCCAGGTCCATTCGCGCCATCGCCCACGAGGAGATGCTCCACCTGTCCCTGCTCTGCAATCTCCTGTCCGCCCTGGGAGAGCGTCCCATCCTCACCGGTTCCGTCGTGCCCCGCTACCCCAGCCGCCTTCCCGGCAACGTCCACCCCGAACTCCTGCTCCAACTGGAAGGCTACGGCCCGCAAGCCCTTCAAATGTTCATGGAAATTGAGCGGCCGGAAAAGCCCGTCGCCATCATCGGTGAACCGCTCGAAGAGTTTCCCGAAGAGGACACCACGATCGGCGAGTTCTATCAGACTGTCCTGGAGGCCCTCAAAAAACTCAACCCGCCGCTCGATCCCACCCGTCAAATCGCCGGTCCCTTTACCTGGTTTGTCATGACCAGCATCGAGCAGGTCGATCAGGCCCTCACCCTGATCATGGCGCAAGGCGAGGGCGCCAGTGGACTCCCCTATGCCCGCTACCCGAAGCATCTCTCTCACTACTACCGCTTTAAATCGCTCGCCCTGCAGACCCAATTGATTTGGGACCAGGAAGCCAAGGCCCTGCGCAAAGGCGAATCCATTCCCCCGCCTCCCGTCTTCACCCTCGCACCCGCTTCCCCGTCCGGTTACGGCCCCGCGGCCCCACGACCCCTGCGTCTCGCCAATGACCGCTTCGAGGAATGCTATTCCGAGATGTTGCGCCTTCTTGAAGCAAGCTGGCTCGAAGGCGGGGACAAATCGTTCATCCGCGCCCTCGAATTGATGTTCGACCTCGGCGATCTGGCTCAAACCATGATGCGTATCGCGACACCTGACGGCCGCGGCTATTGCCCCTCTTTCCGCTACCGGCCGTAATCCTGCGCGCCCGGCTATTTCACGAACACCGTCACCCCAGCCTGGCTCGAGACCCCGCCTACGGTCAGCAACAACGGCGCCGGTCCCGAGCCGGCCTGTGCCGGTACCCGCACCGTCACCTGCAGCACTCCCGGACTCGTCGCCGCCGCCCCCATCCCCACGATCTCCGCCGCCTTCCCATCAATCGAAACCGCCACCGGACCCGCCGGAACCGGATACGGCACATCCGCCAGTTTCCCTTCCACCAGCGCCGGCTCGATCATTCCTTCCCCCGTCGCGTAAAACGTCAACAGCCCTCCTCGCGCCGCCCCGCTCCCCGCCTGATTCACGCTCAGATCCTCATTCGTCGCATTCGCCGGCCCCGATCCGCTCCCCGCCGTGAAGATCCCCGGCACGAAGGGCTTCACCGTCGCCGATGCCGTCCCCCGCACTTGGCCTCCCCGTACAACCTCCATCTTCACCGTCTGCAACCCGGCAATCGAATACGGCGCCTGCACATTGATCAGGTTCTCCTGCGCATACAGAATCGGCGCGGCCTTCCCCCCGATACGCACCTGGGTGTCTCCCAGCGTTGCCGACAGCGCGCCCGCCGCCCCAACGCTGCCCGACATCGGAGTCGCCGGCCCGATCCCCGTCCCCTGCAACGTCACCAGCATTCCCGGAGCCACCGCAGTCGCCTCCAGCATCGCCCCATGCCAAATCCGCAGCGATGTCTCCTCCACCACCGGCGGTGGCAGCGGCGGCGCAATGGCGCCGGGGCTCACCTTGCGAATCCGGTGATTCCCTCTGTCGGCGACATACAGATTCCCCACCTGGTCCATCGCCAGACCCCATGGCCCATCCAGCTTCGCCTCCTGTGCTGCTGCCCCATCCCCCGAAAAACCCGCCTCTCCCCTCCCCGCAA
>JAEUQG010000219.1 GCA_016789755.1 Bryobacterales bacterium
CAACCATGCTGAGGGATAACCTGGTGGGCTCATCGAAACGATGAGGGTTTACGGGCGGTGCGAGGTCTGCGCCGCCCAGAAAAACCCAAATCGGACGAAAGACCCTGATGCCTTGAAAATCCCCGCCCGAAGGGCGGAATGTTCACTAACGGAGAACCGCTCCTCTCCATTTCAGGCTGAACCAACACACCGGGCGGTAGCGTCGAGGTCGAGCGAACCATCGGCGAGAAACTGCGTGGTTGCCGCCGGATAAACCCCATTCCATGTAACGGTCATCGATCTTCCTTTCAGTTAGTCTCGCGATACGGTGATGCGAAGCGGAGTGGAACCGGAGTGCCGCATCCAAACGACGAGATCCTCGCCGTCCAGGCGGTGAGTGACGCCGGTGCGTAGACCGCTGCCTTCGCTGAGCGGGCGGCCGTTGACGCGAACCTTCGCCTGCGCCGAGTTCCAGTTGCGAATCACGAGGGCCGGGTTGACGAGCGGCGAGGCAGCGGTGGCTTGCAAGGTGACATCGACCAAGCCGGCCGATGCGTCGCGGCGAGTGAAAACAAAGGCGCGCTCGGTCCGGTCGAAACCGCGGGATTCAAAGGCGGCGGTATGGGCGTGCGCCGGCGGCGCATCGAGCCACGATTTGGCGACCGGCAGCAATCCAGCGACGCTTCCGGAGGTGAGGCCGTTCAGCATGACCATCGTGAGGCCATCCGGACGCTCTTCGTGCGGCATCCAGGATTGGATGTGCGTGAGCGAGCTGTGCGAGACGCGGTCAGGCGCCACCGCCCAACGGCCATTGGAGCGGATCTGCTGCGAGACAGGCCAGTGATTCCACCAGGGAAACATCGAGCGCTCGCGGATGATTTCGCCGGCATAGCAATCGATGGCTACATGGCGCGGATCAACGATGACGAAAGGGCTGTACATCGCCTTGAGGTTGACGAGATGGATATTGCCGTTGGCCGGCCTGGTGAGCCACTTGTGCAGGTGCGTGTCCATGTCGGAAATGCGGTGCATTACCTTGAGCGTTTCGGGAGCGAAGTTGGCTTTCTCGCCAGGCGGCTCCTTTTCCCAGTTGTAAGTGTGGGATTCGCCTTTCATGTTGCCGAGAGTGATCGCTCCCGGCTTGATGTTGTCTTCGGGGCGCGTGCCCGGCGGGTTGATGACGATGGACTCGTGGAACTGGCGGAAGTTGATCTCGCCGGGTCCCTGCCCGGGGACGACGTACGGACTGGAGGAGAAGGTGTGGATCTTGCGTGCGCAGGAGCCGTCCGGGTAGACCGTGTAGGTCTCCTCGACCCAATCTCCCCAGCCGGTCAAGGGATCGACGAAGACAGGCTCGTAATGGACGCTGACCGGAGCGTAGCGCCACTGCACCACGACGCGAGCGGGCGTGCTTTCGAGGATTTTCACGGTAGAATACCGGGTCTGTTTGTCCGCCATCGGCTCGGCGCTGGTGGGCATGCCTTCACGCTGGTTCTCATAGAACTCGTTGGTGTACCAGATACCGTTCTCGGTGACCCAGGCGGGGACGTAGCTGGTGCCGCGCCAGAAGACCAGGCGAGTCGGGTTGTCGTCGAAGCGCACGACCACGTCCGGCTGATCACCCACGCGCCACAGCCGCTCCCATTCCTCGGTATATCGGAGGCGAGTGTAGAAAGCGCCGAAGCGGCCTGGTCCTTTCGGGCCGGAAGGGAGGACTGGCGGACCGAGAGGCGGCTGGGCAGGCGGAGGAACGGTGGTGAACCGGGTGAGGGCGCTGTCGTGAATCATCAGTTCATCGATGAGGCCATCGAAGGAGTAGGCGACGTCGGCGACGACACGTACCTCTTCGCTTAATGGCCGCGGAGTGAGGTTGCGGGCAACCCAGAGGTCGGTGTCCTCAGCGGCATTGAGTGCGCCGGTGACGGCATGTCTTCCCGCGGGCTCGCCGTTCCAGAACAGGCGGATGCCCTCGGCGGGATCAAAGGTCGCGGCGATGTGATTCCAGCGGTAGAGAGGCAGAGGCTTCTCCGACCGCGACTCGATCCATTTCCCCCCGACGGCGGCATGGAGTCCGAAGTGCCCGTTGGGATCGATGGAGAACGAGTAGCCGCGCTGGCGGCTCTTTTCCTGGTTGACGATGGCGCACCAAGTCCAGGGATAGGCTTGAATGGCCACCCAGGCTTCGATGGTGAACGGCCCTTGCATGCGCGGAGCCTGGGCGGCAGGCCGAATGATGTGAGTGGTCTGGCCGTCGGAGCGGAGAGCCTGTCCAGCGATACCCGGCGCGAAGCGGTGGAACCCCTCCAGTTTGTCGGGAGGCGCAACTCGCTCAAACGGCCAGGAGGCAACCTGGGCGGCGGCCATACTTCCGGCCATGAAACAGGAAACGATTACTAACTTCATTTCGGTTCTCCCGATCGGAGCGTCAATACGGCGGCGTACAACACGGCAATGATCACCAGCCATCTCAGACCATCCAGCGGCAGGGATTTGACGACGAATGCAGCCAGCGGAACGCCGGCCAGACCGCCCAGAGTGAGCCCTAGCGCTACTGGTGTGGAGTAAGCTTTGCGCTTGACGAACTGGGTGCTGGCCACTGGCATGAGGAATGCCGAGGAGCCCATCATGATGGGGAAAGCGGCTGCCGGATTCATCCCCATCAGGCTTACCATTGTCATGCACGGGGCATAGAAACCGATGCCGAGGGTGCTGACGGCGCCGAACACAATGTTGCCGGCGACAGCGCCGGCCAGTTTCCAGCCATCCAGGCCAAGGGCGTTCCCTCCGGGTGGAAAGAGGGAGAACTGGCGCATGAGCAGAGCGGCCGCGGCGGTCAGGAGCGCGCCTCCGACGCAAAGCCGGACGGTGCGCAGCGAGAGGCCGGCGACGGCGGCCGCTCCGAACCACGCTCCGGTGACGGCTCCGGCAATGAGCAGGACGAGGGTGCGGGCATCCACTTCGATCGCTGTGATGTAGATGAATGCCTGAAAGACGGTGGGAAGAGTGTGGCCGGCGTTTAGAGTGCCGGGGATGAGGCGGTCGGGCACCATGGAACCGAACTTGAAGATGGCGGTTGTGGTGGCGAAAGAGCCTATACCCAGCGTGTCGAGGAAGTTGGTGCCGAAGCCGGTGAGCGTGTGGAGAAACGACGGGCGAGAGCCCTTGGACGAACGGAGGAAGATAGCGCCGTAGAACACGGTGAGCGCTGACAGTGCGAAGTAGAGTGCGGTGACCATGAGTTACTTAGCGGGCGAGCGCCTCGCGGGCGGCGGCGGCTACGATATCGTCCGGGGATTTCATGGCGGCTGCTTCGCGCAACAGTTGCATGCGTCCGCCCAAGCGGCCGAGCGCGCGCACGGCCTCGGCCTGTGCCCGATAGCTGTCGTCGGCACGGAACCGCTCCTCGAAAAAAGCGGCAAGGGATGCATCGTGAAGTTGGCCCAGCGCGGCGAGCGCGGCGGTGCGGACGGCGGAGGAACGGTCCTGCGAAGCGCGCAAGCGGAGGAAACCGGCATCGGTGGGGAAGATGGCATCCCGCCTCACGGCCCAGAAAGGATCATCCGCCGCCGCCTGGCGAAGCGCGGCGGACACCCGCGGATCATTGGCCAACGGCTTCAAGGCCGCGGCTGCATCCATACGGCCGATGACGTTGTCGTGGGCGAGTTGATAGAGCAATTCCTCCGTCGACTTCCGGAAGGTGAGTTCCATTAGCAGCAACTCCTCCTCATCGAAGTGCACCAGTAGCGGTTTTTCCGGGCATGGCAAGTCGAACGATTCATCCCGTTGGCGCACCCACACTTTGTGGACTCTCTTGCCGCCCCCGGTGGTAACGCCGATGGAAACCGGCATTGTGAACAGATCGGGCTGCTTCTGCCGGACGCTCAGCTTCATCACTCCGGATTCCCAGGTGTAGCCGGCCTCCAGAACAGGATGGCCGGCGCGGAAGATCCACTGATCAAAGAACCAGTCGAGCACCTGCCCCGAAGCTTCGCGGATGGCGATCTGGAAGTCGTGCGTGTCGACGGAGCCGAACGCGTGTTTCTTCAGGTAGTGGGTGATGGAGCGGCGGAAGGGCTCTTCGCCCAACAGGGAACGCAGCATCGCGAGCACCACTCCGCCCTTCTGGTAGGTGTGCCGGTCGAAGTTGTCGTTCGGCCAGTTCCAACGGTCCAGCACGACAGGGCGCATGTACTTTTCGCGAGCCTCGGTGAGGTAGGCACGTTTCTTGCCGAGGAGGTGGAGAGCGCCTTCGTCCCTGCCGAGAAGGTGTTTCATGTACACGTACTCGTAGTAGGTGGCGAAGCTCTCGTTGAGCCAGGTGTGGCTCCAATCGCGCATGGTGACCAGATTGCCCCACCATTGGTGCGCGGCCTCGTGGGCGACGAGCGCGTGGCTGGGGAAGTCCTGATCCGCCCGTGCATCATGGATGGTTTTGCTGCCGATGACGGTGGCGTTGGTGCTCTCGGCGCCGCCCCCAAAGTCGGGAATGGCGATCTGGTCGTACTTCGGCCATGGGTAGGCGTAGCCGAGTTCGCGATTGAAAAACTCGATGATTTCACGGGTCTTGCCGAAGCTCCGCTCGGCATCGGGCGCCGCATTGGGAAAGACCCAATAGGAAATGGGAAGCGGACCCTTCTTGTCGGTCACTTGCGCGTAGGGTCCGGCGGCGAAGGCGAACAGGTAGGTGGAGTGCGGTTGGTTCTGCAACCAATGAAACGTCTTCTCGCCTTTCGCGCGATCTTCCGTGACGCCCTGCAACACGCCGTTGGAGATGACCTGATAGCGGGCTTCGACGGTGGCGATCAACTCGCTGGTGGCTTTGTCGTTCGGATGGTCGTAGCAGGGGAACCAGTGGCGCGCCCCTTCGGGAAACGAGAGGGTGTGTATGAGCTGCGGGTGAGAAGGCGTTTCCGGCTTGAAGGAGATGCCGAGCCCGTAGCCTTTTGGCATGCCGTGGCGCGTTGGATCGATGGCCACGTTTTCGGCGCGATAGGAAATGGTGACGGAGAGTTCCTCATCAAAGCGGTAGGGGCGGTTCAGATGTATCGTGAGCTTGCCGGGGGTTTGCTCAAAGCGCAACTGTTCCACGGAAGTGACGCGGAAGGTCTCGGCATCGAGAACCAGCGTGTCGAAGCCGTCGCGCAGCGGGCGCAGCGTGATACGGGTTTCGCCCTCCAGCGCCCGGGCGGCATCGTTGAGCTTGAGCTTTATCCGGTAGTGGAGCACGTCATACTCGCGGCTGCGCTCGGCGCGGCGTGGACGCGCGTTGCGATCGATCTGTGCCGGGAGCAGCGACGCCAGGCCAAGCAGCAGGATGAGCCGTACCGCCGTCATGGCTTGGTAGGTTTCCTCATCTGCAGGATGCCGTCTTCCCGCATCAGCTTTTCGATGGCGTCCGGCGTTGCCGGGAGGAAGTCCGTGAAGTTCTCGACGCCGTTCGCCGTAACGACAACCACATCCTCCATGCGTACGTAAAGGTTCTCTTCGGGAATCCACAGCATCGGGTCGATGGAAAAGACGAGTCCCGCGGTGAATTCCTTGCGCTGGTAGCTGCCGACATCGTGGACCGTCATACCCACGGGGTGTGAGAGGTGGCCACGGAACGGCAGCGCCGCTTCGGCGCCTTTGCGGTAGATCTCTTTAGAGAAGGTCAGTGTTTTGAGAAACTGCTCCATCTCCTGGCGGGCGCCGGCGAGAACCTGGTCCGGCGTGACGCCAGGGCGAATCCGCTTCAGTAGCGCGTCGCGGTAGGCGAGAATGAAGCTGCAAAGGGCCCGCTGGTCTGGCGTGTACTTGCCATTCACCGGCCACATGCGGGTAACGTCGCTTGTGTAGTAGCGGTAGTCGGGTGCGTAATCCATGAGCACAAGGTCGCCATCCTTGAGGGCGCTGGCGTTGCGGAAATAGTGGCCATACCAGGCGTTCGTGCCGCCTCCGATGATGGACGGGTAGCCTTCGTGTTTGGCGCCGTTGAGCAGATACACGTATCGCGCGACAGCATCCAATTGGTATTCATAAACGCCGGTCTCGGTGCTGCGGATCGCCTCAATAAGGGCGAGTCCGGCGATCTGCGAGGCGCGGCGGATGAGGGAGATTTCGCGCGGGCTCTTGATGAGGCGGATCGGATCGAGCAGAGGGGAAAGGTCGCGCAGTTCGTAAGTCGGGAAGCGGTCGCGCAGCAGCGCGAGCAACCGGCCGTTGCGGGAGGGACGGCCGTCCCATGGGTCGGATGCGGCTTCGGCGGCTTGGCGCAACATTTCGTCGCGGCTCCCCGTGGCGCCCTCCTGCGGGCTGAAAGGCACATAGAGAGGGGGCGCCGGATGGTGGACTTGGATTGGCGCGAGATGGCGGGCGAGCGCTTCCACTCCGAATACTTCATCCACCCCGGAGCGTTCTTTGATGACGGCTGCATCTTCCGCGCTCACCAGTGGGCCGATCTGGCGTTCGCGAGCCGGGTCGCGATGGGGCAGATACACCGTGGTCTTCCGGCTTCTTCCGTCGAGCAACAGATAGCAGTGAGGGGCTTCGATGCCGGTGAGATAGTAGAACTCGTTGGACTGGCGGAACACATGTAGCGAATCCGCGGCGGAGGCGCCGGGAATGAGGGCCAGCGCCTGCCTGCCAATTGCGTCGAAGACTTTCGCCCGGCGTTCCTGGAATTCGGACGCGGGAAAGTCCTTCTGGTCGATGCCGTAGGGCTGCGCCGAGGCGATGGCCGCCAGCAGGAATAGTGTGTGTCTCATGATTCGTATACCGCCTTGCCAAGGATCTCGATGCGCGGGACGATGCCCAACCCGGGGGCTTGCGGCGCGGCGAGCCTTCCGCCGTCACGCTGAGGCGCGCCTTCCGCAATGCTGACCGTGACGTAACTGTTGAAGTCGGTGGAAGAAAAAAGCAGCGACGGCGGCGTGCTGTGCGCAAGGTGGGCGATGGCGGCGGTGACGATGTCGCCGCCCCAGGTATCTTCGATGGTCATGGCGATGCCCAGTGAAACGCAGAGATCGCGGATCTGGCGCGCCTTGGTCAAACCGCCGACCTTGGAGATCTTGAGATTGATGACGTCCATCGCGCGGTCATGGTGGCCGCGCAGGACCTGGCCTATGTCATCGATGACTTCATCGAGGATAAATGGGCGGTCCGTGTGTTCGCGAACCGCAAGGCATTCCTCGTAACGCATGCAGGGCTGTTCGATGTAGACGTCGACGGCGCGGACGGCATCCACTACGCGCATCGCCTCGTGCTGGGTCCAACCAGTGTTGGCGTCGGCCACCAGCACGTCGCCGCGTTTGAGCTGGGCGGATGCGAGGCGGATCCGCTCGATGTCGGTGTCCGGATCGCCTCCCACCTTCAGTTGAAATTTGGTGTAACCCTGGCTGCGGTAGACGCTCACCATTTGCGCCATCTTCTCCGGCGACTCCTGCGAGATGGCGCGGTAGAGCGCGAAGCTCTCCCCGAATCGGCCGCCGAGCAGGGATACAACGGGTTGTCCGCAGACCTTGCCGAGGATGTCCCAGCAAGCCACATCGATGGCGGACTTCACGTAGGGATGGCCTCGCATGGCGCCATCCATGGCCTGATTGATCAGGGCGAGTTGCGTCGGGTCGAGACCGATGAGGCGCGGCGCCAGTTCGGCGATGCCGGCGCGGGCTCCGGCGGCATAGGCAGGCAGATAGGCCGCGCCGAGGGGGCAGATTTCGCCATAGCCGGTCAAGCCTTCATCGGTCCGGATCTCCACCACCGTGGAATCGAAGACTTCGACGGAGTTACCGCCGGACCATTTATAGCTGCCCTCATGGAGGGGCAACTCTACTCTGTAGCACCTGATCTGTGTGATCACCATTTGGTTTCCCGTTAATTGTCTAGAACAAGAACTTGACCGCCACCTGGATCTGCCGTTGCGCGCGTTGGAATGTCTGCTCACTGCCGGCGCTGGTTACGATGCCATAGGTCGGTCCTCCTACGGTAGCACCCGGATTGTTGAACTGCGGCGTGTTGGAAAGGTTGAAGAATTCCCCGCGGAATTGCAATTGCTTGCCCTCACGAACGGAAAAATGCTTGAAAATCGAGAAGTCGAGTTGTTTGGTTCCGGGTCCCACCAGAATTCCGCGGCCTCCGTTGCCCCACTGGCGGAATCCGGGATTCGCAAACGCCTCGGTCTCAAACCAGCGATCGATTGAACGCTGGCCGGCGGGGAGATTGCCGTCGCGTAACCGGTTGGCGCGCACACTTTCGCCAATGTTCAGAGTGTTGGCGGCGGCGACCGCGTCGAAATTAAAGCCCGTGTACAGCGACAACCCGCCATTGATGCTCCAACCTCCCAAGACCGCATTGCCCCAAGGGTGCAATCCCGCCAGGAAGGCCTTGCCCCGGCCGAACGGGAGGTCGTAGCCGAAGGTCGTTCGCACCTGGTGGCGTATGTCGAACCCCGCATTCCCCCGGTTCAGCGACAGATTGTTAATCGGAGTCCCGAAGAACGTATTGCCATCCGGATCGACCTCATCGATAGCATGGCTCCAGGTGTAGGCCAATTGGTAATGAAGACTGTTGGAGGACCTCTTGGTGGCCGGCACCTGCAACGAATGATCAGCGGAGTTGCCGCGGGTGGTCTGCATCCGAACCGTCGCGCTGCGCGGGAAACGGCGGCGCGCGTCGACCGGGCCGTCGCCGGGCACCGGCTGATTGACGTTAATGGTCTGGAGAAGGCGTGTTCCTTTTGTGCCGACGTACGCCACGGTCAACTGCTGGTGCCCTGGCAACTGCTGCTGGATCGCCAGGTTCCACTGGTTCACCATGGGCAGCACGAAATCGGGATCGAGGCCCGTGTAGTTCTGGCCGGGAGCGTTGCGGTTTGCCGTGCGATGCGGGCCGTCGGCCAATGAGCGCGCCCCCGCGAAGTTCGCCTGATCGTTCGTCACCAGGCTATTCAAGAAGAACGGCGGGTTGGTGGCGAGGCCGTTGCCGAGGACGAATGCCTTCATCGAGTAGTACAGGCCGTAGGCGGCGCGCAGCACCGTGTGAGACCCGGGTTGATAGGCGAAGCCAAGACGGGGGCCAAAATTGTTCCGGTCGTTCTCAATACCGCTACGGGGCGAAAACTTCCCCGTCCCCACGGACGCGGGAGCGCCCGTTTCCAGATCGAACTGGGCCTGGCGATCGGCCACTTCGTGGTAGGGGTATCCGTCCGAGAGGTCGTAGCGAAGTCCGAGGTTGATCGTGAGCTTGCGGGTTACTTTCCAGTCGTCCTGGATGTAGGCGTCCCAATCGGTGCGGCGCAAGCCGCGCGTGCCGTCGATGCCGTTCACGAGAATCGTCTGCGGTTTCCCCAGCAGTAGGTCCGCGGGGCCGAATCCCGTTCCCGCCGGTTGGGCCGGATTGTTGGTGTAGTTTGTCGTGAAGTTGAAAGTCCCGCGCGGCGTCTGCGCCTGGAAGATGTTGGTGTGGCGGCGGACCACATCGAAGCCGATCTTGATGCTGTGATTGCCGCGCGTCAGGTCCAGGTTGTCGCTCACCTCGTAATTGTTCATGGCAATAATCACGGGATTGTTGGTGTGGTCGCCCATCAGCGGAAAGCCGGCTACCAGAATCACGGGCAATCCCGTCGTGAACGGGCTCACGTTGACGTTTGCGATGCCGAATTCCTGCGCCAGATTGCGGCCCCCGTTGAGCGAGAGACTTTGCAGGTTCTGGCGGGAGAATCCAATCCGAACCTGATTCACCGTACGAGGGTCGAGGATATGTGTATAGCTGGGCACGAGTTGGATGGTCGGCGCCTGAACGCCGAGATACGGGGTTGCAACCGGTCCTAAGAGGTTCGGGGGATTGACGTAGTCGGAGTTGCCCTGGGTATAGCGAACAAATCCGCGCGAGCCTGCGCCCAGTTCCCGGTCGATCTTCACGGTGCCCTGATTGGCGCTGGCGGTGGGACGATCCACGGCCATGCGATTCGTGGCGAGACCGCCGAGATTCGGCATCGGGTAGAAGTTCAGAAGGTTCCTGCCTGGGGTGCTGAATCGGTTTGAGGGAATCACGTTGTTCGCAAACGGGTCGCGAATCAGCCCCGCGCCGGCGGGATTGGCGCGCGTCGTGAGCGGGTCGTAGATCAGGGTCCGGCGCGCCATCAACTCGCTGAAGTCGCCGGTGCGCATGAGGGGCGTCGGAACGCTCGACAGCGAAGTGACGCCCTGCGTGGACCGTTGCCCTTCATAGGACAGGAAAAAGAAGGTCCGGGCGTCCTTGCCGCCGATCGGGCCGCCCAGGGTCGCTCCGAACTGGTTCTTGCGCAACGGAGATTTCGCGGCCGCGAAGAAGTTCCTCGCATCCAGCCTGTCGTTGCGGAGAAATTCGAAGACCACGCCGTGGTACTGGTTCGTACCCGATTTATAGGCGACGTTGATCGTCGCCCCTGGCCGTCCGAACCTTGCGTCCGGCACCGGCGTCGCGACCCGGTACTGCTCGATCACCTCCAACTCCGGGAAGACCATCACGCCGTAGCCCTGGTGATTCTCGTTGTTCTGAATCCCGTCGACGAGGAAGTTATTGTCCTGAAGTGCAACTCCATTGACACTGCTGCTGGTATTGCCGCGGATATTCGACAAAGCGAGAGTTCGCGATTGGGCATGCGCGGGCACGACGCCGGGGCTGTACCGGATGATCTCGGAGAACAGCCGCCCGTTGTTGGGCAAGTCCCGGATCTCACGGTCTGACCGCAACATGCTGATTGTCGAATCTTCGGTCTGCAAGACAGGGCCGAGAGCCTGCATGTCACCGACTCGTTTACCGCGCCCACAGAGAGGGAGAAGTCCACCGCCAGCCGCTCGGACAGATTCAGGGTCAGTTGCCGGGCCTGCGGCTGAAAGCCTGCGTGCGCCACGTCGATGCGGTACGGTCCGGTGGGCAGCGCCGGTGACACGTACAATCCCGCCGTGTTGGTTGTAAGTACCAGACTGTAGTTATTGGCGAGGTTCTTCAGCTTCACTTGAGCGTCGGGTACTACCGCGCCAGTGTTGTCATACACGTGACCGCTGAGCACGCCGGTGTCCACCTGCGCCAGCAGTGACGCGGCCACAACGGCAGCCATTGTGATGAGGTGCGCGATAGTTCGATACATGCTCTTCGTTCCTTTCGATGCGTACCGCGCTAGAACGGCGCGGACGGATTCTGCTTCCATGCCTTCAGCCGACTCGACAGACGCCGGACCACTTCCGGATTCTGTGCGGCGAGATTGTCCACCTCAAGCGAATGGCTCGCGATGTCGTAAAGCTCGACGTGTCCGCTCTCCGGATTCAGGAGCAATTTCCAGGGGCCGTCGCGGATGATCAGCTTGGGGCTGCGGTTGATTAGGTCGCCCACGGTATCTTCGCGCAAGTCCCAGAACAGGGGACGTCCTCGCGTCATGGCGGAGCCCCGCAGCGCCCGCACCATGCTCTCTCCATCGATCTCCGGCGGAGGTGGGACCGGCGCACCAGCCAGCGCTGCCAGCGTGGGCAGGAAGTCGACTGCGCCGAAGACAGTCGTCTCGTTGACGGCGCCGGCAGGCGTGCCCTTCGGCCAGCGCACCAGAAGCGGCACGCGAATTCCTCCCTCGTAGCCTGAGCGTTTGCGCCCGCGGAACGGTCCAGGGTGTCCGACGCCGTGCTCGTCCGCGTTGTCGATCACGATGTCCTCCGGACCGTTGTCGCTGCTGAACAGGAGGATTGTGTTCTGCGCGAGCCCGAGTTCGTCGAGGCGCCGCAACAGCCTCCCGATTTGCCGGTCGATGTCGCCGACGGAGCCGTAGTAGATTTGAAACGGCGTGCCGAACTTGCTGTACGGCTCCATCTGCCGCGGAGTGGGTGTCAGCTTGGCGTGCGGGTCGAAGAACCACGCGTCGATGTAAAACGGCCTCTCCTTGTTTTGTTCGATGAAGCGGATCGTCTCGTCAATGATCAGCTCATTCGAGCGGGCCTTCCAGTCCGCCCAGCGCGGGCCCGGAAGTGCCTCTTCCCAGAGGTTCCAGCCTTTGCTGCCAGGGGGAATCCGCAACTGCCCGTCGCCATCATCGACCACAACGCGGTGGTCCTGAAATCCGTACTGGGCAGGCGTCGGTGAATCGGGATCGTCGGAGGAGCACAAGTGCCACTTGCCGAAATGGGCGGTCGCGTAGCCGGCATCCCGGAGCAGGCGCGGCAGTAGAGGCTGCTTGGGATCGAGCCATAGCGGCATCCCACGCCGCAGGTTATCCTCCTTCCCGCGAAAGTGCCGCACGACGCCATGACGCGCCGTGAAGCGGCCTGTGAGGAAGCTCGCCCTGCTTGGAGAGCATACTGCCGCTGCCACGTAGAACTGCGTGAACCGCGTCCCGTCGCGAGCCATCTGGTCGAGAACCGGTGTCTGGACACGGCGGTTTCCGTAGCAGCCCAAGTCACCCCAACCGAGGTCGTCCGCGAGCAGGAAGATGATGTTGGGCGGCCGATCCTGGCCCGTCTGCATGCCCTTAGCGGCCAGGGCTGGAGCGGAGGCGAGAAAATTCCGGCGAGTCATGTGTAATTCCAGTCCTTGTTCCGCACTGGCGTCAGAATGCGCTGCACTGCCTGCACCAGGCCCGCATCGAATGGCTGGTCGCTCCAATGCACATTGCTGGTTACCAACTCCGCATCGGCTGAACTGAACAAGGTGGTGGGAATGTCCGGATTCTGGCTGGCGAATTGGAGTGCCAGCCGGCTTAACGACGTGCCTTGCTCGCGGCAGAAATCCGCCGCCGTGCGAAAAACACTCCGGTCTTCCGTGGATGCCGGATGCCAGAACGGGGGTCCCGGCTCGGTGAGAAGCGCCGACCCGAAGGGCGCCCCATTGATAATCCCGATTTGCTTCTCCCTCGCCATCGGGAGTAGGCTCAGCAGCCGCGTGTCGTTCAAGCAGTAGTGATTGTGCACTAGCGCCGCGTCGATCTCCACTGAGCGGAAGATTCGCTCCCACAGATCGACGGGGTACGTCCCAAAGCTCACCGCCGCGGTTCGGCCTTCCTTCTTCAGCTCGCAGACGGCGTCGTATCCTTCGCCGAAGGCCCATTCGGTATGCGCCCTGCCCTGATACTCGATGTCGTGAATGTGGAGGATGTCAAAGTAATCCGTTCCGAGACGAGATGCGCTTGCATCCACCGACGCGCGAATCCCCTGCCGCGAGTAGTCCAGCGTGTCGTTCCCGTAAGAGCCGGAGCAAGTATACTTGCCAACCTTCGTCGAGAGGAAGTAGCGGCTGCGCGAAATGCCCTTCAGCGCTTTGCCCAGGACGGTCTCGGCCAGTGTGCCTCCATACGCCGGCGCCACGTCGAAGTAGTTGATACCGCAGTCGAGGGCGGCATGCACAGCCTGAATGGCGTGCCATTCATCCACTTCGCCGAATACGCCGCCGAGAGCCGACGCCCCGAAGCTGAGCCGTGAGACATTCAGCCCCGTTTTTCCCAGCACTGTATAGTTCAATAATTTGTGCTCCTTTCCGCTATCGATCCCTCAGCGCAGAATCCAGTACAGAACGCCCACCGTTACGAAAAGAGCGGCCGCGACGGCGCGCGGATCGCCGATATCCCGCACACGCCCACGGAGGAACGCGAGCGGATGATCCCAGCACACTTCTCCTACGGTCCGCGAATCCATGGCCGGTGTGCCCAAACTGACGGCGACGTAGATGACGACACAGACCACGGCGAGCAGCGGTCCCACCAGCATGAACGGAAGGCCCAGTCCTTGCGCGGGGTCGCTCACCAGCCCGGAGAACCCTGCGCCGGCGCTTGTTCCGAGAATCCACCGACCCGTGCCGGGCAGGTCGCTCACGAAGTAGGCGATGCCGAGCAGTGAACCGGCGTAGAGGGTCGCCATGGCTGCCTGCGCCGTCCCCCGCTTCCAAAGGATGCCCAGCAGAAAGACCGTGGTGACCGCCGGGGCGAACGTCATCGGGATCTTGTTGATGGCTTCGAAGATCGTGCCGAACTGATCGCCCTGCGTCGACCATACCATCGCCAGCAACATGATGACGCCAGTGGCGACCCGCCCGATCAGCACCACGCGGGAATCCGGCGTCGCCGGGGCGTGGCGCAATACGATATCCATCGAGATCAGCGTCGCGCAGCTATTCAATGCGGCC
The DNA here is from genome assembly GCA_016789755.1 of Bryobacterales bacterium. Classification (GTDB taxonomy): domain Bacteria; phylum Acidobacteriota; class Terriglobia; order Bryobacterales; family Bryobacteraceae; genus CADEFT01. The sequence continues at coordinate 14,098 of JAEUQG010000219.1, forward strand.
GCCATGCAACTCATCAGCGCCGAGGCCATGCACGCGGCCAGCAGTCCCTTGAGGCCCACGGGAACGAGAAAATTGATCAGCGACGGCAGCATCGTGTTGTAGTCCGGCAATCCCGTCCCCGGCAGAACGGCCAACGGGAAGGCGCCCTTGCTCCAAAGGACATAGCCAATGACACCGGGCAGCACCATCAGAAATACCGGACTGATTTTGAGGAAGCCCGCGAACAGGGATCCGTTTTGCGCGGCTCTCAGGTCTTTCGCCGCCAGCACGCGTTGGACGTGCGTCTGATCGGCGCACCAGTACCAGATGCCAAGGATCGGATATCCGAGCAAGACGGCCAGCCACGAGAATCCATTCAGCCTTCCGCCGCTGTCGAACACCGGCTGAAGCATGCTCAGATGGCCCGGTGCGACAGCAGTCTGAAAGGCCGCCAGATCGTGTACCCCCACTCCGCCAAGCGCTTGCACTCCCTTGACCGTGATCAGGAGCGCTCCCCCAAGGAGCAGGCAAACCTGCACGTTCTCCGTCATCACCACCGCCCTCAGGCCGCCGAGCGCGGTGTAAGTGACCGTAAAAAGCGACAACACTACGATCGTAAACAGCATCGGCACGCCGAGAAAACTCTCGAACAGCTTGGCCGCCGCGAACAGACTGATCCCGATGTGGATCAGCAGCGCGCCCAATAGTCCGATCACCGCCAGGAAGGTGCGCGCCGCCGGGCAATAGCGGCGTTCCATGAACTCCGGCAGCGTGGAGACTCCCGACGTAATGTAAAACGGCGCGAAAACCAGGCCTAACAGCATCAGGGTGAAACACGCCATCCATTCGAAGTTGCCGATCACCATGCCGTCCTTTGCCCCCGAGGCAGCCAGGCCGACAAGGTGAATGGTTGAGATGTTGGAGGTGAATACGGCGGCGCCGATGGTGAACCAGCCCAGCGACCGGTTGGCGAGGAAGTATTGCTTGGAGGAGGCGTTGCGGCGAAAGCCGACCCACACTCCGAAAAGCGTGATGCCAATCAGGTAGGCAGCGAGCACGGCAGTATCGATCCAGTTCATGGACCAGTTCATCGGATCCCCATGGTTCCCGTGATTGTGTCATCTGCGGTCCGTTCCGGCAAGGACAGTTTCGGCATCTTTTCCACCATTTCCGGCAGAGACCTGATAGAGTGTTCTGATGAGGCAGCCGCCTGGAGTGATCCTGCTGATTCCGTCGGCGCGTGAGTTCGACAGGGGCTTGCGGCGCGGCATCGTCGAATACGCCCATGCGCATGGCCCGTGGGTCTTCCACGAGGAGGCGCCACCCTATCTGCAATCTTTGCCCCCGCCGCAACGCCTGCGGAACATGAGACGTTGGAACGCGCAGGGGATGATCGCCCTGCAAAGCCGCATCGCGGAGGTCAAGTCCCTGCATGTGCCGCAGGTGGTGGCAGTCGAGACCCGCCGGCTGGACCCGTCCATATGCCAGGTCGTCTCCGCCGACGTGGACATCGGCTGCCTGGGCGCGCGGACACTCACTGGCCTCGGGCTGCGCCACTTCGCCTTCTGTGGATTGAAGGGGCTCCAATTTTCCGACGACCGGGAAACAGGATTCCGGCAAGAGGTCCGGAACGCCGGATATCAGGCGGAAGTCTACTCCGCGTCGAAACAAAACCTCGGACAGTCCTGGTATGTCGAACTGAAGCAACTCGCGCGTTGGCTGGGGGAACTCCCCAAACCCGTCGGCTTGATGGCTTGCAACGACGATCGTGCCCGGATGGTCGCGGAATCCTGCCAGATGCATGGAATCCGTGTGCCGGACGAGGTGGCGATTCTCGGCGTGGATAACGATGAGCAGGTGTGCCGCAGCGCGAATCCTCCGCTGTCAAGCATTGCCCTCGCCACGGAACGGGGCGGCTATGAGGCTGCCGCCTTGCTGGCCTGCATCATGACCGGCCGCACGCCCCCGGCCAGGGTCGTCAGTGTTCAGCCCACACACGTGGTTCCCCGCCAGTCAACCGACATATTGGCGATCAAAGACCTGAGCATGGTCCGTGCCCTGCGCTTCGTTCGGGAGAACAGTAATCGCAATCTCCGCGTCACCGATCTGGTGACGGCGGCCGGTATCTCACGCCGTGCGCTGCAAGACCGCTTTGTCAAGGAACTGGGCCGCACGCCTACGGAGGAAATGCACCGTTGCCGTGTGGACCGCATCGCGCGGCTGCTCGTCGAGACCAACATGACCATCGGAGAAATCGCCGTAGCGTGCGGTTTTGAGGTGGACGCGCACGTCGCGCGCTTTTTCTCGCGCCGCACCGGGATGACGCCGCTTGCCTACCGCAAGAAGATGCGGATTTCCTGAAGCGGCAGGAATGCTCACGGAGCGGCGACGCTTTCGCGCGGGTCTTGCGAGGTCGCACACTTCCGTTCCGAAGTGGTCGCTTGATCGATCGCGCCTTTCGCGCCGTGGGAACGGCGATAGGAATGGATCAGTTCGTATGGCCAGGTGCGCACGCCGCGGTGTGCGGGATATTGAAGTGGGCGAGATGCATCCAGGAGCGATCCTCTACACTTCGCCGAGGCGTTTCACGTCCACGAAAAATGGCGAGACGAGTTGCCCATCTTTGCGCTGGCCGGAAAGTGTCGCTTCCAATCTGGTCTCGCCCGGTTCCAAGGAAAGACGAAAGATCACAGCCCGCGCCGCTTTGGCGATCGGCTGCTCCCGGGAGACGTGATTCACCTGCAACCGTGCACTACCCTCTTTGAGCGCAGCCTTCTCCTGATCCACCGCACCCAGGCGCAAGGTGATCTCATAATCGCCGGCGCGCACTACCTCCACTTCCCAGTAGCCAAATCCGTCTGGCTCCGTATTCCGCTGCCGTTCGGCGGAATGATGATTCCACGGAGCACGAACGGCACGCGGCCCACGCAGATCCTGCCCGGTTAGCGTCGTCGGGTTGGCCTCCGGCGCGCCGAGCCGGTTTCTTGCCGGAGGGTTAATGCCGCGGGTCACGTCGCGAAACCAGGATTCATACTCCGCCCGCATGCTCCCTACGATCCCGGGATGTTCTTTGGCGATGTTGTTGCGTTCGCCCGGGTCCTTCTCAATGTCGAACAACTCGGTCTCCTCCGGACCGATCGCCTTGGTATACAACTCATTCTTGTTGGCCGCCGCCATCACAATCTTGTAGCGCTGCGATCGGGCCGCGCAGTGTGTGAAGAGCCGCGGCTCATCTATACCCTGCGGGTCGGGCCTCGTCTGTTGGAAGAACAGGGTACGGTCCGGCCAATTCGCCGCATTGCCGTTCAAAAGCGGCACCAAACTCACGCCGTCCACCGGGACCCCTTCTGGATTTTTCGCTCCGAAGATTTCGAGCTGTGTGGGGTTCACTTCGATTTGCGCGGCGTTTGTGTCGTGGTCGCCGCCAGACCGTAAGCGGCCGGGAGCGCGCACGAAGAAGGGCACC
>JAEUQG010000220.1 GCA_016789755.1 Bryobacterales bacterium
CCCGCTCCCCAAGTGCCACTTGCCGAAATGCGCCGTGGCGTAACCCGCTTCCTTCAGCATCCGCGGCAGCATCGGAGCCTTGGGCTCCAGCCAGTTCGGCATCCCCCTCTTCTCATTCAACTCCGCCGCTGCCAAATGTCCATGAATGCGGTGCCGCGCCGGATATTGGCCCGTCATGAATCCCGTCCGGCTCGGCGAACACACCGGGTTGGCCACATAAAACTGCGTGAACTGTGTCCCTTGCTTTGCGAACCGGTCGAGGTTCGGCGTCGGCAGAAAACGATTGCCGTAGCAACCCGGATCCCCCCACCCCAGGTCATCGCAAAGAAAAAACAAAATGTTCGGGGCCTGTTTCGTTTGCCCCAGCAGCGGCGCCGCCGCCCCGCCCAGAAAGTCTCTCCGTCTCATGGCACTGTCCATCATGCCATTTCTGATACAACTAAGAATTACCCCCAAAATGCCTACCTACCGATCCCGTACCACCACGCATGGACGCAACATGGCCGGAGCGCGCAGCCTCTGGCGAGCCACCGGAATGACCGACGGCGACTTCGACAAGCCCATCGTCGCCATCGCCAATTCCTTCACCCAGTTCGTGCCCGGCCACGTCCACCTCAAAGACCTCGGCCAGTTGGTCGCCCGCGAAATCGAAGCCTCGGGCGGCGTCGCCAAGGAGTTCAACACCATCGCCGTCGACGACGGCATCGCCATGGGCCACGACGGCATGCTCTATTCCCTGCCCTCGCGCGAACTCATCGCCGACGCCGTCGAATACATGGCAAACGCCCATTGCGCCGACGCCCTCGTCTGCATCTCCAACTGCGACAAGATCACTCCTGGAATGCTCATGGCCGCCATGCGCCTGAACATTCCCGCCATTTTTGTTTCCGGCGGCCCGATGGAGGCAGGCAAAGTGAAACAATCCGACGGCCTCATCAAAGCCGTCGATCTCATCGACGCCATGATCGTCGCCGCCGATTCCCGTGTGTCCGACGAATACGTCAACGACATGGAGCGCTCCGCCTGCCCCACCTGCGGATCCTGCTCCGGCATGTTCACCGCCAATTCCATGAACTGCCTCACGGAAGCCATCGGCCTCGCGCTGCCCGGGAACGGAACCATCGTCGCCACTCACGCCGGCCGCAGGAATCTCTTCCTGGAAGCCGGCCGCCGCATCGTCGATCTCGCCCGCCGCTACTACGAACACAACGACGCCTCCGTGTTGCCACGCAGCATCGCCTCTTTCGATGCCTTCGAAAACGCCATGTCGCTCGACATCGCCATGGGCGGCTCCACCAACACGATTCTCCATCTGCTCGCCGCCGCCCAGGAAGGCGAAGTCCCCTTCACCATGGCCGACATCGATCGCCTCTCGCGCCGCGTCCCCCACCTTTGCAAGGTTGCCCCTTCCACATCGAACGTCCACGTCGAAGACGTGCATCGCGCCGGAGGCATCATGGCGATCCTCGGCGAACTCGACCGCGCCGGCTTACTCCACAAGCACACCTACACCGTCCACGCCACCACCATGGGCGAAGCGCTCAACGCGTGGGACGTCATGCGCGCCGCCGATCCTCGTGTCCACGACTTCTATCGCGCCGCGCCCGGCGGCATCCGCACCACGGAGCCCTTCTCCCAATCGGCGCGCTACGAAACTCTCGACATCGACCGCGCCAAAGGAGCCATCCGCAATCTCGAACACGCCTACAGCCGTGATGGCGGCCTTGCCGTGCTTTACGGCAACATCGCCGAAGAAGGCTGCATCGTCAAGACCGCCGGCGTAGACGAAAGCCTCCTCACCTTCCGCGGCCGCGCCCGAATCTTCGAATCGCAGGACGCTGCCGTGGACGCCATCCTGTCCGACCGCATGCAACCCGGCGATGTCGTCGTCATCCGCTACGAAGGCCCTCGCGGCGGCCCCGGCATGCAGGAGATGCTCTATCCCACCAGTTATCTCAAATCGAAGGGGCTTGGAAAAGTCTGCGCCCTCATCACCGACGGACGCTTCTCCGGCGGCAGTTCCGGCCTCTCCATCGGACACATCTCCCCCGAAAGCGCCGAAGGCGGAGCGCTCGCCTTGGTCGAGGAAAACGACACCATCCTCATCGACATCCCACAGCGCCTGCTGCGGCTGGACGTCAGCGATTCCGAACTCGCCCGCCGCCGCCGAGCCATGGAAGAGCGCGGCGACGCCGCATGGAAACCCGGCAACCGGCGCCGCGCCGTTTCGCGAGCCCTCCAAGCCTACGCCGCCCTCACCACCAGCGCCTCCCGCGGCGCCGTGCGCGATCTCTCCGCCCTACAGCGCGCCAAACCCCTCGAGCCCGCCAGGCATTCCTGATCCGCGGCCTGTGCGCCTCAAAGCTTCGGAGCGGTGGGTGTATACCCGCCGCCTCCCGATTGAATATCCGCTTTTCGGTAATTTCCTTCGGGCATCCACCACCTCGTCAGCGGGTAGGTGTCGATGGCGGCCCGCATCCGTGCCGCGAACTCAATCATCCCCGCGTCGAGTTGCATCTGTTCCAACTTCCCGCCCTTGGCGCCAGTCGTGAACACATGGTCCAACCGTTCCAGCGCCGCTTGCGCCTGTGCTAACTCCTTGCGCGCCTCGGCGATCTTGTGCTGGATCACCACCGACGCCGCTCGCCGCAACCCATCCGGAGCATATTTCCCCTGTGCCTTTGCCGTCTCCAAAGCCGCGAAGAATCCTCTCACACGCCAGATCTCAGTGAATTGTGAAGTTCCGTATTCCGCCACTTTCCCTCCTGGACCTACCAGCGAAAGCCCGCGGCGAAACCTGTCATCCCCCACAAACCCATCCGCGTGAATCCCATTCATCCGTGGCCCAAAAAACCACCACCACCCACCAACCAAACCCGCCGCTCCCCCCACCACATCCCCACCAACCCATCCGCGTGAATCCCATTCATCCGTGGCCAAAAACCACCACCCCCTCAAGCAAATCCGCTGTCCCCCAGGCGGCCCGACGCTCTCTTTCATCGGGTGGTTCCGCCTGGGTGGCTGTGGAACAGCGTTTTCCCGGAGGGGGGATCCTGTTCAGCCGCTCGCCGGAGACCACCAAACCCTTTCCCAGGGCTGATGCCTCCGGCGGCGCTTAGCGCGGTGATCGACTCTGTAGTCGTCTCCAATGCGTCACCGTCGCATTAGCCTGTGGCGGCCCCTCGCTGCACGGAGACCGCCAAACCGGTTGCCTTCCATCACAGCAACCGCTACAGATCGCGGGAAATCGAACACACTCCCGGTCAACTCCAAAGAACCGCAGGATTCGGAATCCCACACGGCTTTCCAAATGTCTGCCCGCCTCGCTCCTGGTCGGAACCGACGACGGGCTGATACGGCTTCATTGCCTCTACGGCAACATCCACCAAGCGTCCCTGAGCTGTGCGTGTGGGGGAGGTGGGGCTCAGTTCGCTTATATTGTTGATACCGAAAAAACATTTCCAGGTCAAGTTGTTTGAAGCAAAAAATTACACAAATGTACTGGAACTTGCCTTCTTCCCCTCCCCGTGCGACCCTGTTATCGGGTTCGCCGGACGGGCAGCCGCGCTTGCCTGCGCCCGCAAGGGCAACGGTCGGGCGAGGAAAGTCCGGTCTCCATAGGGCGGCGTGCCGGCTAACGGCCGGGGGGGTTCGCTCAAAGCGGATTTCACGGAAAGCGCCACAGAAAATACACCGCCGCGATGCGGGCAAGGGCAACCGGGCCGGTCGAGGTAAGGGTGAAAAGGTGCGGTAAGAGCGCACCGCGGCGGCAGCAATGCCGCTGGCAGGGCAAGCCCCACGCGGAGCAAGACCAAATAGGGGAGAAGGAGCGGCCCGTTCTGTCCGACTCCCGGGTAGGTTGCTAGAGCCGGTCAGTAATGGCCGGCCCAGAGGAATGGCTGCCGCCGTCCGGCAACGGGCGGTACAGAAACCGGCTTACAGTTCGGCGAACCCAATCATCGCACCGGCAGCACGTCCGCTATCGGTTTCCCCGCCTTCCCCACCGCCCCCGCATAGTCCTCCCCCAGCAGCGCCGACAGCGTCGCCGCCACCTGATCCTGCCGCACCTCGCCAATGTTTGCCCGCTCTCCCAACGCCCTCGTGTCCGGCCCCAGAAACGCCATCCAGATGTACTTCGAATCCGGCACTTTCTCCCCGTGGCTCTTCCACCCCACCGGAGCCTCTCCCCGCCCATGATCCGGCGTGAAGATCAGCGATGTCGTCCCACGATACTCCGGCATCCCTTGCACCGTCTCCCACAGTTCCTTCAAGTAAGCATCCACCCGGTGCGCCGAGTCCAAGTACTCTTTGTACTTGCCGGCGTGCGACCACTCGTCCGTTTCTCCCAACGAAACAAACAGCACTCGCGGCTTCGCCGTCTTCAGATACTGCAGCGCCGTGTGGAACGTGAAGGAATCGTAGGTCTCCGATTCCCAGGGCCATGGCGTCTCCACCTTCAACCTGTTGATCAGCTCCAGCCCCGGCGTCATTGGCTGCATGCGGAACGTCTCATGCCCCGCGTTCACCGGAAAGCCAGCCCGCTCGGCATGAAAGATAAACGGAAACACATCCCACGCCCCGAACGCCGCCACACGCCCTTTGTACTTCGGCATCCGATGCAGCCATTCGAGCACCGTGACGTTCGGATTGGGCTTCTTATCGTTGCTGTCGATACGGTCATCGGCAAACCCGCACAGCGTTTCGCTGTAACCCGGATACGAAAAATTGCGCCCGTTGGTCACCACCGCATTCGACCCCCGCCCCCGGTTGCCATAGATCTGCCCGTGCTTCGCCATCGTGCCCCATACGAACGGCAGCAGCGCTTCGCGGCGCGCCTCAGCGGTCTCCCGCCAATAGGCAGAACGTAATGCGGCGGCGTCTTTCACTGCTCCATTCTCTTTGTTCATCAGCGCGCCATCGGCGCCGGAAAACATCTCCTGCACCCGCAGCCCATCCGTCATGACAAAAATCACATTCCGCGTATTCTGCCCCGCGCCCGGCAGGCAAACCGCCAGCAACACCGCAAACCATCGCCCTGGCCCGCTCAGGCCGAAGCGCCCCCCGACCTGTTCAGGAACTCCTGTCCCGCGGCTGGACCCGGCGAGTTGCGCCCGCGTGTTTCTCAAAACCATGCCTCATCATACAAAGCAACGCCCCGCCGCGCTAAGATCTCACTACATGACTCGCAGGCAATTCCTCGCCACAGGCTCATTGCTCGCCGCCGGCACAGGAGCATCCATGGCCGCATCCATCAAACCAAAGGCGCTCCGCGAAGGAGACACCGTCGGCCTCATTACTCCGTCCACTTTCGTCTCAGACCCCGAACAGATTCTGCTCGCCGAACGGACCCTGCGCTACTTCCAATTGAAGCCACGTTTCGGGCGCAACGTGACGAAGAAGGAAGGCTACGTCGGAGGCTCCGTCGAAGACCGCGTCGCCGACCTCCACGACATGTTCCGCGACCCCGAAGTCAAAGCCGTCTTCTGCATCCGCGGAGGCTTCGGCGCCGCACATCTGCTGGAATCCATCGATTACGGCCTTATTGCCAGTAACCCCAAAATCCTTCTTGGCTACAGCGACATCACCGCCCTTCATCTGGCCATCCATCGTAAGACCGGTCTGGTCACCTTCCACGGGCCCGTCGTTCTTTCCCGCTTCACCACGTACACTCAGGAACATTTCCGCAAAGCCGTGTTTGAAACAAGACCCCTCGGAACGTTGCAGAATCCCCCCGATTCCGATCCCCTCCGCCCGGCCCACATCGTCCGCACCGTACGGCCCGGCAAAGCCCGCGGCCCTCTCGTCGGCGGCAACCTCACGCTCATCAGCACCACCCTCGGTACCCCCTACGAGATCGATACGAAGGGCAAGATTCTCTTCATCGAAGATGTCGATGAGCAGCCCTACAGCGTCGACCGCATGCTCACCCACCTCAAACTGGCCGGCAAACTCGATCAAGCAGCCGGCATCGTCTTCGGCGAATGCTCCGACTGCCGCCCGCGCGATTTCAAACCCTCCTTCAGTTCCACCTTCTCCACCGGCGAAGTAGTCGACCGTATTCTCGGCAAACTCCCCATCCCTGTCTTCTCCGGACTGACCATCGGTCATACCGGCGACCAACTCACGCTCCCCCTCGGCGTCATGGCCACGCTCGACGCCGGCGAAAAGAAACTCATCGTCGAAGAATCCGCCACTAGCGCCTGATCCGCCCACGCGCGGTTCAATGCCCTCCCGCCTGTACAATAGCCTGTGATGCCCGTCCTCATTGTTCTCTTTCTTTCTGGCGTCCTCACCTTTGCCGCCGATGAATCCGGTTACCGCAAGCACGTACGGCCCTTCCTCGCCAGGCATTGCGCCATGTGCCACAACGCAAAAGCGAAGCTCGGCAACCTCGACCTGCAGCGCTTCACCTCCGCCGGAACCATCCTTGCAGAGCAGGATGTGTGGGATAAGGTCAGCGCCAAACTGGCGTCGGGAGAAATGCCGCCCAAAGGCCGCCCTTCGCCGCCTAAATCCGAAATCGACGCCCTCCGCAACTGGCTCACCGCCGAATACGCCCGCTTCGACAAGCGACCCAATCACGATCCCGGCCGTGTCACCGCCCGCCGTCTCAACCGCGTCGAGTACAACAACACCATCCGCGATCTCACCGGGCTCGACCTCAAACCCGCCTCAGCCTTCCCTCCCGACGATTCCGGCTACGGCTTCGACAACATCGGCGACGTCCTCTCCCTCTCTCCTGCTTTGATGGAAAAATACCTGCGCGCCGCCTCGCAGATCATGCGCGAAGCCATAGCCACACCGCGCGCCTTACAGGAAATGAATGACCGCTACCGCATCGACCGCATCCCCCAATCGGGTCCGCCCGGTTCCATCGAAGTCAAGCACGCCTTCCCCGCCGAGGCCGATTACACCATCCGCATCGCCATGGCCGGACGCCGCGTCGCCGCCGGCGAAACCTTGCGAGTCATCGCCCAACTCGACGGTCACACCCAGCAGTTCGATGCCAATACCCCGCCCAATCGCCCTCGCGTTCTCGAATGGAAACTTCGCACCCGCGCCGGGGTCCAACCCATCAAAGCTTTCTTCGCCCTCGAGTCCGGTGCCCCGCTCACCGCCGACAACGGCATGCTCCTCGAATATATCGAGGTGCGCGGACCCTACAATCCCGCTCCGCAACAGCCGCCCGTCAGCCACGCCCGCATCCTGATCTGCGGACAGTGGCCCGGCGCCTACGACGACGCCTGCATCGCGCGCATCGTGGAAAACTTCGCTCGCCGCGCCTTCCGCCGCCCCGTCACCCCAGGCGAGGCTGGAAAATTCACACGCATCGCCCTCAGCGCCAAGCAGGAAGGAGAATCCGCGGAGCAAGCCATCCGCTATGCCCTCCAAGCGGTGCTCGTCTCCCCGCACTTCCTCTTCCGAATCGAGCGCGATTCCAAACCCGGCGCCGCGCACGAAATCACCCAGTACGATCTCGCTGCGCGCCTCTCTTACTTCCTCTGGTCCAGCATGCCCGATGACGCCCTGCTCGACGCCGCGCAAAAGGGAGCCGTGCTCGGCGAAGTGCCCCGCATGATCGCCGACCCGAAGTTCTCCACCTTCATCGACAACTTCACCGGCCAGTGGCTAGAACTGCGCAACCTCGACGAAGTGAAGCCCACCCCGGAAAAATTCCCCCAATTCGATGCCGCCCTGCGCGAGGCGATGAAACAGGAGACGCGACTCTTCTTTGCCTCCCTCGTCCGCGACAACGGCAGCCTGCTCGATCTCATCGATGCCCCCTACACCTTCCTCAACGACCGCCTCGCCCGCCACTACGGCATCGCTGGAGTCGACGGCCCGGAGTTCCGCCGCGTCGCCCTCGAAACACCGCAGCGCGGAGGCGTACTGACCCACGCCAGCATCCTCACCGTCTCCAGTTACCCCAACCGCACCTCGCCCGTCATTCGCGGCAAGTTTCTGTTGGAGAACTTCCTCAACGCCCCGCCGCCTCCTCCGCCCCCCAACGTGCCGAGCCTCGAAGAATCCGCCGCAGGCATGGGCGGCACACTCCGCCAACAGATGGAAAAGCATCGCACCAATGCCGTCTGCGCCTCCTGCCATCAGCGCATGGATACGCTCGGCTTCGGATTGGAGAACTACGACGCCATCGGCGCCTGGCGCGAGGAAGAAGGCGGCGTGCGCATCGACCCCTCCGGAGCCCTCCCCGGCGGACGCGCCTTCCAAAGCCCTGCCCAATTGAAAGCGATCCTCAAAGCCGAACGCGATGCCTTCGCCCAATGCCTCGCCGAGAAGATGCTCACCTACGCCCTAGGCCGCGGCTTGGAGCGCACCGACCGCACCTTCGTCCGCCAGATCGTCCGCTCCGTCGCCGCCGACGGCTACCGCCTCCGCAGCCTCATCGCCGGCATCGTCCAAAGCACGCCGTTCCGCATGCGCCGCGCCGAGTCCCGCTAGACTGCCGCCGGCCACACCGCTCCGCGCGATTGATATAGAATTCAACAAGCGGCCGGTTCCTGACTCGCCGTTCCCGAATCATGACGAAACATCTGCCACGAAGAACGTTTCTGCGCGGAATCGGCGCTTCCATCGGACTTCCCTTCCTCGATGCCATGACACCGGCCTTTGCCGCGCCCGCCAAGGCCGCCGGCAAACCGCCCATCCGTATGGCCTTCGTCTACGTCCCCAACGGCATCGTCATGCCCGAATGGACTCCCTCCGCCGAAGGCGCAGCCTTCTCCTTCCAGCGCACCATGGAGCCCATGGCGCCCCACAAAGACAAACTCCTCGTTCTCAGCGGACTCACCCACAACGGCGGGCGGGCTCTCGGCGACGGCCCTGGCGACCACGCCCGCGCCGCCTCCAGCTTCCTTACCGGCATGCACCCGCGCAAAACCGCCGGAGCTGATATTAAGATCGGAATCTCCGTAGACCAGGCCGCCGCCCAGGCCATCGGCTCGGCCACCCGCTTCGCCTCCCTCGAACTCGGCCTGGAAGACGGCCGCCTCGTCGGCAGTTGCGATTCCGGCTACAGTTGCGCCTACTCGAATAACCTCGCCTGGCGCACTGAGAATTCACCGCTCCCCCCGGAAATCAATCCCCGCCTCATCTTCGAACGCCTCTTCGGTTCCGGCGACGAAGTCGAGGATACCGCCGCCCGCGCACGCCGCCTCAAGTACGAAAAGAGCATCCTCGACACCGTCACAGAGGAAACCGCATCGCTGCAAACGGCCCTCGGCGCCACCGATCGCCGCAAACTCGACGAATACCTCCACTCCATCCGCGAAATCGAAAAGCGCATCGCCACCGCCGAGCGCGACTCCAAGGACATCGCCCCGCCCTTCGCCAAACCCGCCGGAGCCCCCTTCGACTACGCCGAGCACGCGCGCCTCGTCTTCGACCTCATGACCGTCGCCTTCCAAACCGATTCCACACGCGTCATCACCTTCATGATGGGCCGGGAAGGCAGTTCCCGCGCATACCGCGAAATCGGCATCTCCGACGCTCATCATCCTCTTACCCACCACCGCGGCAACGAAGAGATGATCGAAAAAGTGCGCCGCATCAATCGCTATCACGTCGAGCAATTCGCCTACTGGATCGGCAAACTCGGCAAGACTCCCGACGGCGACGGTACCTTGCTCGATTCCTCCATGATTATCTACGGCAGCGGACTCGCCGACGGCAATCGCCACACCCATCACGATCTTCCGGTGCTGCTCGCCGGCGCCGCTAACGGCAAAATCAAACCCGGCCGTCACATCAAGTATCCCGTCGAGACGCCCATGGCGAACCTCTTCGTCGCCATGCTCGACAAGATGGGCGTACCCGTCGGCCAGCTCGGCGACAGCAACGGCAAACTCGGTTATCTCGGGGAACTCTAACCCCGCACCAAGGAATAACAATGGATTTTCTCGAATACCTGAAGACCGTCGATACTCCGACGCTCTGTAACGCCATTGAACTGCTGAAGGTCCGTAAAGATCACGAGGGCTTCACGCCGCTCGAGATCCGCTGCCTCTTCCCCGAATTGGGCCGCATGATCGGCTATGCCGTCACCGCCCAGGTGGAGACCTATACTTCGATGGAGAAACGCGACAACCGCCTCTTCCTCGATCTCTATTCTCTGCTCGAAAAGGGACCCAAGCCCGCAGTCATTGTCCTGCAGGAAGTCGGCGGCCATGGCAACTACGCCGCACACGCCGGCGAAGTCATGTCCACCATCTTCCACCGCCTCGGTGCGGTCGGTTTGGTTAGCGATTGCGGTGTCCGCGACATCCCCGAAGTGCGCCGTATCGGCTTCCACTACTTCGCCCGCGGCACCGTCGCCAGCCACGCCAATTTCCGCATTGCCCGCGTCGGAGTCCCCGTCCAGATCATGGGATTGGTGATCAACACCGGCGATCTCCTCCATGGCGACGAGAACGGCCTCGCCCTCGTTCCCAACGAAAAACGCGAACTGATACCGGAACTGGTCGACCGCATTCGCGCCCGCGAAGGCAAACTTCTCGACTTCGTGCGCAGCGGCGATTTCACGCTCGAAGGACTGCGCGGACACATCCTCGAATAATCGCCGTCACGGTAGCGCAACCGCTGCCGCATGGGATAAGATAAAGTTTCCCACCTGAGGGCGCGTAGCTCAGTTGGTTAGAGCGCCTGCTTCACACGCAGGAGGTCACAGGTTCGAGTCCTGTCGCGCCCACCACCCCTAACACCAAGAATCAATCAGTTAGCGACCCCGACAATTGTCGGAATTGACTCGCGACCCCCTGTTTGGCACCCGTTTCCTGCGAATTCTGGCCCCTATTTTGCAAAGTCACACTTCGTGTCGGTGTACAAGCAGGCGCGTGAAATTTCTCCATGGCTAACTTTTCAAAATTTGTGCGGCCTGAGGAAGTGCGCGGCGGCCGGATCACTGACCGCGATTTGGACATTCTCGCCATCTTGCGGTACCGCTTCTGTTCCGCCGCGCAACTGGTACGCTTGGTCGGCGGCAACGAGGATGTCACACACCGCCATCTGCGGGGGCTCTGGGAAAGACAGTTCATCAGCCGATGGGCCTTCCCCGGCATCCGCACCCACAGGGAGTTTTACTATTACCTCGACAATCGCGGCAGCCTTGATCTTCTCGCGGAGATGCGTCGAATGGAGATCCATGTGCAGATGTTGGCAGAGGTTCGCAACAATCGTGAGAAGACTACGCCAGTGCTGCCGCACGCGGGCAGCACATGCAGCTAGGTTTCCTCAATCACGCGCTCATGGTCTCACGCATGCATTTCGTGCTGGAGATGGCCGCGCGCAGATCAGGTGGTACGGGCAGCTGTGTTGGTTCAGCCTGAAATGGAGAGGAGCGGTTCTCCGTTAGTGAGCATTCCGCCCTTCGGGCGGGGATTTTCAAGGCATCAGGGTCTTTCGTCCGATTTGGGTTTTTCTGGGCGGCGCAGACCTCGCACCGCCCGTAAACCCTCATCGTTTCGATGAGCCCACCAGGTTATCCCTCAGCATGGTTG
>JAEUQG010000252.1 GCA_016789755.1 Bryobacterales bacterium
ACGAAGCAGGATCGCGGCGGTTATGCGCCGTGGAGCAATGCGCTGTGCTGTCACCGAAACTGCAGGAGGCGCTGAGCGGATTGCGACGGATGAGCGGAGACCGGCGGTTTCCGCGATTCCTGCAGACGTTGGAGGTGTTCACCAATGAAACAACTGTGCAAATCAATGTTCTGGCGAGCGGGAAGCCGGTAGCGCGTCGGTTCTTCGATTGGTGCGGGGAGGAACTGGCGGGCTACGTGGATGGGCCTCTGGTGTATGCGGCAGCGGGATCTGCGTTCCGGGTGAGCCATGGGGCGTTCTTTCAGGTGAACCGGTTCCTGGTGGGTGGTCTGGTGGAAGAAGCGCTGCATCAGGCGGACGGAGAAACGGCGCTCGATTTATACGCCGGCGCAGGGTTGTTCACGCTGCCGCTGGCGAAGCGGTTTGCGAAGGTCTCGGCAGTGGAATCGGGAGTGGCGGCGTGGCGCGACTTACAGAAGAACGCGGAGACAGCCGGCGTTTCAGTGGATGCTCCGCAGACTTCGGCCGAAGGTTATTTGCAGGCGAATGCCGATAGTTGCGATTTTGTGCTGGCGGATCCGCCGCGGGCCGGACTGGGGAAGAAGACCGTGCAGTTGCTGTTGGAACGGAAGCCTCAGAAGTTGACGATTGTGTCGTGCGATCCGGCGACGCTGGCGCGCGATCTGGCGGGATTACTGACACAGTACCGGTTGACGCGAATGGCGATGGTGGATCTATTTCCGCAGACCTATCACATTGAAACCGTGGCGCACTTGGAACGGAAGCCGTGACCCGCGTCCGTGGCGAACCGGCCGGCCAGCGGGAACGCTTTTGAGCCTACAAGTAGTCGTAGAAGCGCTTCTTCAGCCGCTCAAAGATGATGGAGCCGGCAAACAACGCCAGCGTGGAAACCAGAGTGAGCTTGAGAAGGATGGATGCGGCGGGGGCTCTGTTTTCGATCAGGACATTGCGGAAAGCCATCACTACCGCAGCCAACGGATTGAATGAGTATACTTCGCTGTACTCTGCCGGGATCTTGGAAAACGGGTAGAACACGGGAACAAGCCAGAAGAGCACAACATTCACCGACTCCACGACATAGCGCGTGTCACGCACGTAGACGTTGAGCGCCGAGAAGGCGAGTCCCGCGCCGATGGCGAAGAGGACTTCCAGGCAGATAATCAAAGGCAGCCACACCCAATGCCGATTCAGTCCCTCTCCGAATGCAATCGTGAGCGAGAGCAGCAGGGTTAATTGAATGAGATAGTGCAGCACATTGCCGAGCACTGTGGTGATCGGGACAATTTCGCGCGGGAAGCGTGTGCGCTTAATCAAACCCGCGTTGTCGACCAGCGACGTCGTCGCCGAGGCCCAGGCGAGGGTGAAGAAATTGAACGGGATGAGCCCGCACAGCACGAAGACCGGGTAATTTTTCTCGCTGCTGTTAGGGAAAATTTTGGTAAAGACGAAGGTGAGGACCGCCATCATTACTAACGGATTGGCTAACGACCAGCCGACACCAAGAGACATGTTCCGGTACCGCACCTTGAAGTCTTTCAACAGCAGCGTGCGCAGAACGAAGCTGTATTCTCCTTCCCAACGTTGATCAATAGCGCCATTCATGCAGAATCTCCATTTTAGCGGCCCTGGCCGAGCACGCGCTCAAAAAAGAGCAGGCTGCGGCGGGCGCACTTGCTCCAGCGGTAGTTCTGTGCACGTTCCTTGCCGCGGATGGCAAGGTCTTCGCGCATGGATGGCGAGGTGAGAAGGCGATCGAGCGCGGACCGGATTTCGCCCACGCTGAGAGGGTCGACGAGGGCCGCGTCGCCTCCGGTGACTTCGGGCAAGGCAGAGATATTCGAGGTAAGCACGGGGACTCCGGCGGCCATCGCCTGCGCAACGGGGAAGCCGAAGCCCTCATAGATCGATGGATAGGCGAACAGCAACGCGCCGGCCGTGAGGGCGGGTAGCGCTTCCTCAGCAACGTAACCCAGGCGGCGGATGCCGGCGGCGCCAGCGCCGAGACGTTTCTCCGTTTCGGGCGCCCAGCCGATGGGTCCGGCGATCACCAACTCGAACTCCCGCCGCAGATCGTCCGGCAAGCCAAGCCAGGCATCGAGCAAACGGTCGAGATTCTTGCGCGGTTCCACGGTTCCGACGAAAAGCACATACGGCTTGTCGAGCCCGAGGTCTTCCTTGATCGCCAGAACTTCCTCGACGGACACGTGGAAGAAGGCATCGCCGACACCGGAGTGGATGGTCTCGATGCGAACTTCATCGATGCCAAGCAATTCAATGGCATCCTGGCGCGTTGCCTCGGAGACGGCGATGAGACCGTGTGCCTGCTTCAGAATCCGATCCGCGAAACGCTGATCCGCGGCTACGTTGGCAGCGGTGTGCAGCTCAGGCATCTTCCAGCAGGTCAGATCGTGGATGGTGGCCGTGAGGAGCGCTTTGCGCGGAGCGTGATGGACCTGATTCGAGGCGTGGAAGATGTCGGCACCCTCGATGAGCGCATCGAGAACGACGGGGCCGGCGAGGTTCGTGGCATAGAGGAGCGCCAGCCGTGGGTAGGTGGTTCCCCAGGAGACCATGGACCGGTCATGATGGAGCTCCCCTAAACGGTTGAGGGAAGGATAGCCGCGAATGTTCCGGTCACCCGCAATATGGCGAAGGGCCTTCATCCAGTAGTAGGTGTAGCTCTTGATGCCGGCGCTGCGCAGCAAGAGTGAAGTGGCATCGATGGTGATGCGCATCAGCGGTTCTCCGCAAGCGGGAGGTTGGTGAAGAGATGCTTGCCACCGCTCGACTTCACCTCATAGAGAAACTCCGTACCGATGAGATCGATGATGCGGGGAATGCGAGGATGCTCTACCAGCAGGTAGCGCCGGCGCATGTCTTTCCAGATGCGGGCAAAGCCGGCGTCGTCGAGGAAAACGTTGGGCGCGCCTGGGGCATAGGCTCCGTACTCGAGATTGTTTACACGGCCGTTGAGCAGCAGGGCATGGGTATTGGCGTAGAAGAAGACGGAAGAGAAAGCATAGTACTGGTTGTCGACGATCAACTCGCCGGGCGGCGCAGCGAGATAGCTTTGCGCCAGTTCCCGAGAGCCCAAATACGGGTCGAATCGGATAAGGGCAAGGCGCGCTGCGTGGAAGAAGAAGACCATCATCAGCGCCATCGCAAGAAAAGCAGTTGCGGGTTTGCGGGCCCGCCATGTGCCGGCGGCGCCGATGAGGAAAGCCACGGCTGCGATGGCTAAGGGAAGGCGCAGATAGGCGAAGGAGGCGATGGTGAGATCGCCCATGTGGCCGAGCGAGAGCGTATAGGCATCCGGGTTGGAGGTAAGGGCCCGCGAAATATCACCGGGAGCAGGGAGGTTCCAGACTCGGGCAAGAATCGCGATGACAGCGAAGGCGGCAGCGGTTGCGATGGCTGCCACTGCGCGGGTACCCCGGATGATCCAGGAAGAATCCTCAGAGGCCATTGCGGAACCAAGCAGCAGGGCAAGGGCAGGGTAGCAAGGCATGGAGTAGTATTCCTGCGTGGTGGAAAAAGTGAAGAATATCAGCAAGAAACCAGTCCAGCACAGGGCGAGCAGACGGGCACGTCCAGCGCGGTCTTGGGGCTGGAAGCGAAGCTTTGCAATGGCGGGAAGATAGGCACTCCAGGGGAAAAGCCACAGCAGGTGGAAGAGCCAGAAGGCAAGGCGCGGAACCGTGTTGTAGTCGCGCGGGTGCCGCATGTTCAGGAACCGGAAGACGTGCTCGTTGAAGAAGTAGAACCAGAAGAAGCCGTGGTAGTAGCCGGGCTCGCTTTTCATTGTGAAGTCGAAGTACGGCGGA
>JAEUQG010000260.1 GCA_016789755.1 Bryobacterales bacterium
ACATTGAAAATCGCCCCCACCTGCCATCCCCCCACAATCCTCCCCAACACCGGGTTCGAGCCATTCACAAACCTCTTCTTCGGCCCGAACGGCAACTCGAACAGCCCGTTGTTCCGCCACACATGCCCGATATGGAAATCCATCAGACGCTTGTCCAGGCGCCGGTTACGGTTGTCCCGGTAGCTGTCCACAATCTCCTGCTCGGCGCCCTCTTCCTCCCCCAGCGCCTTCGACCACGTGTAGTTGCTCTGCAGTGTCCACCCCGACGAGAACCGCTTCACCATCTCCAAATGCATCGAATGATACGTCGAATTCGCCAGATTCCCGAACAGCCGCGCCGAAGCAAACTGCGGATTCCCGATGAAGAAATTCTCCGGCAACCCCGCCCGCCGCAACAGTCCTCCCCGCACATTCGTCAGATACGTCGTATTGTCCAGATACGCTGCCATCGCCCCCACATTGTTCCCCGCCAGATGCCCCTGCGTCGTCGTATTCGCCTGCCGGAACACCTGCGACCCCGTCACCCGCACTCCATCCACCACTCCCAACCCCGCCACATTCAGCCCGTTCAACATCCGGTCGAACAGCGGAGCGTTCCCTCCCGCCTGCGTCACCAGAAACGCGTCCAGCAACCCGTTCTCGAAAATCATGTGCTCATTCACGCTGAATCCGCGAATCAGCTTCGTCCCCTTGGTCCCCACATAACGTACCGACAACAACGTCCGCCCCGGCAACTGCCGGTCGATCGATGCATTCCAGTTCTGCACGTATGGAGTCCGCAGCCCCGAATCGTACGTCCGCACCGTCTGCGTCCGGTCCGTCAGCGGCACTTCTTCCAGAACCGCCCCCACGGGAGTCAGCGGTAACCCGATATTCCCCAAATTCAAAGCCCGCGCGCTTTGGAAATTCGCCACCGACCGCAGCCCCGGCTGATCCCCCGCCACCACGTCGATCAGCCGCAGCGCATGCCGCTCGAACCCCATGCTGTACCCCGCTCGAAACGTCGTCTTCCCCTTCCCGAAAAACGGCAGATTCCACGCCACCCCCACCACCGGACTCCAATTATTGAAGTCTTTTCCATAAATCCCTCGCCCCCGATTCGGCGAATTCGGCCCCACCTGTTCCAGCCGCGTCATCGATCCCGCCAGCCGCCCCGGTTGGTATAGATCCGCGAACGTCGTCCCCGTAATCCCGAAAATCCCCGCCGATCCTCCCACCAGTCCCACCGTCCTTCCATTCGCATCCCAAGGTACGCCCAGATACTCATACCGCGTCCCCAGCGTCAGCGTCAGATCGGGGTGAATCTTGAAATCGTCCTGGAAAAAGAACGAATATTCCCGCTCCCTCCATGTCCGCTGCTTTCCTTCTCCCGCCACGAACTGCGGATTCGCCCCGCCCGGCGAGTTGAACGCCTGCCGGATGCTTCCCACCGACCCCGACAAATCCAGCAGTAGATTCTGCGCCCCCGCCTGGTTCAGCCCGATCCCCGCAATCTGATTGATCCCCGTCACCGGAGCCCCTCCCGCTCCCACAATCACCCGTGGCAGCACATCGAACGCGTTGAACCCGTTCGTCGAGACAAAATACGCCCGCCCCCCGAACTTCACGTTATGCTTCCCCTTCAACCAACTGATCTTCTCCCCAATCTGATAATTCGGCGAAATCCGCCCCTGCGGATCGTTCGCGATATTGATCGGATCCGTCACTGTCAGCATGTCCAGCGCATACGGCTGGCTCCCCGCCGTCGCCAGCAGTCCCGCCTCCGCCACTTGCCACGGAGCGTTGAACAGAATCCGCGGACGCAGCGCCCCGACGAAAAAGTCGCTCACTACGTTCGGCCGCAGCGTCGATGTCAACGTCAACGACGTCACCATGTCGTTCTGCGCGTTGTTCCCTCCAGGGCTCCCCGGCGTGTTCTGCGGCATGAATCCGTTGTACGCCGCTTCCGTGTCCCGGCTCAGCGAAAACGCCATCCGGTGGCTCCCGCTCAGGAAATGGTCGATCTTAATATTGATCTGATTGCGATCGTCCGTCCCCCTCCGGCTCCACGTGTAGCCGGCCGTGTTCAGCCCGTCCCCGGTTTGGAAATTGTTCGGTAACGGCAGCATCGCCAGATGCCGCGCCACCACCGATGTCGCATCCGCCGTCATCCGGTTCGCGTCGCGCCCGAACACGCTCGCCGTCTGCAACTCCCCCGTCGCCCGCGCCGGCCGCACCGCATTCCCCTGCACGTCCACCACAGGACTGTTCGAGTTCGCGTTCCCGTTCTGCACCCCCGGAAAGAACCGGTACAACCCCTGCCGCGCCGTCTGCGTCAGCACCGTCGTCGTCACCGCATTCTTCGTCCGGATCCGCTGCCCTTCATAGAGAAAATGGAAGAACGTCTTGTTCTTCCACACCGGCCCCCCGATGCGCCCCCCAAACTGATTCCGGATCAGAAAATTGCGCGGCGAAATCGGAGCCCCGTCCGGACCCAACCCGCGCTGGTTGTTGAACCACGTGTTCGCATTCAACGCCGTATTGCGGTGGAAATTGAACAGGCTCCCATGAAACTCGTTCGTCCCCGACCGCGTGATCATCTGCACCTGCCCCGACCCGCGCCCCATCTCCGCATCCACCGGCGACACCACCACCCGGAACTCCTCCACCCGGTCCGTACTCGGGAAAATCGTCGACGATACCCCGTTGTTGATCCGCGCGTCCTGCACATTGATCCCATCGATCTGGATGTTCAGCGTCCCAATCCGCGCTCCCGCGAAATTGTCCCCCACGATTCCCGCCTGCGTCAGCGCCAGACCCAGCGCGTTGCGCGTCGTCAGCGGCAACTCCAGCACCTTCCGCCCCGTCACCATCCCGCCCACCGAACTCGTCGCATACCCCAACGCCGATTCCGCGTCCGCGTTCACTTCAATCACGTCCGCGCTCGCGCTCAACTCCAGCTTCGCGTCCAGCGTCAGCCGCGCGCTCACTTCCAGCACCACTTCATGGAAAACCGTCTTCCGGAACCCCGCCGATACCGCCGACACCCGGTAGGTTCCCGGAGGCAGCGACGCGAACAGGTACACCCCGCTCCCGTTCGTCTTGGTCTCGTGCATCACTCCCGTGCGCGTATTCTGCGCGCTCACCGCCGCCGCCGGTATCACCGCCCCCGTCGCGTCCGATACCGTCCCCGATAGTGTGGCGTCTGTGGTCTGTCCCCACAGTGCGCCGGAAAATAACACCACCAATAGCACGCTCCCAAAACGCATGCGTTCCCCTTTCCCGGACTTTCCGATCCCCAAATAATAGCAGCCAATTTCGTTCCCATCGTGCCGCCCGTTCGTAACTTCTCCGCCAACCGGTCACACCCGTTCGCAAAACTATATTTCCTTTCCTTCCAACACCACACCCCTTTCATTGAGCGGTTCCTGCTCCCCTCCCCTCCTACCCTGGAAGCGAAGGAGTGACTCCCCATGGAGACCAATCAGACTCGTTCCGAAGCCCAGCAGGAAGCGTCCCGCATCAATGGCGCCGCCAGCCGCGGCCCCGTAACCGAAGAAGGCAAACAGCGTTCTTCCCAAAATGCCCGCAAACATGATTTCTTCACCGATCCCGCCCTGCTCAAAGGCGAAGACCGCGAAGAGTTCCAACAGGTGCTATCCCTGTTCACCGAAGAACATCAGCCCTCCACTCCCACCGAGCGTGCCTACGTCTACGAAATGGCCGACGGCTGGTTCCGCCTCCATCGCGTCCGCCGCCATGCCGCCGATATCCAGTCCCGAGCCGCCGCCGACATGTCCGAGGCTTTCGAGAAACTCGCCGAAGAAGGCAAATCCCTCCAACTCTGCCTGCGTTACGAAAAACATTTCAAACGCCAGTTCGACAGCGCTCTCAAAATGCTCCTCACCCTGCGCAAGAACAAGCCGCCTCAGCCCGAACCCCCCAAAGTCGACGACCTCGCCCGCAACGTCGATTCCCGCGTCAAGGTCATTGAGCGCATGATGTTCGGCTTCGACTCCAGCCCCTTCACTCCATACGAACCCGGCGAAGACGAAGAAGACGACGAACAAAACGAACCCGAAGAAGAGGAGTGAACCTCCCTTCGCACATCTCCCACAGCCGCGGTCGCTCTTTGAAATCCGAACCCCGAAAACACGCCACACGCGGCGTGTCTCTTGCCGGACGCCGCTTACTCCCTTCTTTGCCATAATGAAGGCGGAGGAATTTCCCCAAATGATCGCCGAGGCCGACAACGCGCTGCAACGGGAATTCAATCCCTGGCTTGCAGCCGAAGCCCGATTCAATGAAGCAGCAGAAAAACTGAAGCTGGACGATGGCATGCGCAAGGTGCTCAAATCGCCCGCCCGGGAGATCTGCGTCAATATCCCGGTCATGCTGGACGATGGCCGCCTGGAGGTGTTCACCGGTTACCGCGTGCAACACTCCATCGCGCGCGGCCCTGCCAAGGGAGGCATTCGCTTTGCCCCCGATGTCACGCTCGACGAAGTTCGAGCCCTTTCTTCCTGGATGACCTGGAAATGCGCCGTCGCCAACCTTCCCTTCGGCGGCGGAAAAGGGGGAGTCATTTGCGATCCCACTGTCCTTAGCCAGGCCGAACTCGAGCGCATTACCCGCCGTTATACCGCCGAAATTATCGAATTTATCGGCCCCGAAATCGACGTCCCCGCGCCCGACATGAACACCAATGAGCAGACCATGGCCTGGATCATGGATACCTATTCCATGCACCGCCGCCAGACCGTCACCGCCGTCGTCACCGGCAAGCCCATCAATCTCGGCGGCTCCCGCGGACGCGCCGAAGCCACCGGACGCGGCTGCCTCATCGTCGCCCTCGAAGCTCTCAAGCGATTCGGCATCGCCCCCAGCGACGCCCGCGTCGTCATCCAGGGCTTCGGCAACGTCGGAGGCATGGCCGCCAAGCTCATGCAGCGCGTCGGCTTCAAGATCATCTCCATCATCGAATACGACGGCGCCGTCTATAACCCCAACGGCATCGATGTCCTCGCCCTCATGGACCACCGCAAGGAAACCGGCTCCATCGTCGATTTCCCCGGCGCCGAAAATATCGACCGCAACCAGGCCATGTTCCTCGAATGCGAGGTCCTCGTCCCCGCCGCCAAAGAGAACGTCATCCATTCTCAGAATGCGGCCAACATCCGCGCCCGGATCCTCTGCGAAGGCGCCAACGGCCCAACCACCGCCGAAGCCGATCATATCCTCGCCGAAAACAACGTCTTCGTCATTCCTGATATCCTGGCAAACGCGGGCGGCGTCACCGTCTCCTACTTCGAATGGGTCCAGGACCGCCAGGGCTACTTCTGGAATGAAGATCTGGTCAACAGCCGCCTCGAGGAGATCATGGTGAACGGCTTCGCCGATGTCACCGGCTATGGCGAAAAACACAACGTACACAACCGCACGGCCGCTTACATGCTGGCCCTCGACCGCGTTGCCTTCGCCATCAAGCTGCGTGGCATCTACGCCTGACGGCTCCGCATGAGCGCCGAACCTTCCACGCCGCTCATGCGGCAGTACCACGCCCTCAAACAGCAGGCGCCCAATGCCCTGCTTATGTTCCGCCTCGGCGACTTCTACGAACTCTTCTTTGAGGACG
The DNA here is from genome assembly GCA_016789755.1 of Bryobacterales bacterium. Classification (GTDB taxonomy): domain Bacteria; phylum Acidobacteriota; class Terriglobia; order Bryobacterales; family Bryobacteraceae; genus CADEFT01. The sequence goes on from JAEUQG010000260.1 coordinate 5,615, forward strand.
CGGTGGTCGCCGCGCGCGAACTCGAGATCACCCTCACCTCCCGCAACAAGGAGAAGGGCGAGCCCATCCCCATGTGCGGCGTCCCCCACCACTCCGCCGAATCCTACCTCGCCCGCCTTATCCAGAAGGGCTATCGCGTCGCCATCTGCGAGCAGACCGAAGACCCGCGCTTTGCCAAGAAGCTCGTCAAGCGCGAGATCATGCGCGTCGTCACCCCCGGCACGGCCACCGAACAGGGCGTCCTCAAATCGAAGGAGAACAACTACCTTGCCGCCGTCACCGGCAAAGGCCAGGACGCCGGACTCGCCTACCTCGATCTCTCCACCGGCGAGTTCCGCGCCACCGAACTGTCCCTGCCCGAACTGCCCGCCGCCCTCGAAGCCCTGCGCCCCAACGAGGTCCTCTACGCCGATTCCCAGACCGCCCCCGAACTCCAGGGTAAGGTGTGCCTCACCCCAGTCGACGCCTGGGTCTTCGCCTATGACCACGCCGAGCGCAGCCTCAAAGACCACTTCAAACTCCTTACCCTCGAAGGCTGCGGACTCGGAGGCCATCCCCTCGCCGTCGGCGCCGCCGGCGCCATCCTCCACTACGCCCGTGAGACCCAGCGCTCCGCCCTCGAACACATCGACCGCCCCGCCTGGTATGACCGCTCCGCCGGCCTCATCCTCGATTCCGCCACCGTCCGCAACCTCGAACTCGTCGAACCCCTCTTCGCCGACGGACTCAAGGAAGGCACGCTGCTCCATGTCCTCGACGACACCAGAACCGGCATGGGAGGCCGCCTCCTCCGCCGCCGCCTGCTTCGCCCCGCCCTCGATCTGCCCGAGATCGAAGCCCGCCTCGACGCCGTCGAAACCCTCCTCAGCGCCGGCATCGAGCGCGGGGAGATCCGCCGCGTCCTCGGCGAGATCCTCGACCTCGAACGCCTCCTCTCCAAGGTCACTCTCGGCACCGCCAACCCGCGCGAGATGCGCGCCCTCGGCCTGTCGCTCTCCAAGGTCCCGGACCTCCAGCGCTACTGCGCCCCCTTCTCCGGCCCCGTCGCCGCCATCGCCGCCCGCCTCGATGAAGTCCCCCAGGTCCGCCACCGCATCCTCTCCGCGCTCTCCGATGAGCCTCCCGCCTCGCTCGCCGACGGCGGCGTCATCCGCGACGGCTTCCACCCCGCCCTCGATGAGCTGCGCGACATCGCCCGCAACGGCAAGCAGTACATCGCCCAGATCGAGCAGCGCGAGCGCGCCCGCACCGGCATCGCCTCGCTCAAGGTCCGCTTCAACAACGTATTCGGCTACTACATCGAGATCTCCAAGGCCAACCTCCACCTCGCCCCCGCCGCCTATGAGCGCAAGCAGACCCTCGTCAACGCCGAGCGCTTCACCACCCCCGAACTGAAGGAGCTCGAGGTCAAGATCCTCGAAGCCGAGGAGCGCATGCTCGAGATCGAGAAGGACCTCTTCGCCGGACTCCGCACCGAGGCCGCCTCGCACGCCGGCGCCATTCGCAACACCGCCGCCGCCATTGCCGAACTCGATGTCGCCGCCGCCCTCGCTCAGGTCGCTGCCGAAAGCCGCTACACCCGGCCCCGCTTCTCCCAGGATGGCGTGCTCCGCGTCGAAGCCGGACGCCATCCCGTCATCGAGAAGCTCACCGAGCGTGAGGCCGTCCGCTTCATCCCCAACGACGTCTTCCTCGACCCCGCCGCGCAGTACGTCGCCGTCATCACCGGCCCGAACATGGGTGGCAAATCCACCTACCTGCGCATGGCCGCCCTCATCATCGTGATGGCCCAGATGGGCTGCTTCGTGCCCGCCTCCGCCGCCGTGCTCCCGCTCACCGACCGCGTCTTCACCCGCGTCGGCGCCAGCGACAACCTCGCCCGCGGACGCTCCACCTTCATGGTGGAAATGACCGAGACCGCGGCTATCCTCAACACCGCCACAGCGCGCAGCTTCGTGGTCCTCGATGAAGTGGGCCGCGGCACCGCCACCTTCGACGGCATGTCTCTCGCCTGGGCCGTCATCGAACACATCCACGAACGCATCCGCGCCAAGACCCTCTTCGCCACCCACTACCATGAACTGACCGAACTCGCCGGCCAACTGGAAGGCGTCAAGAACCTTCAGGTGTCCGTCAAAGAGGGGGGCGACCAGATCATCTTCCTCCGCAAGGTCATCCCCGGCTGCGCCGACAAGAGCTACGGCATCGAAGTGGCGCGCCTCGCCGCCCTGCCCGCCGCCGTCATCGAACGCGCCCGCGAGATCCTCGCCCTCCACGAAACCACCGAACACCGCATGAGCGGCGAACTCATCCACAAGCCGAAGGCCGCCGCCCCCATGCAGATCCAGCTCTTTGAGCCGGTCGGCTACGACATCGCCGCCCGCATCCGCGTCCTCAACCTGGACGAGATACGCCCCATCGAGGCCTTGCAACTACTGGCCGAACTGCAGAAGGAGCTCAAGCACCAATGATCGTAGCAGGCATCATGAGCGGCACCTCCCTCGACGGCATCTCCGTCTCCATCGTCGAGATTGAAGGCGAAGGCTGGGACAAGCAGGTCCGCACCCTGGCCCACGGCGCCACCGCCTATCCCAAGGCCGTGCGCGAAGCCCTGCTCGGCGTTTCCAACTGCGATACCCACACCACCCAGATCGGCTTCCTCAACTTCCTGCTGCCCGAACTCTACGCCAAGGCCGTCAAGCGCCTCTGCGCCAAGAGCCGCATTCCGCTCTCGAAGATCCAGCTCACCGGCTGCCACGGGCAGACCATTCTGCACGTCGGCGCCCGCACCGGCTTCCTCAATCACCGCCTCACCTGCACGCTCCAGATCGGCGACGGCAGCGTGCTCGCCGAACGCCTCAGCATGCCCGTCGTCTCCGACTTCCGTACCCGCGACATGGCCGCCGGAGGGCAGGGCGCGCCGCTGGTGCCTTACGTCGATTACCTGCTGGTGCGCCATAAGAGAATCGGCCGCGTCGCCCTCAATATCGGAGGCATCGCCAACGTCACCGCCATCCCCGCCGGCGCGCCGCCTTCGAAGGTGATGGCCTTCGACACCGGCCCCGGCAACATGGTGATGGACCAACTGGTGACCCACTTCACCCGCGGACGCCGCCACTTCGACCGCGACGGCGTGGCCGCCGCCCACGGCAAAGCCAGCCGCTGGCTGCTGCGTATCCTGCTCCGCGATCCCTTCTTCCGCAAGGCGCCGCCCAAGAGCGCCGGGCGCGAAGAGTACGGCCGCGATCTCATCGAGTACCTGGTCAACACCCGCCTCAGCTTCGAGGATCTGGTCGCCACCGCCGCCGCCTTCACCGTCGTCACCATTGCCGACGGCATTCGCCGCCACGTGCTGCCGCGCATCCCTATCGAGGAGATCTACGTCTCCGGCGGAGGCGCCCACAACCCCGTGCTGATGGAATCGCTCGCCCGCGATCTGGCCGGCATCGCCGTGCGGCCCATCTCCCACCTTGGCATCGACCCCGACGGCAAAGAGGCCCTCGCCTTCGCTGTCATGGCCTATGAAACCTGGCACGGCCGCCCGTCCAACATGCCGTCGGCCACCGGCGCCAAAGGCCCGGTCATCCTGGGTAAGATCAGTCCCGGCCCCGTGCGCTGAGCGTCTTCCGCTACAGCAACTCCTCCAGCACGTCCATCAGGAAGTCCCTGTCCACCGCTCCGGTCTTGCGTGTCCGCGTCTCCATGTAGACCCACCCGAAGTCGCTCCGCTCCCGGCAATAGAAGATCGGCGTCTCCTGAATCTCCTGCCGCTCCAGCGATTCCTGGTTGAAGCTCCGCACCGCTCCCCGCAGAACGTAGGGGATGCGGAAGTGCTCCGTGGTCGTACAGTTCTCCGGCGCAAACAAGGCGATCTGCAGGACACGGCCCGTGGCGTTGATCTGGAACAGCAACCCCTGCTCGGCTTCGATGCGGTCGGGGTTGTACACCTCCGGCGTCAACTCCAGCTTCAGCTTCTTCAGCAGCCCGTTCAGCGTATGCACCAGCTCGACACACAGCTCATGCAGTTCCACCGCTCCCAGCCGCTGGCGCAACTCCATCTCATGGATCTGCCGGATCCGCTCTTCGTCCTTCGCCGGCAGCTCGTCCAGCTTCTTCGCCAGCCGCTTCAGCCGCGCGTCTCTGCCCGCCTCTTTGGCGGCCGTCGAGCTTGCCTTGGGCTTCGGTTCCGGTCGTGCTTCAGTCTCCTGCGACTTGCGCAGTTTCGGCCACTGCATATTTCCGCTCCACGTAATCGTTCAGAATCGCGGTGAACTCGGCCACGATGGAATCGCCGCGCAGGGTGCGGAACAGCTTGCCATCGACGTAGACGGGCGCCACCGGCTCCTCGAAGGTGCCGGGCAGGGAGATGCCGATGTTGGCGTGCTTCGATTCGCCCGGTCCGTTGACGATGCAGCCCATCACGGCGACCTTCATCTCCTCGACACCCGGATGGCTATCCTTCCACACCGGCATCTGCCGGCGCAAGTAGCCCTGGATCTCCGCGGCCATCTCCTGGAAGAAAGTGCTGGTGGTGCGCCCGCAACCGGGGCAGGCTGTCACCTGGGGGGTGAAGCTGCGCAGCCCCAGCGATTGCAGCACCTGCTGGGAGACCAGTACTTCCTCGGTGCGGTCGCCGCCCGGCGGTGGCGTAAGCGAGGCGCGGATGGTGTCGCCGATCCCTTCCTGCAGCAGGATGGAGAGCGCGGCCGTTGTCGCCACAATGCCCTTGGCGCCCATCCCTGCTTCGGTCAGGCCCAGGTGCAGTGCATAGTCGCAACGGGCGGCAAGCTTGCGGTACACGTCCACCAGGTCCTGCACCGTGCTCACCTTGGCGGAGATGATGATGCGGTCTCTGTCGAGCCCGTAGCTCTCGGCGTGTTCCGCCGAGAGGAGCCCGCTCTCGACGATGGCGTTCAGCGTCACCTCGCGCGCATCGAGCGGCGTGGCCGACTTCGCGTTCTCGTCCATCATCCGCGTCAGCAGCGCCTGATCGAGCGAGCCCCAGTTCACGCCGATGCGCACCGGCTTGCCGTACTCAATGGCAGCCTCGATCATCGTCCGGAAGTTGTCGTCGTGCTTCTTGCCGATGTTCACGTTCCCCGGATTGATGCGGTACTTGGCCAGCGCCCGCGCGCAGTCCGGGTACTTCTTGAGCAGGATGTGCCCGTTGTAGTGGAAGTCGCCGGCAATGGGCACATGGACTCCGAACTGGCGTAGCGTGTCCACGATCCGCGGCACCGCCGCCGCCGCTTCCTCGGTGTTCACCGTGACGCGCACCAGCTCCGAGCCGGCCCGTGCCAGCGCCATCGTCTGGTTCACGGTCGAGGCCACATCCGCCGTGTCGGTATTCGTCATCGACTGCACGACGATGGGGTGGTTTCCGCCGACCATCACTCCACCGACGTTGACCGGCACGCTCAGCCGGCGATGAATCACTGCCATTCAGCCTCCTGTGGGGGAAACCTTCATTTTACCAGTTGCGGAACCGTCCGCCCCTCGGCTAAGATGCTTCCACGATGCACGTACGAACCCTCTGCGCCTCGGCCTTCGCGGCCCTGCTCTCGATGGGGCTGGTGGTCACCCGCACCGATGCCCAGCCCGATACCGTCAAACAGATCGTCTCCGGCGTCTGGTTCCGCGAAGGCGACCTAAAGGGCAAGGGGCATTGCAACAACGTCGTCATCGAGATGAAGGACTACCTCATCGTCGTCGATGCCAACTACCCGAGCGGCGCGCAGGCGGCGCTGGCCGACATCAAGAAGCTCTCGCCGAAGCCCGTGCGCTATGTCTTCGACACGCATCACCACGGCGACCACGCCTACGGCAACCCCGTCTGGACGAAGATCGGGGCAACGACGCTGGCCCACCGGAACGTATTGGAAGAGATGAACCGCTACGAGCCGAAGCGCTGGAAGAGCGAGACGCGCAAGGACGTGACGGACCTCAAGCTGGCCACGGCCGAGCGCCCCAAGCAGACCTTCGGCGACAAGCCCTACATCCTCGAAGACGGCAGCCGCCGCGTCGAGTTCCACCACTTCGGCTGGGCTCACACGCGCGGCGACGGCTTCGTCTTCCTGCCCAAGGAACGCATCCTCTGCACCGGCGACGCGGCCACTAACGGTCCTTACAACTTCACCGGCGACGGCAACATCGGCAACTGGCCGGTGGTTCTGGGCAAAGCCTCGGCGCTCAATCCGCAGCGTGTGCTGCCCGGGCACGGACCCGCCGGCGGCCGCGAGATCCTCTCCGGGGAGATGGAGTTCATGCAGGCTCTGCGCCGGGCCGTAGCCTCGGAACTGAAGGCCGGCAAGACCATGAACGACCTGGTACAGTTCGAGAAAGGCCAGCCCAAGTCGACCTCCGTGAAGCTGCCCGATTCGGTGAAGAACTGGGTTGGATCGAGCCTCCCCGGCCAGGTTCGGGACACGGTCGAGGAGATCAATGCCGGCAAGCCGCACGGCGACCTGCCCCACTAATTGCACCGTAACTACAGATAATTGTGAGAGAACAGGCGGCGTCGCGCGACTACAGTGATGTAGGTTCCCGCATGATAGCCGCCGCAGCCCTCTCCTGTTATCCCCGCCTCCTGCTGATGGGTCTGGATCCCTCCACTGCCGAGGCGCTGGAGCATGCATTGCCCCGGCGCTTCACCTCGCTGGCCCGCAGCGTTCCCACGGATCTCGCCTCCTTTCTGGCCATGCTCAAGGAAGTGCAGCCGGACGTGATCTTCTGCCCTGCCCGCCACCGTCATTTGAAGGAGATCCTGGAACGGGCCTCGGCGCAGCGTCTTCCCGTGGTGGTGGTGACGCGCAACCCCGACGCGCGCGAGTGGATCGACGCTATGGACGCGGGAGCGTCCGACTACGTAGCCACGCCCTTCCATCGCGACCAGATCGAATGGGTGCTGCAGTCGAGCATGCTTCAGCCGGCCTGCTGATCGTCCCCGCGGCTTACCTGCCGGAACAGCCAGGCGTGGGCCAGGCGCAACTCGCGCCCGATGGTGCTCTCTGAGATCCCCAGCACCTCGGCCATCTCCTGCTGCTTCAACCCGCCGAAGTAGTGCATCTCCACGATCCGGCTCTTGCGCTCGTCGATGGCCGCCAGTTCGCGTAACGCGTCATCGAGGGCGATGAGTTCGTTCGAGCCGTCGGCCGAGACGGTGAGCGCCTCGTCGAGCGAGAGCTTCTTCACCTGTCCCCCGCGCTTGGCCGCGTTCGTGGTGCGCGCATGCTGCACCAGGATCTGGCGCATGACATAGGAGGAGATGCCGAAGAAGTGGGCCCGGTCTTTCCATTCGAGTTTGGCCATCTTCGACAACTGCACGTACAGCTCGTTGACCAGGGCGGTGGGTTGCAGCGTATGGTTGCTCCGCTCGCGGCGAAGGTAGGATGCGGCCATGCGGCGCAGTTCGGAATAGAGCAGCGGCGTCAGCTGGTCGAGCGCTTCCTTGCTGCCGTTGCGCCAGTCGAGCAGCAACTGGGTGATCTCGGTGGGCTCGCGGTCCATGGCTATTGCTCCGGCTTCCAGGCGTCCATGAGGGCCGTCAGTTCCTTCACCAGGACGGGTTGCGAGGCGGCGAAGTTCTTGTTCTCGCCGGGATCTTCGTCGAGGTTGGAGAGCCACAACTCCTTGACCATGGGGGTGCCGAGACCTTCGCGGTAGTTGCGTAGCAGCTTCCACGGTCCGCGGCGCACGGCGCGCATGGTGTCGTAGTCCCAGAACACGGCATCGTGCACCGAGGGCTTGCCTTCGAGCACCATTGGGGTCAAGTCCGTGCCGTCGATGCCGGCGGGAGGCGTGCCGCCGGCCCATCTGACGAAGGTGGGCAGAATGTCCATGGCCATTCCCACGCCGCCGAGGACCTGGTTGGGCTTGATCTTCGCCGGCCAGCGGAGCAATCCGGGCACGCGCGTGCCGCCTTCGAAGAGCGAGCCTTTGTAGGCGCGGTAGGGCCCGTTGCTGCCGCCGCGGTAGGAGCGGGCGAGGTGGTCGGCGCGTTCCTCGCGCGTGGCCCCGTTGTCGGCCTGATAGAAGATAACGGTGTTGCGGTCGAAGCCGCGGGCTTTGAGCGTGGCCATCAGTTCGCCGATCTGGTCATCGATGGCCGCCACCATGGCCACATGCTCGCGGCGGTCGCGATCCATCTCCGCCGGGAAGCGGTCGAGGTACTTCCTGGGGGCCATCATCGGATAGTGCGGCGCTCCGAAGGCGAGGTAGAGGAAGAACGGCTGGCCGTCGTTTTGGCGGTTGAGGAACGCCTTGGCTTCGCGGCCGAGCAGTTCGGTCTGGTAGACGGGCTCCTCGAAGACCTCCTTCTCGCCGCGCCACATATCGTGAAACAGCGGTGTGCCGCCGAGCGTGTAGTAGCGGTGCGAGTAGTAGTCGGTCCAGCCCGAATAGAAGCCGAACCATTCGTCGAAGCCCTGATCCATGGGGCGCGATCCCTTGGCGCTTCCCAAGTGCCATTTGCCGACGGCCGCGGTGCGGTAGCCGAGCTTCTTCAGTTCCGAGGCGATGGTGTTCTCGCCCTTGCGCAGGCCCGGGATGTTGAAATCGGGCTTCGAGGTCAGGATATGCGGCACGCCGGCGTTCTGCGGGTACTTGCCGGTGAGCACGGCGGCGCGCGACGGCGAGCAGACGGGGGAGTTGGTGTGCCAGTCGGTGAAGCGGATGCCGCCCGCGGCGAGCGCATCGATGTGCGGCGTCTTCATGTCGCGGCCGAAGTAGCAGCCGAGATCGCCGATGCCCTGGTCGTCGGTGTAAATGACGATGAAATTGGGGCGGGTTTGCTGCGCCTGGGCCGCGGCGGCGGTTGCGGCGAGTCCTGCTAGAAACTGTCGGCGGTGCATTCCTGTCCAGCTTACATCACATCAGGGAGTAAGCAGCGCGCGGACGACGAAGACCGCCATCTGCCCGCGCGTGTTGGTGTCCCACTGGCAGTAGGTGCTTTCGGTGCAGCCGCTGGTGACTCCGAGTTCCTTCATCTTCTGGATGTAGCCGAAGAAGGAGTCGGTGGGCGGGACGTCGGTGAAGTAAGGGATGGTGGGGAAGGTGATGGTCTGGTCGAAGCGCCGCTGCATCTTGGTGCGGACGATGAAGGCGGCCATCTGCCCGCGGGTCACGCTGTCGTTGGGGCAATAGGTGGTGGCGGTGCAGCCGGCGGTGTAGCCGAGCTCGCGCATCTTCTGAATGTGCGGGAACTGCGGGTGCGTGGATGGCACATCGGTGAAGTAGGGCTGCGTGCGGTAGGTGAAGCTGTCGCCGCCGTAGAGGGCGCGGATGATGTAGAGCGCCATGGTGGCGCGGGTGGTCGGGCTTTCGGCGCAGAACTGGTTGGGGTCGCCGTTGCAGAAATCGGCGACGTTGGCCTGCTTCATGAGGTAGATGTGGTCATTGAAGAGGAAGTTCACGGGGACATCGAGGAACGCGCTTTGGGGCGATGCGGCGGGCTGCAGGACGTAGACGCCCTGCTTGGCGACGGTGATCAGGCCGGAGCGCGGAGCGGCGCCGGAGTTCGTATCGAAGGTCACGGCCACCAGACCCGGCCCGTTGCCCGCGCCCGAGCCTTGCAGTTGCAGCCACGGTGTCACGGTGGTCGTGGTCCAGGCGCAGCCGGCGAGGCCGTTGACGGTGAAGGTCATGGCGCCTCCGGTGGCCGGGACGGTGCGGTTCCCCGGTGTGACCTGCAGGCTGCACGGGGTTCCGGTCTGCGTGATGGCGAAGGTCTTGCCGGCAACGGCGATGGCCGCTGTGCGGTTGGACGTGGTGGTGTTGATGTCGATGCGGAAGGTGACTGTGGCGCTGCCCGTTCCGGAGGCGGCGCTGGTGACGGTGACCCAGGTCTGGTTGGAGCTGACGTTCCAGGCGCAGCCGCTGTTGATGGTGAAATCGAAGGTGCTCTCCGCGCCTTCGGCGCCCGCGGTGTAGCTGGAGGCGACGAGCGTTGCCGCACAGTTGGCGGTGGCGCCGCCGAAGTCGATCTTGGCCACGTAGCCATCGATGCCGCCCGAGTTCACGGTGCGGAAGGCGCCGGCGGTAGCGGGGAAGTTGGTGGAGGACGTGCTGCCGGCCAGGTACAGATTGCCGGCGCTGTCCATCGCCATGCCCGCCAGCGTGTCGCTGCCGGCGCCGCCGAGATAGGTGGAAAAGCTCAGCAAATCGCCGCCCGGATTGAATTGGGCGAGGAATACGTCGTTCAAACCGCCGGGGCTGGGCGATTGAATGGCGCCGGGGGTGATGGGCAATCCGTTGCCCAATCCATGGCCGCCTAATACGAAGTTGCCGGCGCCATCGACGAGAATCCGGGAGACGGATTCGACGTTGAAGTACACCGACGGCGATCCGAAGTAGGTGGAGTACTGCACGACATCCATGGTGGGCGACAGGCGGGTGATGAAGGCCGCATTGGGCGATGCCGAGGGGCGCAGGGATTGATAGGCGCCTGCGGTAGTGACGTAGTTGGAGGAGAGAGTGAGGCCCGCGAGGTAGATGCTGTTACCGGGTCCGATGGAGATGGCGCGTCCGTAGTCATCGGCGCTGCCGCCAAGGATGGCCGAGTAGTTGAGGGCCTTGCCGTCGCTGCTGAGACGCGAGACGAAGACATCCCAGCCGGCGCGATTGGGCGAGAGGTAGGCGCCGGGCGTGAAGGGGAACGCTCCGGACTGCGTCTGGCCGGTGAGGTAGGCATTGCCTTGCGCGTCGGCGGTGACGGCGAGGGCCTGATCGGGGGCTGCGCCTCCGAGGAACGTGGCGTAAAGCAACTCGTTCAGGTTGGGGGCGATCTTGGCGACGAAGGCGTCGGTTTCTCCGCGCAGGCTCTGCTGATAGACGCCGTTGGTGGCCGGAAAACCGGGGTTTCCGGTGTGGCCCGCCAGGTAGAGGTTGCCGGCGGGATCCGCGGCCAGGGCGGTGGCCACACCGAGGGTTTCCAGTTCGGCGTAGGCGATCATCATCGAGGCCACGATCTGCGAACCGTCGGCGGCAAGCTTGGAGAGGAAGAGGCCGATGCCGGTGGATGGGACAGAGAGGCCGTTGTGGGGGAAGTTCAGCGAGCTGGTGTTTCCGGCGATGGTGACCTGACCCACGGCGTTGACCACGATGCCCACGGGGCGTTCCCCGGCGCTGCCGCCGATGTAGGTGGAATAGAGAAGCTGATTGCCCGATGGATTGAGTTTGGCGACGAAGATGTCCTCGTCGCCGTTGAGGATCTTGCCGTAGGATTCGCCGGCCAGCGGGAGGTTGGTGGAGTTGGTGTAGCCGGCGATGTAGGTGTTGCCGGAGGCATCGAGGGCGATGGCCGTGGGGACATCGGATGTGGCGCCTCCGTAGTAAGTGGCGAAGGTGAGCACGGGGTCGATGGTGAGCGCGTGGCGCGCATCGTAGCGGCCGAGGTGGAAGGAGACGGTGTTGCCTTGGAGGACGAAGCGGCTTTGGATGCCGATGCGCTGCCCATCGATGGTTTGATAGGCGATGGGGGCGCGGAGCAGCATCGCTTCGCCGGAGGTGGTTTCCATGCGCAGGTCCCCGCCTTGCAGTTGCAGCAGGCGGGCTTCGGCGATATCCATGCGGAGGAGCGACGGATCGGCGCCGGGCTGGAGGACGAAGTCATATTCGATCTGGCGGGCGTTGCCGTAGAATTCGACATCGATGCCGGGATAGGCCTGGCGGTAGCGGACGCGGGCGTAATGAGGCACGGCCGTGCGCCACTGACGGCTGTCGCGGCCGCGGAGGTAATGGCTGACAGAGGCTTGTTGGGATACGCCTTCGAGGCGGGAGAGGTCGGCGGCTTTAAGGTGCAGAAGGAGGCGCGAATGCGATAGTCCGATGGCCGCGCCTTGCTGTCCCATCTGCACCGTGTAGCCAGGCGCGCGGGCGACGAAGGTGCTGCCGTGCGGTTCGAAGTGCAGCGGAATGCGTGCAAGCAGGCTTGTGGCCTGCGGGGCGGCAAACACAACTCCGCTGGCGGCCATCGCCAGCAACGGCTGAAGGAAGGCGAACTTCATGGGATGAGTGCTCTAACCCCAAAATAGCAGCGTAGTTGCGTTCGGCGCTGACTAGAGCGTGAAGGATTCGCCGAGGTAGACGCGCTTGACTTCGGGGTCGGCGCCGAGAGCTTCGGGGGTGCCGGCGCGGAAGATCTTGCCGTTGTTGATGATGTAGGCGCGGTCGGTGACGGCGAGGGTCTCGCGGACGTTGTGGTCGGTGACGAGGATGCCGATGCCGGATTTTTTGAGATCGAAGACGATGCGCTGGAGTTCGGCGACCTGGATGGGATCGATGCCGGAGAAGGGCTCATCGAGGAGGAGGAAGCTGGGTTCGATGACGAGGGAGCGGGCGATCTCGACGCGGCGGCGTTCCCCGCCGGAGAGCATGTAGCCTTTGCTTTGGGCGACCTTTTCAAGGCCGAGCATTTCGATGAGGCGGGTCATGCGGGCGCGGCGTTCGGCGGCGGGCAGGGAGAGGGTTTCGAGGATCGCCATGAGGTTCTCTTCGACGCTGAGCTTGCGGAAGACGCTGGCTTCCTGGGGGAGATAGCTGACGCCTTTGCGGGCGCGCTGATACATGGCGAGGTGGGTGACGTCGTGCTGGTCGAGGAGGACTTTGCCGGAATCGGGCGTGACGAGTCCGACGATCATGTAGAAGGAGGTGGTCTTTCCGGCGCCGTTGGGGCCGAGGAGGCCGACGACTTCGCCTTGGGAGACGGACACGGACACGCCATCGACGACTTTGCGGCCGCGGTAGGATTTACTGATTTCGCTGGTTTGAAGAACTCGCATCTGGTTTCCGGCGCACCTTGCTTTTGGCCGGTTCCGATGGCGCCCCGCTCACCAGAAGCCTACCATCGTTGGAGAAGTAGATCAATTCCTTGCCGGTGGTGTTTCCTTTGACAGAATCCTCGAAGCGGGGCTGGCCGCCGGTGAGGACGATCTTCGCTTCGTCGACGAAGTAGTCGGCGTGTTGGGAAGTGCCGCGGCGGGTGCGTCCGCCGCCACCTTGGACGATGACGACGTCGCCGTCGGCGACCGCCTTGTCGAGGCTCGATTCGCCTTCTTTCCGCTCCTTCTTCTCTTCCTTGAGGTAGGCGCGCAGTTCCTTGGACTTGACGTCGAGGGCATCGCGGCGGAGGAACACGCCGCCGGTGTAGTGGGCCAGGCGCTCCTTGTCGGAGTAGGTCATTTCCGGGGCATTGATGAGGGTGTAGGAAGGGGCGGCCTTGGCTTTGACGGCCTGTTCGGGCTTTTGCTGATCGAGGATCTGGCTGACCACTTTGCCGTGGGCGCGGAGCACGGAGTTCTTGCGGTCGATCTCGATGCGGTCGGCCTGGAGGCGGCTGGAGCCTTGCCAGAGGACGGCGTTGCCATTGTAGACGACTAAGGACTGGCGGTCGGAAGTGGTCATCTTCGCGGCGCGGGCTTGCATGGGCTCGTCTTTGGTGAGCATGGCCGAGCCGCCGCTTGCCTTTGAGTCCGGGAGGCGGCTGGATTGGACGTTGCCGTCGGCGACGAAATCTTCGGTGCGCTGATCGAGCAGGATCTGGTTGGCGGTGGTGGAGCCGGTGTTATCCCACACGCGGGCGGCTTGCAGCAGGGTGATGCGGTTGGATGCCTGATCGAGGAGGGCGCGTTCGCTGCGGGCCTTGCGTTCGCCTTCCTCGTAGCGGAAATCGCCCCAGGGTTCGCGGCGCGTCATCTCTCCGGCGCGGGGCGCGAAGTGGGCCTGGTTTTCGCTGGTGGCGGTGTGGGTGGGGGGGGAGGGCTTGCCGTTGCGGGGCTCATTGTCGGTGCGCGTGGTGGCGTT
>JAEUQG010000287.1 GCA_016789755.1 Bryobacterales bacterium
AGCCGCTCTCGATCACCTTGGCCCCTGTCTCATCGGTCTTGCCGACGATTTGGCCGCCCTTGATGCCCCCTCCGGCCATCAGCGCCGTGAAGGCGTATTGGTAGTGGTCTCGTCCGTTGAGATAGGTGATGTCTCCCGGCGTGCGTCCGAATTCGCCCATGCAGACAACCATAGTTTCATCAAGCAACGTGCGTCCATCGGCACGTTTGCGCGTCGCCAGATCGTCAATCAAATTGGCGAGGGCGGCGTCGAGTTCCCACGAGCATTTGTAGTGGTTGGCCTGTTTATAGATGTCCTTGTGATGGTCCCAGCCGTTCTGCTGGAGAAAAATGAAGTTCGTCCCGGCGTCGGCTTCCACCAGATTGCGGGCGATGATGGCGGCGTCGCCCGTAATGGAGTCTCCGTACCGTCTTCGATCCCCGGCGCTCAGCTCAAAAAGCTTCGCCGTGCGCGCGTCCATCATCATTCGGAAAGCGCCGTCGTAGTGATCGTTGTAGTCCCGATAGGCCTTTGCCGCGAGCGAAGCGTCGCTGCGCAAACGGGCATCGAAACGCTTCAGCAGCTCCCATCGCCGCGCGAAATCCTTTTTCGTGTTTTCCTCGATCTTGTAAGAGGACAAGCTGACGGCAGTATCGATGTGGAACGGAGAATAGGCTGCGGGCAGGAAACCGGAAGTGAGCAAACCCGCCTGGCTTTGAGTAACATTCATGGCCACATAGGGCGGTAGCGTGTCGGTAGGCTTACGCCGCGACGCGTACTCCAATGCAACCACGGCGCCGATGGGCGGGATCTCTTTCTGCAGCGCCGGGTTCAACGCGTGCGCAGCCTGGACGTAGTACTGCGCCCGGCCGTGCACGCTGTCCCAGGCCTCCAGGGAGCGCACAAGCGCCACGCGGTCCAGTTGCCCGGCCAGACGCGGATAGAGCGCCATGGGCCACTTCACGCCGGGCTTTGCTTCGCGCACGTCGAAGTCTGGCGGGGTCCACTTGCCTTCCTTGAGATCCCAAGCATCGACGTGGCTCTGACCGCCGTCCAGCATAACGAAGATGCAGAACCGCGCCGACCCGCGCAGTTTCGACTTCGAAGCCGCGCGAACGTTGTGCGGAGCAAGCAACGGCAGGAACCAGTAGCCGCCCAGAGTGACGCCTCCGAGACGGAGCGCTTCGCGACGAGTGAGCACGGTGTCGAGTGGGTTGCTCATAGTAGGCCTTAGTAGTTGAAAAGGAACTCGAGTTTGTTCATCAGCAGCCACTGCAGGTCTTCATATCCCTTGCGCCCGCCGGTGGCCACTAGATCCTTTGCGGAAGCGAGTTCTTCGGGCATAGGCTTGCGGCTCAGAAAGCGCTCGAACAACAAGGTGACGTTTTCTTCGTCCGGTTTCTTGGCCTGCAGCAGCGACGATAGGTAACTGCCGGGCGATGCCTGAACCTGGCGCATCACCCAGGGGCTGTTCATCATCAGCACAGCTTGCGTAATCGTCCCGCCGTTCTTGCGCTCAGAATACTCGCGGTTGTTCTGTCCGAAGGATTCGAGAAAATAGACAATGTCCTTGAGGCCGTTTGCTTTCCAATCCTCCGGGGAGCGTGTTTCGGTGGCGTAGCGGGCGCGGAAATCAGTGCCACGGACATGAACTTCGCTGAACAAATTTGTTGCTTTGACGATGGAATCGTACAGTTCCTCGGAGGTGAGACGGCGCACGAACTTGCGGGCGAAGTAGGCGGCGTAGGCGTCCTTCCACTCGCCGGGAAACTTCGAGGAAAGCTGATAGGCGCTCGACTGAACGATGAGTCTCTGCAGGCGCTGCACATCGTAGCCATGGGCGCGAAAATCTTCGGCGAGGGCATCGAGCAGTTCCGGATGCGTCGGCTGCACCGTCCATGGGGCAGGCGGAGGATTCCTGGGATCCTGGCGGGCCAAATCGAAATCGGTGACGGGGTCAACGATCCCGACGCCCATCAGTTCGGCCCAGAAGCGGTTCACGGTGGCGCGGGCGAACTGTGGATGCTCCGTGAGCAGGCGCGCGAACTGCGGACGGAGCGGACGTGTGTTATCGGCGCCTGCGCCGGTGAATAGGAAACGCGGCTCCGTCAGGCCCTGGCCGCGGCGGGCAACGCGAACCACGGTACGCGCCCCTGCATCGTAGCCTGGACCTTTGTCGTCGATCGAGTACTCATCCTGCGTCGTGGCCAGTTCCACGCGCCGGAGAACACGCGTCTTGCCGAAGAAAGCGGCCATACCGTAAAGTTCGTCACGCTTTCGCTGGCTCAGCCAAAGATTGATCTTCTCCAGATGCCGCGCTCCATCGTGGCAAGACACGCAGTTGAGATCGACGCCCATGAAGTCGCGTACGGCGTGGATGGCCAGTTCGTCGGCGGTATCCTCATGCACGTAATCATCGCACTTCACTCCGATTACCACCCAGCGGGCGACATAGCCGGAATCGCCCACGTACCAATTGCTGACGGCCTTGGAAATCAGCAGATCGGTGACGAATTCGTTCCAGGGGCGGTTGATCTGGAAGTTGTCGTACACCCAGCGGTAAAAAACGTTCTTGCCTTCGTTGCCGATGCGGTTGGCCGCTGACATGGCCAGGTCGCCGAACCAGTATGTCCACTTGGCGCGCCATTCCTTCGATCCGATCAGCGTGTCGATCAGCTTGTCGCGCTTTGCGGGATCGGAAGAGGCAAGAAACTCACGCAGTTCGGCGTTGCCTGGAATGCGGCCGGTGAGGTCGATGTGGATGCGGCGGAAGAACTCCTCGTCGGAGGCGAGAGGAGCGCTGGGAACGCGATCCTTGGCCATCTTGCCGAAAATATGCTGGTCGACGATGTTCCGGCGGGGGATGGGCGCTGTCTTGGCGTTCTCCGGCTGGCCCGCGATTTCCGCGGTGAGTTGCGAGGCCTGATCGCGACGGGATGTGGCTGGAATGGCCGGATGGTTTTTGGGCAGGCGTTCTTTGGGCGCCTGACCGAGCGCCAGCAAAGCAGCGAGAAAGAGAACGGATTTTCGCACAAGGATACCCAGCGGCCTCTATTATATATATATCCCGTGCCCGGGGCGGTTTCACAAAAACATCTTTGCGGTGGAATGTTTTTGGTGGTACAAGTAGGAATATCGTTCACTAACTAGCCTGCCGCCGGTTTGGTTGAAGCCGGCGGTTGGAGTGTGCCCATGATCCAGTTTGGAAGCGGACCACTCGAGGTTGCCTGCGCGGCGTTCCCCGTGGGCCCTTTGGAAACTCGTGTTGCCGTGTTCCGTCAGGGCACGCTTTCGGTCGGCCTGGTGAATTCGGACTACGAAATCTTCGACCAAGGCAGACAGGCGCTGGCGGAAGCCTTGGCTGTGCCTCCGGAGAACATCCTCTGTGCCGTTACGAACAACGCATCGCGAGCGGGAGGGTGGCCGGAACAGGCGCAGCGGGAACTGCGCAAGACTGCGGAGAGACTGCCCGCCCTCTTCCGCCGGGTCACGGTGAGCTATGGCAGCAACACGCAGGACGATCTCACCTTCAACCGCAAGGCCAGGCGGAAAAATGGGGCATCCTACGTCGTGCGTGAGGAAGACCGCAGAAAGATGAGCCGCGCGAAGCTCGGCGCCATCGACCCTCTGGCCTCCGTGGTGCGCTTCGATGACGAAACTGGAGCGCCGGTTCTTTTGCTGGCCCACTTCACCGGGCGGCCCGTGGTGGCCTACAACCGCGAAGCGCCGGTGATCGATCCCGATTATTGCGGCTACGCTTTGCTGGAACTCGCCAAATCCTTCCATCCCATGCAGCCGGTGACCTCATTCCTCCAGGGATGCTCTGGCGATGTCAGCGCCAAGTTTCTTGGTGGTGGCGTGCGCAAAGCGAAAGAGATGGGCCGCAAACTGGGGAAGAGTTTCGTCGACGCCGCGCTCGGCGAGCACGTTGTGGACGAACCAGTGCTCGGCTATGGGGCCGCCACGGCCACTTTGCGCTATGCCCCGTTGCCCGCATTGACGGAATTGGAATCGAACGGCAGCCGCGGTAAATGGACCGAATGGGCGTTGGGGCACGTACGCAACGGAGTAAGCTCGCCGGAGAAGGAATGCAAGTTGCAGTTGCATGCCATCACTTTCGGCTCGGAAGTAGCTCTGGTATTCCTGCAGGGTGAACCCTTCGTGGGAATCGGCCTCACGATTCGCGAACGCAGTCCATTTGCGCTCACCATCCCCGTCTCGTGCACAAACTCCATGGAGCCCCACTTCATCGGCCAGGCTAAAGACCTGGGGGATGTGGACTGGCTTTCGGCGTTTTACCAGGAGGCGTTGAAACCGCCTTATACCAAGCCCGCAGGAGACATGCTGTCCTTCAAGGCGCTACAACTGCTGAACGAGATGAAAGGACAACCAGCCCGAACCTAGACAAGCCCATGGGGGTAGTGGAAGAGGTTCTCCACACCGTTCGCGCGCACGACGTAGTTGTCTTCAATGCGGATTCCGCCCTGTATCGCTGAAGAATAGAGCCCGGGCTCAAGGGTGAACACATCGCCTTCCTCGAAGATGTCATCGCTTCCCGGTATGATGCGCGGCGCCTCATGGCCGCGGTGCCCGATGCCATGCCCCAAGTGGTGCCAGAAGGTGTTTTCAAACCGCGGATCGCTGTCGAGAACCTGCTTCGCCGCAAGGTAGACATCACGGGTTTTGACACCCGGCCGGATAACAGCTTTGGCCTGGCGCATGGCTTGCATGACCAGGTCCCAGGCTGATTGTTGCAGATCGGTGGGTGGGCCGGCGGCGAAGGTGCGGCAGGTATCGGAGAAATAGTAAGCGGGCGCGGGGAACAAGTCGAGGACGTAGAGATCGCCGGGTTCGATCACGCGCTCGGTAGGCGGACCTCCCCCTTTCACGCATCGCTCCCCGCAGGCGAAGTCGCCTTTGAACTCGACTGCCGTACCGGCTTTGCGAACGACGGCCTGATACATGGCGTTGTAAACATCGATCTCGCGGGCGCCGGGAGCGATGACCGCTTTAGCCGCATCGTAAGCAACTATGTTCAATTCGAGAGCGCTGCGGATTTCATCGATCTCGTCTTCCTCTTTGCATTTGCGCAGGCGGAGAATGGTGCGGGTGGCATCTTCGGAGGCCGGCAATGACACGATGCAGGTGCGCATTTCCACTCCCGCGCGGCGGTTGCCGGCGAGATCGAGCACATGGCTGCGAAGCTCCTCCTCGGGATAATCCACGACACGATGGATGGAGTAAGTCTCCGGCTTCAGCACCTCGGTTCGGCCGCCGGCGAACTGCAGGTAAGCCACCGGCGCATCGGGCGGCTGCATTTCCGCGGTGAAATAGTAAACGGTTCGCGGGTCCGTGGTCAGGAACAAATCCCACCCATTTTGTTCGATGGCATGGCTGAGGCGGTCACGCCGCGCTTTCGATCCTTCTGCGGTGAGCATGGTTTAGACGAGAATATCCCGAATCACTTTCCCTTCATCGGTCGGCCCGATCAGCCTCGCGTTGAGCCCGTTAAAGGGATAGCTGAGCGTGTAGGGATCGAGGCCAATCTGGTTAAGAATGGTGGCTTGCAGATCGCGCACACCCACCTTGTTCTGCACGGCGTAGTAGCCGATTTCATCGGTTGCGCCGTAGTTGAGCCCCGCCTTCACGCCACCTCCGGCAAGCCACATGGTGAAGCCGTAGGGATGATGATCGCGCCCGATGAAGTCGCCATACGATCCACCGCGGTTCTCGCGCATCGGCGTGCGGCCGAACTCTCCACCCCAGACAATCAAGGTTTGATCGAGCAAGCCGCGCTGCTTCAAATCGGTCACCAGCGCGGCGATAGCCTGGTCTGCCACCTTCGCCTGCGGCGGCAGTGCATAGCGGATGTCCTCACGCCGCGAGGAACCATGATGATCCCAGCCCCAGTGGAACAACTGTACGAATCGCACTCCGTTCTCCACCAGCCGGCGTGCCAGCAGGCAGTTATTGGCGAAAGACACCTTGCCTGGTTCCGTCCCATACAGCGTGTGCATGGCATCGGATTCCTTCGTGATGTCCATTACCTTGGGGACCGAGATCTGCATTCGGTAGGCGAGTTCGTACTGTGCGATCCGCGCTTGCGTTTCCGGATCTCCGTATTGCTTCTGCTGCAGTTCGTTCAGGTCTTTGATCGCATCGAGCGTTTTGCGGCGCATACCCCGGCTCATCCCGTCCGGATCGCTCAAGAACAGCACGGGGTCGCCTTGCGTGCGGCATTGCACCCCTTGATATACGGAAGGGAGGAACCCGCTGCCCCATAGGCTCTTGCCTCCGTCCGGGTTGTTTCCACCGCTGACGAGCACGACGAATCCGGGCAGATCCTGGTTCTCCGTGCCCAGTCCATAGGTGGCCCATGCTCCCATCGATGCGTAGCCAAAGCGAGGGTTTCCGGTATGCAGCATCAACTGTGCGGGCGCGTGGTTGAACTGGTCGGTGTGCATCGACCGGATAATGGTGACGTCGTCGACTATTCGGCTGAACTTGGGCAACAGTTCGCTCACATAGGCCCCGCTGCCGCCGTGTTGTGAGAACTTGTAGGGAGTGCCCATCATCCGCGGCACACCCTTGATGAAAGCGAAGCGCTTGCCCTCCAGCAGATGCTGCGGGCAGTCCTTTCCGTCGTATTTCTGCAGTTCGGGTTTGTAGTCAAACAGCTCCAACTGCGATGGCGACCCTGCCATGTGGAGATAAATGACGGATTTCGCTTTGGCGGGCAGAGACGGCTTTTTCGCCGCAAGCGGGTTCTCCTGCGCTTGTAACGAACGCAGATACATTCCGGCCAAGCCAAGCGAACAACGTCTGAAGAAATGGCGGCGCGTGGGGGCAAAATCGTTCAGCATCGTTATCTCCTGGTAACCGCTTCGTCGAGGTTGAGGATGGCGTTGGCCACGGCCACCCATGCGGCGCGGCCGGCCAGATCCTTGGTTTGCCGGGAATAATCCGGCGGGCGCGCGGCAGCGAAACTGACGTCGATGGACTGGATCTTTCCCATTTCATAGGTTCGCGTTGCCTTCACTGCGATCGTATTGCGCCCAGGCTTCAAAGCCTGAATCGCCTGCGGAGCGACACGGTATTCGTAATAGCTGCCCCGATCCTGGATGGAACTGGCAGCCGGCACTCCGTTGAGGAAGATCTCAAACCCAGAGGTGTTCTTGGCGTACATGCGGAAGTTTTCCAGAGCCTGCGCCGGCATCTCGAAATCGTGGCGCATCCAAAGAAACTCCGTTGTCCAGGGGGTTACGATATCCTTCTGCTGCTCTTTCGCAGTGAGGAAGCCGAACATGCCCTTTCCAGTCTTCCATTGGGAGGTATCGAAGGAAGCGGAAAGCCAGTCAGCGCCCGGATCCTCGGTGGTGTACCGCCACTCGGCCGGTGCCTTGCGGGCGTCGCCAACCAGCGTCACTTCGCGGTCTTCCACGTACAGCGACTGGTCGTAGTGCAGCAGGCGTTGGGAAGACGCCGCGTTGCGCTGCAGTTCGTCGCGCGTTTCGCGATGTAGCTTCACGATGCGCTGCACTTCAGCTTTCGATGGCGGCCGGATCATTGCGGCACGGAAAAGATATTCCACGCGCTCGCGGTCGCTTCTGCCCGTCTCCGACAGTGTGCGCAGGGCCAGCTTCTGCGCAGCTTCAAAGAACACCGGATCGTTCAACGCGGTAAGCGCCTGTAACGGAGTATTGGTGCGAATGCGACGTACGGTACACACTTCACCGGTGGGGGCGTCATAGTTGGACATGGAGGGATACGGAGACGTGCGCCGCATGTAGGTGTAGAGGCTGCGCCGGTAGCGATCCTCACCCGGACTGGTAATCCAGCGGTCTCCGTTGTAGACCACAAGCCAGATTCCATCGGGCTGCCACGGCATGACAGGTTTGCCATACATCTTCGA
>JAEUQG010000307.1 GCA_016789755.1 Bryobacterales bacterium
CGCGAGATCATGGTCCCGCGCAATCAGGTCATCTCCGCTTCCGTCGATACCACCCTCGACCACCTCCTCCGCATCGCCAACGAACAGCAGTACACACGCCTCCCCATCTACGAAGGCCGCCCCGAAAATCTAATCGGATACATCCACGTCAAAGACCTGCTCCGCGAATGGGAAGACCGCCGCATCGCCACCGAACGCCGCCGCTCCGTCCGCCCCTTCGACATGCGCCGCATTCTGCGCCCCCTCCCCATCGTCCCCGAATCCAAACCCGTCAGCCAGTTGATGGATGAGTTCCGTAAAAGCCACTCTCACATCGCCATGGTCGTCGACGAGTTCGGCACCGTCGTCGGCGTCGTCACCCTCGAAGATTTAGTCGAACAGATCTTCGGCGAAATCGAAGACGAGCACGACGTCCGCCGCCCCGTCGTCGAACAAGCCGCCGAAGTCATCCTCCTCGACGGAGCCACCCCCATCCGCGACATGGAACTCCAGTACGGCATCGAACTCCCCTCCGAGGCCGGCTACGAAACCCTCGCCGGCTTCCTCCTCTTCCGCCTCGGCCGCATCCCCACAGTCGCCGACGAAGTCACCGAAGGCCCGCGCCGTTACATCATCACCGATATGGAGCGCCACCGCATCGCCCGCGTCCGCATCGAACGTCTACCCGTCTAGGCTCCCTCAGATCTTGTCCAAACCCTCCGTCAACTCCACATAAGCCCCCCACGGATCCGTAAAGAACGCAATCGAAATCCCCAGCGCCGGCACTGCCCGGTACGGCACATCGAACTTCACCCCCGCCGCTTCCAGCTTCTTCACAAACGCCTCCAAACCCCGCACCTCGAACCCGATATGATCCATCGCCCGCCCCTTCGTCGGCGCCACCGCCGTCTCCGACGCCGAAAACGTCAGATTCACTCCCGGCAGATCCGCCGCATCGAACCGCAGCCGTTTCCCCGGCGCTGCCCCGAAATGCTTCGCATACCACGCCTGCGTCTCCAGATGCTTCTGATTGAAGAAGTGAATATGGTGATGCGCAATCGGCCCCGCCATCGTCTTGTCTTCGCTCAACTCCACCTTCACTTCCCCAGGCGCCATCACAAACCCCTGCCGCGTCTGCGGATTCCGGGCCGCAATGCGAAACCCCATCTGCTCGCACTTGGCCAGATACGCATCCAGATCCTTCACCTTGAACCCCAGATGATTCACCGCCGACCCCTCAGACCCGCCGCCCACCTTCTCCCGCGCCGTCACCACCACAATCACATCCGGGAACTTGTACACATCCAGCTTCCCCAGCTTCGCTACCGTTCCACCCAGGTAATCTACCCAGAACCTCTTCGATGCCGCCGCATCCGTCGTCATCAAATGCAGGTGCCCCATCGCCACCCCCATTCCATTCGGAGCCGGCAACTGGGCCATCAGCGGCATCGCCAATACCATCAAACCAAGAGTGCGCATGTGGAGATGGTACCTCATACCCCCGGCAGGAAATTGCCGCACTCATCCTCCGCCCCTCTTCTTCCGATACCACCTTCAGAAGGCCATGCGACTCTTCTCCATCCTCGTCCTGACGGCGGCCTCAGCCGTTGCCGGACCCTTCGACGTCGTCCTCGTCCCCTACGAAACCAGATCTTCCTCCGGGGTCACCCCCAGCTACGCGCCCATGACATTCGGCTTGAATAGCCCGCCCCTGATCACCAGCACCACCACCGATTTCACCGGTCCTGTCAGCCCGGTCACCGTGTCCGCTTCCGTCTTCACTCCACAACCCCCATTCACAGGCGCCATCACTTATCACCCCGGCGATTTCGCCCCGGATTGGTACACCATCGGCCTGACGTCCATCCGCACTACGCCCCAGCATACTTACCGGCAGTCCCTCCGCATTCTCCTTGACCCTTACGATTCCTATTGGGGACCCGTCTGGGGCTTCGCTTCCGGCAATACCCTCGTTCTACCCGTCTACCAATTCAACACCAATACCAACCTCTGGGAATCCCAACTCGATCTGCTGGCCACGCTCCAGGCCGTACGCCTCAACGACCTTCCACTCGGCCTCGAATTCTCTGAATATCGGGATCCCGGCACACCCAGCGAGTCGCTCGTCTGGGCCTGGAACGCCCACGCCCGCATCTCGGCCATCCATGCCGTGCCTGAGCCTGCGACGCTTCCTCTTATTGCCGCCGCTGCTGTCCTCTTCCTGCGTCGCCGCAAAACTTAAGTCGACGCTGTTTCAGCGGCCCGCCCTTCACCGCCCCCCGCGCAAATACCACTTCGCCACTACCTTCATCGCCGGCTTATTCCACGGCGTATGAGATCCATCCTGCAATCCCCCAAATCCGTTCGTCCCCACCTTCCACCAATACACCCCCTGAAACCAAGGCTTCTGATAAAAAGCCTGGAACACCGCCTCATAGCACCGCGCCTGATCCTCCGGCGACAACTTCCGCGGCGTCTCATCCCACGGCTGCCGGTGCGGCGCCTCTAAACTCGTGAACCCCGCCTCCGGAAAAATCACCGGCTTCCCAAATCGCTTCTGCACCTCCTCCACCCGCGCCACAATCTTCCCCATCCCCAAATCGTCCGGCAGCGGATAGTAATTGTTCAGCCCGATATAATCCACCGCGTCCCAGAACCGCAGCGTCTCGAACTCCGGCCCGAAATTCGCCGCATACGTCAGCTTCCCCCCATACATCTGCCGCGCCCGCCCAATCAACCCCCGCCATTCCCCTTCATACTTCGCCATCCGCGCAAACTCCACCCCCACCGAAAACACATCCGCCCGAATCCTCGCCGCCAACCCCGCGTAATGCTCCACAAACAGCCGATACTGCCCGAACCATTGCTTCCGCTCCGCCTCTCTCCCGAAATCGATGTCCGTCGTGCTCCCCCCGCGCAGCCACAATTGCGGCTTCAGCAACACCTTCATCCCCACTCCGTGAGCCACCCCGCTCAACTGCGCTATCGCATCGTCCCGTTCCATCGTCCGAGTCCCGCTGAACCGCACCGCCGGCTCCCCCTTCGGCGCAAACCCATACGGCACAAACGCCACCGCATTTACCCCATAACCCTTCAGCGACCGCAGAATCTGCCGCGCCCGTTCCGACCCGTACCCGTCCGGAAACTCGGCCGTATAGTTCACCCCGCGCTGAAACGGCAACACCGCCGCCGGCCCCGGCCTCGCCGCTGTCAGCGCCAGCAAACCCCGCCTGCTGATCCCGCTATTTCCGTAAATGCCCATCGAACCACTCCACCGCCATCCCGGCCCAGTCTACCTTTTCCTTCGCTCCCGGAAACGACGATCCATGCCCGCCGCCCGGCACTCGCACCAGCTTCACCTCCACCCCCGCCCGCCGCAACGCCGCCTCCATCGTCTCCGATTGCCCGTACGGCACCACCGCATCCGCATCCCCATGCAACAACAAAAACGGAGGATCGTCCGCGCTCACATGCGTCACCGGCGACGCCTCACGGTACAGTCGAGCCTCCGCCGTATTCCGCGGCAAGTCGCTCCGCGGCGTCCGCATCCCCAGAAATGCCGTCACCGTCACTGACCCAAATGCCGTATCCACCTTCGCCATATCGCTCGGAGCATACAACGCCACCACCGTCTGCACCTTTGCGCTCTCCCGCTCCACCGGGTCCTCCGCTTCCCCGTCCCCCTTTCCATCCAACACGCCTAGCAGATTCACCAAATGCCCGCCCGACGATCCTCCCAGCGCCCCGATCCGCTCCGCCCGAATCCCGTACCGCCGCGCATGATGCCGCACATACCGCACTGCCCGTTGCGCATCGTGCACCGCATCCGGATAACGATACACCGGCGCCGCCCGATGGTTGATCACAAACGCCGTATACCCCTTCGCCACCAGCCGCTCCACATGCGCCGCGAACTCCCGCCCTTCCTTCAATGGCTGTGCCCCATACCCCACAGTGGCATGCCAGCCGCTCCCCGGAATCACCACCACTCCATACCCGTTCCCCTCCACGGGCTTGTACACATCCATCAACAACGCCAGCCCCGAATGCATCCCGTAAATCACATTCCGTTCCGCCGGAGCCCCCCATAGCAGAGTGCAGCATCCGAAAAGCATCATCAGCCCCCACAGGCCGGCGCGCTGTGCGGGCGAAACCCCACGAGAAACCATGCACATAGATTAGTCCAACCATAGCGCCAAAACCAGCCGACCCGGTGGGTGAAATGCCCCGAACCCCGTATGCAATCCCTGCATCCAAAACCCACCACCCCCATCAACTCAACCAAATACCACTATTTGCAGGAATTGGCATTCCAGTTGCTCCCATACAGCCGAGTTTTTCTAAGAGGGACATCCAGCAAGGCCATGCAGCCGGTAATCGCAGTGAATGAACCCGTGTCCACCAGGACACCACGACAAATCGATCAGCACATCGTCGAAATCGTCAGCGATTCCGGCGAAGGCGCCCAGACCTGCGGCCAGATGTTCGCCTCCCTCTGCGCCCGCTCCGGCAACGGCATCTGGACCGTCGAAATCATCCCCGCCGAAATCGAGCCCCCCGCCCGCTCCCGCGCCGGCGCCAGCGGCTATCGCATCCGCCTCGGCTCCCAACCCGTCACCAACGCCGGCGATACCGCCGATGTCGTCGTTGCCTTCAACGAACAGGTCCTCTACAGCCGCATCGATACCAAAGCCCTCCGCCCCGGCACCATCGTCTACCTCGATCAGTCCTGGGCCGAACATCAGGCCGAAGACATCCGCATCAAGTACGCCGAAGCCATCAAAGACTTCGACCGCCTCGGCTACATCGTCGTCGAAATCCCCATCGAACGCGAATGCAAAAAACACACCGACGACGCCCGCCGCGGCAAAAACATGTGGGTCCTCGGCCTCCTCTGCGCCCTCTATGACCTCGACATGGATATGGTGCGCGGCGACATCGCCAAACGCTTCGCCAAAAAAGGCGAAGGCGTCATCCGCAAAAATGTCCTCCTCCTCGAAGATGGCTACGATTGGGCCGTCCGCCACACCGCCGAACGCTTCCACATCCCCGCCACCAAGTCCGAAAAACCCATGGTCGTCATGAACGGCAACCAGGCCATCGGACTCGGAGTCATGGCCGCCGGCATGGAACTCTGCGCCATGTACCCCATCACCCCCGCCACCTCCGCCTCCCACTTCCTCGCCTCCGCCTTCGATCAGGTCGGCGGCTTCGTCCATCAGGCCGAAGATGAAATCGCCGCCATCGGCTTCGCCATCGGAGCCTCCTACGCCGGCAAAACCGCCGTCACCATCACCTCCGGACCCGGCCTCGCCCTCAAAACCGAATTCATCGGACTCGCCGTCATGGCCGAAGTCCCCCTCGTCATCGTCGTCGTCCAGCGCGGCGGCCCCTCCACCGGCCTGCCCACCAAAATCGAGCAGGGCGACCTCCTCGCCGCCCTCTATGCCTCCCCCGGCGATAGCCCCAAAATCATCATCGCCCCCGCCACCATCGAAGAGTGCTTCCATTTCATGATCACCGCCCGCAAGCTCGCCGAAGAGTTCCGCGGCCCCGTCATGGTCCTCACCGACGCCAACCTCGCCACCGGACAGCAGCCCTTCCCCCGCCCCAAATGCAGCGAGGCCTGGCTCGCCGCTCCCGTCGATCAATCCGATTGGGAAAAAGAAATTCCACCCTTCGCCTGGGATGAAGAAACCGGCCTCTCGCAGCGCCCCATCCCCGGCCAGCGCGGCGGCGAACACGTCGTCACCGGACTCGCCCACGACCGCGCCAGCCATGTCGCCTACGAATCGGCTATCAACCAGCAGTCCATGGAGATGCGCAGCCGCAAGCTCGCCGTCCTCCAAAGCACGCTCAAACAACCGGCCGTCCACGGCGCCAACGAAGGAGATCTTTTGGTGGTGGGTTGGGGGTCTACTCTAGGGGCGATTGAGGAAGCCGTGGATCGCGTCCGCGCCGATGGTCACCGTGTCTCCAGCCTGCATCTGCGCTTCCTCTCCCCCTTTGAGCCCGGCCTCAAACAGATCTTCTCCCGCTTCAAAAACGTCATGACCGTCGAGATCAACTACTCCGACGAACCCGGCAAACCCTACATCAATGAGGAGTCGCGCCGCTACTCGCAACTCGCCATGCTGCTCCGCGCCCGCACCCTCATGGACATCGATTGCTGGTCCCGCGTCCCCGGCAGTCCGCTCCCTCCGGCCATGATCGAAAACGAACTCCGACGCAGACTCCAAGTAATGAGGAACGCTTAACCATGCAGGGGCTGAAAAAAGATTGGGAAGTCGAAGCGCCGCCGCGCGAATGTTCCCTCGAAGACTACATGGGCGCCGAGCCGCGCTGGTGCCCCGGTTGCGGCGATCACTCCGTCCTCGGCGCGGTCCAACGCCTCGCCCGCGATAAGCAGCTCCAGCCTGAGCGCACTGTCGTCGTCTCCGGCATCGGCTGCTCCAGCCGCTTCCCCCACTACATGAAGACCTACGGCTTCCATGGCCTCCACGGGCGCGCCTTCCCCCTCGCCTGCGGCGTCCGCAGCCGCCGCCCCGACCTCGACATCTTCGTCGTCACCGGCGACGGCGATTGCTGCGCCATCGGCACCGCCCACTGGATTCACGCCATCCGCTACAACATGGACCTCACCGTCCTCCTCCTCGACAACAACATCTACGGCCTCACCAAAATGCAAACCTCGCCCACTACCCGCCCCGGCGAGCGCTCCAATACCCACCCCAAGGGCTCCGTCCTCCCTTCGCTCAACCCCATTCAGGTCACCCTCGGTATCGAAAACGCCAGCTTCGTCGCCCAAACCATCGACTGGCATCCCCCCCATCTCTACGCCACCATCAAAGCCGCCCACGAACATCGCGGCCTCTCTTTCGTCCGCGTCTATCAGCGCTGCCCGCACTATACTTCGCACATCTTCGCCCCGGCCCAATCCGACCCCGGCAAAGTCGTCGTCATGACCCACCCCGACGGCATCCACGCCGACGAAGTCGCCATGAAGCTCTTCCCCCACCGGGTCAACCACGACCCCTCCAACCTCGAAGAAGCCCGCAAGCTCGCCAAAGACGACGAAGCCTTCATCATCGGCCTCTTCTACAAATCGGACGAGTGCGCCCGTTACGATCAGGCTACCTCCCAAGGCATCGGCATGACCGGCATGGAGAAGGTCGCCGCCATGGAACGCGCCCTCGATCGATTCGCCCTCTAGGAACCAGCCATGCCCCCCATCGCCGAACACACCACGGCAGCAAGCACCGCAACCTGGCGCGATCGACTCCGCGCCTTCCACCTCACCGCCCACGGCCTCGACGAGCATCGCCAACTGCCCGTCCCCGTCTCCCCTCCCGATCCCCGCCTCGCCTCCGCCGCCGATCTCTGTGGCCAGGCTCTCGCCGCTGCCCGCTCCGCCACCCGCTCTGCCTTCCTCACTCACGTCGCCCGCGAAAAAGCCCGCCTCGACGACCTGCTCCGCACCGACGACGCCCACTCCGCAGATTCCGTCACCAGCGAATCCGTCGCCTCTTCTCTCGGCGCCGAAGGCAATCAGTTCCTCGACCCCGCCGCCATGGCCAAGGCTCTCCGCCGTCCTAAGCGTCCCAAAGGCCTCGCCCCTGCCCGCCGCTCCCTCATCGAACAGGCCCAAACTACCCTTCGCGATTACCTCACCGCTGCCCACCACGGCCCTGCCTACTACATCATCGGCGACGACACCCCCGATCCCTTCGCCGCCGCCCTCGACTTCGACGAATCCCTCCTCGCCCGCATGAGCGAAGTCCAGCGCGCCCTCCGCGTCGCCCACCTCGAATGCGACAGCCACCAGGACGCCACCCTCCACAGCGAGCAAATCAGCCGCATCAACTGGCGCTCCGCCCAGCCCGAACACCTCCTCGCCATCCCGCCCGTCCTCGCCGTCGACGACGCCACCCTCGCCTCCGGCCCTCACATCTCCTCGCTCACCCGCCTCATCCGCTCCGGCCGCCCCGTCTTCGCCCTCGCCCTCACCACCGGCGACGATTTCGCAGGCTTCGATTTCGGCTACCAGGCACTCGGCTTCCGCGAGGTCTGCGTCCTCCAAAGCTCCCTCGACAAGTGGGACCACGCCGCCGCCGCCCTCCCCGCCATCGCCCTCCAGCCGCACCCCGCCGTCATCTTCCTCGATGCCTCCGCTCCGCCTGCCGCCCAGGCCTTCTACGCCTCGCGAGCCTTCCCCCACTTCTTCTACAACCCCGCCGCCGGCGCCACCTGGAAAGACCGCTTCGCCCTCCTCGTTCCCGATCCCTCCACTGCCACCGCTGCCCACGCCGCCCTCCATCTCGATGCATGGCGCAATCACTTCCGCCTCATCCCCCAAACCGGCTGGGAAGAAGAGCAACTCGAGTTCACCGAATTCCTCGCCCGCTACACCGCTGAGCCTCCGCTCGCTATCCCCTACCTCGCCATCCCCGCCGCCGACGGCGCCCAACATCGCATCGCCCTCACCCGCGACCTCGCCGACGCCGCAAAGGACCGCTCCCTCGCCTGGCGTCTTCTCGAAGAGCTCGCCGGCATCCGCAACGCCTACGTCGAAGCCGCCACCACCCAATTGCGCGCCGAACTCAGCGCATCTTCTTCCAACGAATCCGCTGCCGACATCCAGTCCATCCGCATCGAGACCATTCAGCGCCTCGTCGCCGTCCTCATGAGTTCCCAGCCCCTCCCCGCCGGCACGCTCACCGGACTCATGCTCCCCCCCATGCCCGTGCTCGCTCCACCCCCTGCCGCCGCCCCTCAGCCCGCCCAACCCGCTGAGCAGCCCGCCGCCGCAGCGCCCCCTGAGCCCGAAGCCGAGCCCTCCGAAGATCCCTACATCGACTCCTTCCTCTGCACCAGTTGCAATGACTGCATGAAGGTGAATAAACTCTTATTCCTGTACGATGGCAACAAACAAGCCTACATAGGCGACCCCAAAACGGGTACTTTCGCGGAATTAGTCAAGGCGGCCGAAGGATGCCCCGCTAAATGCATCCACCCCGGGAAACCGCGCCCCGGTGACTCGACGGCCACGCCGGAAGTTTTGGCTCGGGCGGCGAAGTTGAGATAGAGGCTCATATGCGTCCTCATCATGCGTCCTTTGGAGAGAGACCGCACACAACTTCGCTGCCCTTTTTTCGTTCGACAAGGAAGGTAGACCCCCGATGACCATCGATACCGTTCCCATGAATCCTCCGCCCGACGCGGATCACGACCACGACCACGAGTCTTGCGAGGTCGAGGACTGCCAGGTCTGCATGCGCCTCACCATCCCCCAACACGTCGATTGCCACGGCACCAAACTGGAGGATGAAGCAGGCATCGGAGAATACGAATCGCTCGGCGGTTAATCCTCCCCAAATAACTTTCCCCGCCTCGCGCGGGACAAAACTTTATGGAACCCCACTCATCCCAGGTGATCTTCGGCTGGAGTGCGGCAACCCTCGCCACAGCCATCTTCATTGCCGTCTACGCGCTCGTCATCAGCGAAAAAATTAACCGCGCTATCCTCGCCCTGCTCGGCGCCGGATTGCTTATCCTCAGCGGTGTCCTCACCCAGGAAGCCGCCCTCCACGGAGTCGATTTCAACACCATCGGTCTCCTCCTCGGCATGATGCTGATCGTCAATATCACCGGAAAAAGCGGCGTATTTCAATACATCGCCATCTGGTCCGCCAAAAAAGTCAACGCCCAGCCCCTCGGCGTCCTCATCATGCTCTCCTTGGTCACCGCTATCCTTTCCGCCTTCCTCGATAACGTCACCACCGTCCTCCTCATCGTCCCCGTTACCCTCCTCATTACCGAGGAACTCAAAGTCGAGCCCTACCCCTTCCTCATCGCCGAAGTCCTCAGCTCCAACATCGGCGGCACCGCCACCTTGATCGGCGACCCGCCCAACATCATGATCGGCTCCGCCATCGGCATTCCCTTCAACGCCTTCGTCACCAACCTTACCCCCGTCATCATCGTCGTCGAAGCCGCCACCGTCATCGCCTTCTCCCTCGTCTGGAGAAAGCATCTCGTCACCACCGAGGCCGCCCGCCAGCGCGTCATGCAATTCAACGAGGCCGAAGCCATCAAAGACCACCGCCTCCTCAAACAAGCCCTCTCCGTCATCGGAGCCGTCATCGTCTCCTTCGTCCTCGCCCACTCCCTCCACATCCAACCCGCCACCATCGCCATGTTCGGCGCCGCCACCCTCCTCTTCCTCGATAACTACCGCCGCGACGCCGACCACCAGACCAAGCATGTCCACGGAGCCTTCGCCGAAGCCGAATGGGTCACCCTCATCTTCTTCATCGGCCTCTTCATCCTCGTTCACGGCCTCGAAGCCTCCGGCGTCATCCGCTGGATGGCCGAACAACTCCTCGCCGCCACCGGTGGCGATTTCAAAATCACCGCCATCGCCATCCTCTGGTCCTCCGCCATCCTTTCCGCCTTCATCGACAACATCCCCTTCGTCGCCACCATGATCCCCATGATCAAATCCATGGCCTCCACCTTCGGCGGCGCCGATGCCCTCATGCCCCTCTGGTGGTCCCTCTCCCTCGGCGCCTGCCTCGGCGGCAACGGTACCTTGATCGGAGCCTCCGCCAACCTCGTCGTCGCCGGACTCGCCGAACGCGCCGGACACCCCATCCGCTTCGTCCGCTACATGAAGTCCTGCTTCCTCATGATGATCATGTCCATCGTCATTTCCCACATCTATCTCTACTTCCGCTACCTGTAGACTGAAAGCGAGTCCCTCAATGAACGTCAGCACCATCATGAATCCCAACCCCGTGACGCTTTCGGTTACGGAGACCTTCGGCGCCGCCCTCGCCCTCATGCGCGACCGCCGCGTCCGCGTCCTCCCCGTCGTCGACTTGCAAGGGGTCTACCAAGGCACCTTCGACTTCCACGACGTCTGGAAAACCCTCCTTCCCAAGGCCGTCCTCCTCGGTATGGACTCCCTCACCGACCTCTCTTTCGTCTCTGACGCCAAGGACATCCTCACCGAAAAGCTCGCCGAAGCCTCCACCCGCTCCGTCGGCGAGTTCCTCGATGTCCCCATCGAGCCCATTCACCCCGAAACACCGGTAAAAGAGGCCATGCTCCTCTTCTACCAGCACGACGGCGATATCCCCGTCGTCGATCGCAAGACCAAACGCCTCGTCGGAATCGTCTCCCCCTGGGAGATCATCGATTCTTTGCGCTAGAATCGTATCTTAAAATCTCTTAATGTCCAGTTCGCCATCTCATCATGAATCATTCCGCCGCTCAGGCGATCTTCGGCCTTAACCCCGCCTGGATCGCCACCACCGTCTTCATTGCCGTCTACGCCCTCGTCATCTCCGAAAAGATCAACCGCGCCATCCTTGCCCTCCTCGGCGCCGGGCTCATGATCCTTTGCGGAGTCCTCACCCAGGAGGCCGCCATCCGCGGCGTCGACTTCAACACCATCGGCCTCCTCCTCGGCATGATGGTCATCGTCGCCATCACCGGAAAAAGCGGCGTCTTCCAATATGTCGCCATCTGGTCCGCCAAGAAAGTCAACGCCCAACCCGTCGGCGTCATGATCATGCTCAGCCTGGTCACCGCCGTCTTCTCCGCTCTCCTAGACAACGTCACCACCGTCCTCCTGATCGTCCCCGTCACCCTCCTCATCACCGAAGAGTTGAAGGTCAAACCCTACCCCTACCTGCTCGCCGAAATCCTCTGCTCCAACATCGGAGGCACCGCAACCCTGATCGGCGATCCGCCCAACATCATGATCGGCTCCGCAGTCGGCATCCCCTTCAACGATTTCGTCATCCACCTCACCCCCGTTGTCCTCGTCATTCTCGCCGCCACCGTCGTCGTCTTCTACTTCGTCTGGGGCAAGGAACTTACCACCACCGAACAGGCACGCCGCCGCGTCATGAGCTTTCAGGAAAGCGAAGCCATTAAAGATCCCCGCCTGCTCAAGCAATCGCTCGCCGTCCTCGGCTCGGTCATCGCCGGCTTCGTCCTCGCCCATTCCCTCCACATCGAGCCCGCCACCATCGCCATGTTCGGCGCCGCCATGCTCCTCCTGCTCGACAACTACCACCGCACCGCCGAAGAGCAGGCCCACAACGTCCATCACTCCTTTGCCGAAGCCGAATGGGTCACCCTCATCTTCTTCCTCGGCCTCTTCATCCTCGTTCACGGCCTCGAATCCGCCGGCGTCATCCAATGGATGGCCCAGCAACTCCTCAACGCCACCGGAGGCGATTTCAAAATCACCGCCATCGCCATCCTCTGGGGCTCCGCCATCCTCTCCGCCTTCATCGACAACATCCCCTTCGTCGCCACCATGATCCCCATGATCAAATCCATGGCCCCCACCTTCGGCGGCGAGCAAGCCCTCATGCCCCTCTGGTGGGCCCTCTCCCTAGGCGCCTGCCTCGGCGGCAACGGCACCCTCATCGGAGCCTCCGCCAACCTCGTCGTCGCCGGCATCGCCGAACGCGCCGGCCAGCCCATCCGCTTCGTTCAGTTCCTCAAATCCAGCTTCCTCCTCATGCTCATGTCCATCGCCATCAGCCACGTCTACATCTGGCTTCGCTACCTCTAATCTCAATCCGTCTCCAACACCCGCGCAAAACCGGGGGAAGTAAACCGCTTCCCCCCCGCGTCGATCGCCATCGCCTCCACCCCCTCCCGCGCCGCAATCCGCATCCCCTCTTCCACCCCCAGCAAAAACACCACCTTCGCCATCACCACCGCCTTCTCCCCCTCTTCCGCAATCACGCTCACCGACTGGCACCCCATCGCCGGATACCCCGTCCGCACATCGATGATATGGTGATACCGCACCCCACCCACCATCCGGAACCGCTCGTAATCCCCCGAAGTCACCAGCACCCCGCGCGTCATCCTCACCCGTCCCAACAGCGTCCCCCGCGCCGCCCGCGGATCCTGTATCCCCAGTGACCACGCATGCCCGTCCTTC
>JAEUQG010000310.1 GCA_016789755.1 Bryobacterales bacterium
GATGAGGAGTACTCCGAGAACCACTTCGGCGGTGGTGGGGCCAGAGGTTGGGAGAGGACGGAAGTGGAGCGCGGCGAAGAGGGATTGCAACGAGAGGAGGAGCATGATTTGCCAGCGGAGACCGGTGAGGTCTTTGCGGAGGATGTGAAGGATGATTGGCAGTGGGTGGTTCATGGGTGGGACTCCTGGCGTCATGCGGCTTTTCGGGACGATTTGGCGAGAGTGACGAAGATGGAGCGCAGCGGCATGGGATGGGCATCGACATTGAGGACAGTGGGGAAGACGCGGCGGATGGTCTCGGAGGTTTGTTGCGGGTGGTAGTTTGCGTCGACGAAGCGGATGAAGGTGGGACTGGTCTCGGGGCTGAGCCAATGGCCGGGCCAGTTGGATGGGATTGGGGGCGGGTTGTCGAGGGTGATTTCGATTTCGCGGAAACGGTTCGTAAGGCTTTGCATGTCTTCGGAGAAGCGGATGCGGCCTTCGTCGAGATAGCCGATGTGGCTGGAGAAGCTCTCGATTTCGGCGAGGTCATGGGAGGAGACGAGGATGGTGACGCCTTCGGCGCGTTCGAGCATGCCGCCGATGAACTCGTCGCGGGCGAGCGGATCGAGGCCGGAGAAGGGCTCATCGAGGACGAGGAGTTTGGGGCGGTAGGCGAGAGAAGAGGCGAGCGATGCTTTCATCCACATGCCCCGGGAGAGGTCTTTGAGTTTGCGGTCGAGGGGGAGGTGGAATTGATGGATGAGGGCAGCGGCGAGGTCATCGTCCCAGGTGGGGTAGAAGGGTTTGAGGTAGCTGAGGAAGTAGCCGACGGTCATCCAATTGGGGAGTTGCTGGTTTTCGGAGACGTAGCCGATTTGCTGGAATTGAGCGGGACCGAGCCGGCGCGAATCCACGCCGAGGACGGAGGCTGTGCCGGCATTGGCCCGATGAATGTTCATGAGGATTTTGAGGGTAGTGGTTTTGCCCGCGCCGTTGGGGCCGACGAGGCCGTAGACGGCGCCTTCGGGGACGGAGAAGGAAAGGCCGTCGAGGACGAGGTTGCGGCGAAAGCGCTTGGTGAGCCGGTGTGCTTCAATGACGGATTTCATTTGGTTTGTGGGGCTCCTTTCCCGATCTTGTTCCACTGGCGGCGGAGAGCCTGGACGACGTCGTCGAAATCGATGCCGGCCTGGATGGCGGTGACGGCGAGTTGTTCGAGGTCTTTGTCGAGGAGGGCTTTGCGGATGGGGCGCGGAGCTTCGGGAGGGAGGGCGACGACGGTGCCGATGCCGGGCTGGACGGCGAGGAAGCCTTCGGCGGTGAGCTGGCCAACGACTTTGTGGGCGGTATTGGGGTTGATCTTGAGCTCCTTGCCGAGGGCGCGGACGGAGGGGAAGGGGTCGCCGGGGCGGAGCTGGCCGGCGAGGATGGCGCGTTTGGCGGCGAAGACGATTTGTTCGTAGAGGGAGACGCCCGGTTCGAAGGCGACCCGGAAGGGGATCACAGGTGTATTATGCGGAATAGTACACCTTGCGTCAAGACTTTTCTTGCGGGCAGGTGTACTGACTGTAGTAGTACAGTGTGAACGGCTGGGATCAGGCGGCGGGGCGTTTCTGGCCGGTGATGGAGAGGAAGTAATCGATCATGTCGAGGGGGACATCGGCGTTGAGTTCGACTTTGCGCTTGGCGTGATCGACTTTGATGCGGTCGAAGAAGCGGAGCATTTCGGGCTTGTCGCTGGGGGTGGAGAGGCGGCCGAAGCCGATGAGAGCGCGGAGCATGTCGTGGAGCTGCTTGGCGTCCTTTTCGTCGCCGCACTGGCCCATGGCGTCGAGGTTGATTCCTTTTTGCATGTCGAGGGTAAGGGTGACGGTTTCGAGGGAGCGGAAGACGCGGTTGAGATTGGCGAGGTTGCCGGTTTCGGGCAGAGGGATGGGGGCGAAGCCTCCGATGGCGACTCCCCAGACGTGCTTGTCCTGAGGCAGGCCGGCCACCTCGTGCAAGACGTTGCGTTTGTTGTTGTCGTCGCCGCCGGGTTTGACGGCGGATTGCAGATAGGGCAGTTTGGCGGCGAGGGCGATGCTTTTGTCGATAAAGACGACACCTGCCCCGTCCTTTTCGAAGATGACGCGGCCGGCGGTGGGCATGCGCTTTGCGCCTTCTTTTTCGAGGAGCGCTTCAAGCGATGGAATGTCCTCGAAACGGCCGCGAACGATGAGGACGCCGTCCTTGCCGTTGGAGGCGAAGACGACTTCGTCGATGTCTTTGCGGGGATCGAGGCGAGTTTTTTTGACGAATTCGTCGAGTTCGCGGAAATTTGTTCCGGTGGAGAGTTTTCGATAGACGGGCGTGGTTTGAATTTTGGCGATGCGTGCACCGAGGAGGACCACAGTGTCATGAGGGATGAAGTCCTCGATGGAGCGGGAGAGGACGACGCCTTTTTCCGAGAGCGTCGATTTGCAGGAGGTGAGTGCGGCAAGGGCGCAGGAGAGGACGAGAATACGGCGCATGTCAGAAATCCCTCCGGCCGAAGAAATGGATGGCGAGCGAAAGCACGGCGGCTCCGACGGCCGCAGTGGTGAGGACAGGGGTGAAGCTCTGGACACCGGCGCCCATGACGAGATCCATCGTCATTTTTCCGATGTCGTAGACCTTGGGCAGGCAATGATAGAGCGTGCGCCAAAGGGCGCGGGACCATTCGGAACTGAGGAGGCGGTCCATCGTCTCGACCTGGGCGAGGATGGGGCTGATGAGCATGAGCCCGGTGGGGATCATGACGGCGAGGGCGGTGCTTTCGAAGAGCACTCCGATCAGGACGACGACGGAAAGCAAGACGGCGAAGAGGAACATCGTGGTGAAGATGGCGATTAAGAACTCCATGGTCCAGATGCCGGTTTTGAGTCCGAGGATGGTCCAGATGCCGATGACGAGGTAGGCGATATTGCCGCCGACGACGAGGACGTTGCCGAGATAGCGGCCGAGGAGGAGGTGGGTGCGGCTGACGGGTTTGGAGAGAAGGAGTTCAATACGGCCGGGTTCGAGAACGCTGGGGATGAGTCCGGCGGAGGCGAACACGGCAAGGAACATGCCCCAAGTGTACAGGAAGGTGGCGATGCCGGCCTGGGTTTTGCGGACGACCTGGCCGGGGTCGACGTTGGCGCCGGTCTGGGCGCCGAAGAGGGTGATAGTGGCGGTGGCGCCCTGAACGATGTCGATCTTCAGGATGAAGAGGAAGAAGGCGATCATCAGGGTGGAGAGGGCGAAGAGGCCCCAGAAGATTTTGCGGGCGAAGGCTTCGCGGAAGGTGTCGACGACGATGGCCTGGGTGGCGATGAAGATGCTATTGGGCATCGACACTCCTGATAAACACATCTTCGAGGGTGGAGGTTGTGGGGGTGAGGGCTTCGATTTCGATGTGTTCGGCGCGGAGGAGGTCGATGGCGGCGTTGGCCGCGGAGCGTTCGTGAAACTGGATGTCGAGGAAGGTTTCGCGGGGTGCGAAGGCGGCGGCGCCGGTGAGGAGGGACTGGCGGAGCTTTTCGGGAATATCCGCGGCGACAGAGAGGCGGTAGCCTTTGCCTGCGGTGAGATCGCGGACTTTTCCCTGGAGGACGATTTTGCCTTTGTGAAGAATGGCGACATCGCGGCAGAAAGCTTCGACTTCAGCGAGCAGGTGGGAGTTGACGAAGATGGTGACGCCGCGCTGTTCGAGGGATTGGAGGATTTCGCGGATCTGGCGGCGGCCGACGGGGTCGACGCCGTCGGAGGGTTCGTCGAGGATGAGGAGTTGGGGATCGTGCATCAGGGACTGGGCGAGTACGACGCGCTGGAGCATTCCTTTGGAGTATTTTCCGAGGCGGACTTCGGCCCAATCGTCGTGGCCTACGTGGGCGAGGAGTTCGGGGATACGGCGGCGGCGGGCGGCGGCGTCCATTCCGGAGAGTGCTCCGTAGAAGTCGAGCAT
The DNA here is from genome assembly GCA_016789755.1 of Bryobacterales bacterium. Lineage (GTDB taxonomy): Bacteria > Acidobacteriota > Terriglobia > Bryobacterales > Bryobacteraceae > CADEFT01. The sequence goes on from JAEUQG010000310.1 coordinate 3,947, forward strand.
GCCGTAGCCGGTGAGGTAGGTGGGGAAGCGGTGGTTTTCGGGGAGATAGCCAATGTGGCGGCGGGCTTCGGGGAGCGCGGCGTTGCGGCCGAAGATGTGGGCGCTGCCGGAGGTGGGATGGACAGCGGAGAGGAGCATCTTGACGGTGGTGGTTTTGCCTGCTCCATTGGGGCCGAGCAATCCGTAGGTGGTTCCTTTTTCGACCTGGAGACTGATGCCATCGACGGCGCGGACTTCGCGTCCGCTCCAGAATGAACGGAAGGTTTTGCCGAGGCCGTTGGTTTCGATGGCGAACGCAGTCATAGTTAGGGATTATCGCTCCCTGGTGTGGAAGACGAGGTTATTGCGCGGATTTGTTCCCTTCCTTTTGGCGAGCCTCGCGGTACTTTTCGGTTTGGGAGAGGGAGTGCCATTCGGGAGGTTGGGGACGTTCGGACATCATCCAGGCGGCGGTGGCGACGGTGCCGGTGACACGGGCCATGTTGTTGTAGTCGATCTTTTCCCAATGATCGCCGAGGCCGTGGTAGTCGGGGAATTCGAAGGCGACGCAGAAGGTGTGGGCGGGGACGCCGAAGTTGGCGAAGGCCTGATTGTCGCTGCGGGGGAAGAATGCTTCGGAGTTTTCCTTGTGGTGGAAGATCTCGACGCCGGTGAGATTGCCGGCGAGTTGGAAGTAATCGATGACTTCGGTGAAGCCGAAGCCGGTGGGGCTGAGGCGATTGAGTTGTGGGCCTTCGGTGGCGTCGGTACGGCCCATGTGTTCGAGGTTGACGTTGGCGATGGTTTTGGCGAGCGGGAAGACGGGGTGCGCGGCGTAGTATTGGGCGCCGAGCAATCCTTTTTCTTCGCCGAACATGGCCATAAAGATGAGTGTGCGTTTGGTGCGCTGGGGTAAGGCGGCGAAGGCGGACGCAACTTCGAGGATGGATGCGACACCACTGGCGTCGTCGTTGGCTCCGTTGTAGATGCCGTCGCCAGCCTCGTTAGGTGAGGTGGCGCCGATGTGGTCGTAGTGGGCAGTGATAAGGATGAAGGAGTCTTTGAGTTGCGGGTCGGAGCCGGGTAAGACGCCGATGACGTTTTTGAGCGGAGCGGGGCGTTCGACGGGAGCGCGCAGATGGAGGGTGAGCTGCGCCGGGGTGTCGCCGGAGGGCAGCGGATCGAGGAGAGCGGCGAGTTTGGCGGAATGTACGGCGCTAGCCTGGAAGAAGGAGCGGCGGGATGAAGGGGGGCGGGAGGGATCAGTCAATTGGCCGGTGGCGCCAGCGCCTTGTTCGCTGTCATTGCGGACGGCAAGGATAAAGGCGGGTTTCAGGCGGCGGAGTTCGCTGAAGAGATTGGAGACCACGCGCATGCGTTCGCCGCGCTCTTCGCGGGGGAGCCCGCGGATCTGGGCCATGGAGGGGACGAGGGCGAGGGCTACTTTGCCGGCGAGGTGGTTTTCGGGCTTCGATTTGAGCGAATCCGTATCGTCTATGCGGGCGAGGAAGACGGGGGTGTTCGCGAGATCGACGGAGTCGAGGGATTGCAGGGAGAGATGGGTGGAGTCGAGTTCCAAGGTTTGTTCACCGTGGCGGACCTGGAGTTTGACGCCGTCGAGCGGAATTTGTTTATAGACCCAAGGTGCGATCTGGAAATAGGAGTCACCGCCGGGGATGGGTTCGAGTCCGGCGCGGCGGAATTGGGCGGCGATGTATTCGGCAGCGACTTCGAGGCCACGGGAGGGAGTGTTGCGGCCTTCGAGGACGTCGGAGGCGAGGAAGGAGACGTGGGCTTTGAGGGCGTTCGGGGAGATGCGGGAAAGGGATTGATGGATGGGGGGAGGGACAGTGGCTTCGATGGGTGGGGTTGCGTGGAGAGGAGAGAGCAGGAGAAGCCCCAGGGGGGTGAGAAAACGCATGGTCCTATCATAGCGTTTCGCGGGTTGGGCTCCGGCTGGACAAATTGTCAAATTTCGCGCCGCACGGTAACCATTTCCACTGCGCCGGGTTCTATATATCTATTGGTGCGAGTTCACTGGACGATGTCTGGCAAAGGAGTGCTCCGTCTCGGAGCCGCATGCATCATTGTCTGGACGTCCTGTTCGCTGTCTTCGCGGAATGGGGTGACGGTGACCCCAGTGGTGGCATCGACGTATGCGAATGCTGTGGCGCCAGGAGCGATCCAGCGGGTGTGCGCGGAGGATGAGGGAGATCTGGCGCGATATTTTCGCGGGCGGGGCTCTGCGTTTTCACCTGGAC
>JAEUQG010000104.1 GCA_016789755.1 Bryobacterales bacterium
GGCCGAGTTCTTCTTCCCAACAAATACGGCGACAACGGCTGGTACGGCTACACCCCCAACCAACACACCGACGTACAACGCGACATCTACCTCTTCACCTTCGACCCCGCCGATCGCCGCCACCTCGCCGCCGATCCCTGGTTCCAATTCTTAGACGGCAAAAACCCCAGCTATCCTGAAAAGCAGTTCGAAGCCGCCCACGATCGTCTCCGCCGCCGCCTCGAATCGATGCGCGCCGACAAAAACACGCCCGACACGCGCCCCTCCGACGGAGCCCAGCGCTACAGCCCCATCGAAACCGAAACCCTCGTCAACCTCATGCTCGGCGCCAACGACCCAGGCAGATCCGGCAACATCCTCCATGCTCCCATCCGGTACTTCGATCCTCTTCGCCGCCGCGCCGGACTCCCCGGCGACGTCGCCGCCCTCGTCACCAACATCGCCGCCGATCGGATCACCGTGACCCTGGTCAACACCAATCCCACCGCCGCCCGCGACGTCATTATTCAATCCGGAGCCTACGCCGAACACCGATTCACCTCCCTCAAAACCCCAACCGCATCCACCACCCTCGACACCACCAGCATCCGTTTCCGCCTCGCCCCCGGCGCCGGGGCCCCAATCACCCTGGGCCTCAAGCGCCTCGTCAACCAACCCACTGCCAAACACCCGTGGGACTGAGTCGTCCACTCCACAGAGGAGCAACACCCATGACGCCACCGGTGATAGCGCCCTGAGCCCGGAGTCCAGTTCTTCATCTGCCTGTTCTGCCCGTCGCCGGCCGGTGCCGAGTAGCGGTATCGCGTTCTTGCCCGCTTCCTCGTAGAAGAACGCCGCGCCGTTGGCCGGCATCCCGCTCCGGCGCCCGTCAGCCGTGTAGCTCTACGATGTGGCGCCGGCCTCGGGATGCACTTCCGAGTAAGCCGCCCGGTCCAGCCGGCATAGTTTCGCCACCCGAGGCAGTCACTATTCGCACGGTAGGCAGCGAGGCGGCCCATACTCATCAAACACGCTTCGCAGCAAGGATTTGGCTCTCGCACGAATAGCCAGGTTCGAGTGGCAGGAATAAGAGCGCAGGTACGACCTGACTTCATGGCCCGCCCTTCGCATTGACCTCTCCAAACCACGCAGCGTGCTCCGGACGAAGCTCCTCTTCGACTAAACTCCCCTATACTTGACTACCGGTTCCCACACCAGGTCTCGAATCTGAGATGATGACCGCGCTCCGCAAGTTCATCGAGACGGAAGGTTTGACCCAGGCCGAAGCGGCAAACGGCTCAAGGTAAGCCAACTCGTCATGATCGTCAAACCGCTGAAATGTGTCTTTCTGCTGAGAATGTGGCTGACGAACTCCGATCCGACTCTCAGGAAAAGGTGTTTGCACATGTCGATGAGCATGGCCGCGATTCCCTCTGTTTCCTGGCGCCGGATCTTGGTATGTGCACCGATTGTGTGGCACGCTATCTCTACGGCCATCGCGATCGGATTCGCGGGTTTCTGGACTCAGCGGGCGAGAAACCGAGGCCGGCAATGACGTTGCCGCTGCCCTTCGTTATCGTCGTTCCCTTGATCGACTTCATGTTTGTCCTTGCCTCGCTTCCATCATGGCGGCGTACCTCGCCTTGACCAGATCGATGTCGGCCTTGCACGTGGTCCGAGTCTTCTTGACGAAGGCGTGCAGCACGTAAACCGCCTCTTGGAATCGGGCAACGTAAAAGACCCGAATTTCTTTGTCGCCGTGGAGCCGGATCTCAATCGCTCCCGTACGAACTGTCCAGCATGGGCCGGAAGCCGGAGGTCCAACTGGTAGCCCGCGTCCGAGCGAATGTCCGCCGGGCGGCGCGCACCAGATGGCGCCGCGAAGGATTGCCTGTGGATGACAAAGTATCCTTTTCATCAACTTCGAGTTAGGTCTTGTTTTCTGGCGGCCTTGGTGCACACCCTTCATGTTCCGCTACCGCGTGGCTCCGTCCGACCAATGAGATGTCGATAGACGTCTGGTGCCGCGCTGAGTCGTCGAAAGACGTCTTCGGCATCGTTGACCAAGACGCCGGCGGTGATGTGCATGGCGGAGACGAGGATCATCCCCTCGGCGATGCCGCTCTTGCGCAGAGCGGCTTCGACCTTTGGGGCGATGTTGATAAACTCGCGATGCTTTTCGGTGCGAGATTACACGGTGAGCTTCCAGGGCTTGCGGTATTCGCGCGAGAGGAGTTTTTTGGCGTCGGCCTGCTTGACGGTCTCGCCGTCCCAATCGAGGCGCAGGCGGCTGCGGAGAGCGACGTTGGCGAGCAGGCAGGTGGCCGAGGAGCGATAGCAGGTTTCGATATCGGAGATGGGTTTCTGGCGGGTGCGTACGCATTCGATGAAGTTGGCCCAGTGGGCGGCATTCATCTGGTTGGAGGATTTCACCTCCTCGGGCTGGAGATCGGCGCCGCGTTCCGGCACCACCTGGTAGCCGCTGCGGTCAACGAAGAGCGTGCCCTGATCGCCGTAGAAGAGGATGCCGCCGCCTTTGCCGAACATCGATTGGCCGTTGCCGTTGCGGTTCTCATAAGTGCAGCAGAAGCCGGGGTATTCGTAAGAGGCGTGAATAGTATCGGGGGTTTCGCGGTTGTCCTTGAGGCGGAACTTGCCGCCGACGCAGGCGATGGTCTGGGGCATGGCTTCGTTGAACGCCATCTGCACGATGTCGAGCCAGTGCACGCCCCAATCGGTCATCATGCCGCCGGCGTAATCCCAGAACCAGCGGAAGTGGGAGAAGGCCTTGGGATCGACGCCGAAGCGGTTGGCGTTGAAGGGACGCTTGGGGGCGGGCCCGAGCCACATATCCCAATCGAGGTCGGCGGGCGGTTCGGCGTCGGGCGGATTGCCGATGCCTTCGACGGGGGCGTTGCTGTAGTTCCAGGTGTGGACCATGCTGACGCGTCCGAGTTTGCCGGAGCGGACGATCTCGGTGGCCTTCTGGAAGTGGACGCCGGAGCGCTGCATGGTGCCGGCCTGGACGACGCGCTTGTACTTGCGGGCGGCCTCGACCATTTTCTTGCCTTCTTCGACGGCGACGCAGACGGGCTTTTCGACGAACACGTCTTTGCCGGCCTTGCAGGCTTCGACGGTCATGTAGGGGTGCCAATGGTCGGGGGTGGCGATGCAGACGAGGTCGACGGACTTGTCGGCGAGGATTTCGCGGAAATCGCGGACCCCCTTTGCCTGGCCTTTAGTCATTTCGACGGCCTGGTCGAGGTGGGGTTTGAAGACATCGCAGACGTGGGTGACCTGGACGGAATCCATTTTAAGGGCGAAGCCGAGGTTGCCGCGTCCCATGCGGCCCATGCCGATGAAGGCGGCGGTGTACTTGTCGTTGGCGCCCTTGAGGTTTCCGGTGAAGATGTTGGTGGTGAAAGCGGCGGAGGCGGCTTTGAGGAAGTCTCTGCGTTGGTTTTGATCAGGCATCGACTAGGGATTTTAGCAGGGGGAAGAGGCGGCGGGGGAGGGTATTTTTCTATTGACAAGTACTCTACGTTGCAAAGTACACTAAGAATCAGATGCAGCGTCGCAAGTTGTTGGCTATGGCGGCTCCGGCGATTGTGGTTCCGGCGTGGTTTCGATTTGGGGAGCCGCACTGGTTTGAGTTGACTCGGAGGCGGGTAAAGTTGGGGGTGAGGAGGCGGCTGGTGTTGCACGTGTCGGACCTGCATACCTCGGACGGGTTGACGGCGGAGGATCTGGAGGCGGGATTGGAGATGGGTTTGCGGCAGCGGCCGGATCTAATCTGCTTTACGGGGGATTTTGTGACGACGACGCGGGGGTATGACAGGGTGGGATTGGAGCGGCTGTTGCGGCGGGCGGCGGATACGGCGGCGACGTATGCGGTGCTGGGGAACCACGATGGGGGAGCATGGCTGGGGCGGCGCGGGGGGAGTGCATCGCCGCGGGAAATTGCGGATTTGGTGGAAGGGGCGGGGATACGGTTATTGCGGAACGAGTGGGTGGTGGATGGGGATTTGACGCTGGTGGGCGTGGAGGATTACTGGAGCGGGGAGTTGGATGGGGAGCGGGCGTTTGGTGGGGCGCCGGAGGGAGTGGCTCGGGTGCTGCTGTCGCACAATCCGGATGCGAAAGGGGAGTTAGTGGAGCAGGGGTGGGACCTGATGCTGAGCGGGCACACGCATGGGGGGCAGGCGCGATTGCCGGGGTGGACTCCGCCGTGGGCTCCGGTGGCTGACAAGCGGTACGTGGAGGGGTTGCACGAGTGGGGTGGGCGGCAGCTTTTTGTCACGCGGGGGATGGGGTCGCCGAAGCATGTGCGGGCATTTTGCCGGCCGGAGGTATCGATACTGGAATTCGGTGCATGACCCAGCCTGTCTGTCCGATAAGGACGGTGGAGGCATATGTCATGATCGATTTCCTTGAGAAGCCGAAGGCGCCGTGGGCGCTCCGTCCGGTACCTCCGTTTCCGGCCGTGGCGCAGCGGGTGCTGATGCTGGTTGGCCAGGAGAATGTGCACATCCACCAGATAGGCGATGTGATCAAGACGGATCCGTCGTTTTCGGCCGAGTTGCTGCGGTTTGCCAATTCGGCGCTATTCGGGGCGCGGCGGGAAGTGAAGAGCGTGCCGCAGGCCATCATGATGGTGGGGATGGACCAGTTGAAGACCATGGCGACGATGGTGGCGTTGAACCGGATGGTGCGGAATTCGGTCCGGCTGGCGGCGTTGCGGAAGATCTGGCAGCACAGTCTGGCGACGGCGATCATCGCCGAGGAGGCGGCGCGGTTGTGCCGGCTCCCGCGCGACACCGCGTACACCTACGGGCTGCTGCACAATCTGGGAGCGCTGGGGCTGATGTCGGCGTTTCCGGCGGAGTATGTGCAGATGATCGAGGTATCGAACGAGAACGGTTACGACCTATTGAAGACGGAGCGCGACCTGTTCGACATCGACCATTGCGCGGCGGGTGCGTATATGGCGCAGGACTGGGATTTCCCGGATGAGCTGGCGGCTGCGCTGGCGACGCATCATGACGATCCGGTGGTGGGCGAATGCAGCGTGGACAATGTGCTGAAGGTGAGCTGGCGGCTGGCGGACGCGTTCGGCTATTCGGTATTTGCAGGCGACGGGAAGTGGAGCCTGGAGATGTTACTGGGGCTGATTCCAAAGGTAGGCGAATCGTGGATTGGGGAATCGGTGGAAGGGGCGCGGAAGGAACTGAGCGAACGTCTGGCGAGCGCGCCGATGTAGGGGATGGCGTAGGGTAAGATAGCGGGATGCTTCGTAGCATCCCGTATTTCTTATTGCTGGCAGGGCTCGGGTTGGCCGAGCAGCCTTGTGAATCGCTGGCGCAGTTGCGGCTGAACCGCGCGGAGGTGACGAGCGCGGCGGTGAGCGGCAATCTGTGTGTAGTGAAGGCGGTGGCGCGGCCGACGAAGGATTCCGAGATTCTGTTGGAGGTGCATCTGCCTGTGTCGAACTGGAATGGGCGATACCGGCAAGTGGGCAATGGCGGATGGGCGGGGGCGGTGCCGGTGGGGGCGATCAAGGCGGCGGCGGAGCAGGGGTATGCGGCGGCGGGGACAGACGACGGGCACGCGCGGGGGGCAGGGGATGCGGCGTGGGCCATCGGGCATCCGGAGAAGCTAATCGACTTCGGGCACAGGGCGGTGCATGTGACCAGCGTGCATGCCAAGGCGATTCTGACAGCGTTTTACGGCAAGCCGGCGAACAAGAGCTACTTTGTGGGATGTTCCGATGGCGGGCGCGAGGCGCTGCAGGAAGCGCAGCGGTATCCGGAGGATTTCGACGGGATTGTGGCGGGTGCGCCGGCTTACGACTGGTCGCATCATTTCGCAGGATTCGTATGGAACGCGCAGGCGTTGCGCAAGGATGCGGCGAGCTTCATTCCGCACGAGAAACTGCCGGTGATCCAGAAGGCGGCGCTGGCGGCATGCGACAAGATCGACGGAGTGGCGGATGGGCTGGTGGAGGATCCGCGGGCATGCAAGTTCAACCCTGATGTTCTGCTGTGCAGGGGGGCGGACGGGCCGGGTTGCCTGACGCGGGCGCAACTGACGGCGCTCAAGAAGATCTACTCCGGACCGCGCAATCCGCGCACGGGCAAGCAGATTTACCCGGGGTATCCGCCGTCGACCGAGGCGATCGGGAACGAGTGGGCGAATTGGATACTGGGCAAGCCACCGGCACGATCGATTCAGATGAATTTCGGGCTCTCGTTCTTCGGGCAGGCGGTGTACGAGGATCCGAATTGGAACTATCTGTCGATGGAGTTCGATTCGGATGTGGCTTATGGAGATCAAAAGGCGGGGGCACATATCAACTCGAACAATCCGGATCTGCGGTCGTTCCGGGCCAACGGCGGGAGGCTGCTGATGTATCACGGTTGGGCGGATGGGGCGATTTCGGCGTACAGCTCAATCGACTACTACGAGAACGTGGCGCGGTTTCTGGGGCGGTTTCCAGATGGGAGAACGGAGGCGAAGGCGCCGGTGCAGGATTTCTTCCGGTTGTTCATGGTGCCTGGGATGGGGCATTGCGGTGGGGGCGCGGGTCCGAACCGGTTTGGGAACGGCAACAACGCTCCGCACGAGGCGAGCCGGAACATTGTGGCGGCGCTGGAGCAGTGGGTAGAGGAGGGGAAGGCTCCGGAGAAGATTGTGGGGCATGGGGCGCAGGCGGATTTTTCGCGGCCGCTTTGTCCGTATCCGCAGAAGGCGGTGTATGACGGGAAGGGGAATCCGAACGAGGAGGGGAGTTTCTCTTGCCAGTAAGAGAGGGGCCGGCTGCACGAATCGGCGTGTGGTAACGTCATACACTGAGAGGTACCTATGTCTCTTCCTCCGATTGCAGAGAACCGGCGCCGCAACCGCGGCTTTTCGCTGATCGAGATCATGATTGTGGTGGCGATTATTCTGGTCATCGCCTCGATCGCGATTCCGAAGATCAACCAGCAACGGATGGCCGCGCACGAGATGGCGGCGATCCGGACGATCACCACGATACATACGGGGCAGACACAGTATTTTTCGCAGTTCGGCAAGTATGCGACGACGATACAGGAGTTAGGGCCGCCATCGAGCGGACAGGCCGGGCCGGCGTCGGCGGACTTGATTCCGGGCGAGCTGGCAGCGGGGTCGAAGTCGGGCTATAACTTCACCGTGACGGGCGGGCCGCAGGGCTACACGGTGGTGGCGATTCCGGTGGCCTTCGGCAATACGGGGCGGAGGACGTTCTTCTCCGATCAGACGCTGGTCATCCGCGAGAACTGGGGCCAGGAACCGGCCAACGCCCAGAGTAAAGAAATCAAATAATCGACATCTTTCAGGAGAGAAGTTTTGCCGCTTCGCAGCTACACGATCACCCAGGGACGGGACCGTGCTCCGGCGCGTTCCATGCTGAAAGCCATAGGCTTCACGGATGAAGATTTGCGGAAGCCGATTATCGGCATCGCGAACACGTGGATCGAGACCATGCCCTGCAATTACAACCTACGCGATTTCGCGGTAAAGGTGAAGGAGGGGATCCGGCAGGCGGGTGGGACTCCGATGGAGTTCAACACAATTGCGATTAGCGACGGGGTGACGATGGGGACGGAGGGGATGAAAGCCTCTCTGGTATCGCGCGAAGTAATTGCCGATTCGATTGAGTTGACGGCGCGCGGCTACATGTTCGACGGCATTGTGGCGCTGGTAGCGTGCGACAAAACGATTCCGGCGGCAGCGATGGCGCTGCTGCGGTTGAATGTGCCGGGACTGGTGCTGTACGGCGGGTCGATCATGCCGGGCAAGTACAAGGGCCGGGACCTGACGATTCAGGATGTGTTCGAGGCGGTGGGAGCGAACGCGGCGGGGCGGATATCGAATGAAGAGTTGCTGGCGATTGAGGATCATGCGTGTCCGGGGGCGGGGGCGTGCGGGGGACAGTTTACGGCGAACACGATGGCGACGGTGATGGAGATTATCGGGCTGTCGCCGTTCGGGAGTGCATCGGTGCCGCAGGTGGATCCACGCAAACTGGATGTGTGCCGCGCGGCTGGCGAGTGGATGCTGAACGCGGTGAAGAAGGATTTGAAGCCTCGCGATATCTGCACGCGGGCAGCGTTTGAGAACGCAATTGCGTCGGTGGCGGCCTCGGGGGGATCGACGAACGCTGTGCTGCATTTGCTGGCGATGGCTCGCGAGGCCGGAGTGCCGCTGCAAATGGAGGATTTCCAGACGATTTCGCAGCGTACGCCGCTGCTGGTGGATTTGAAGCCGGCCGGGAAGTACGTAGCCGTGGATGTGGATACGGCGGGCGGGATTCCGGTGATTGCCAAGCGGCTACTGGACGGCGGCTATGCCGATGCGTCGTGCATGACCGTAACGGGAAAGACGTTCGGGGAAGAGGCTGCGCAGGCGAAGGAGACGGCGGGCCAGGATGTGATCAAGCCGCTCAGCGCTCCGATCAAGTCGAGCGGCGGGCTGGCGATTCTGCGCGGTTCGCTGGCGCCGGAAGGGTGCGTGCTGAAGGTGACGGGAATTGAGCGCAAGGGGCAGCGGGGACCGGCTCGGGTGTTCAATTGCGAAGAAGAAGCGATGCAGGCGGTGACGGGGGGGAAGATTCAGGCGGGGGATATTGTGGTGATCCGGTATGAAGGGCCGCGGGGCGGTCCTGGCATGCGGGAGATGCTGGGGGTAACTGGGGCGATTGTCGGGGCGGGGCTATCGGAATCGGTGGCGCTGATCACGGACGGGCGTTTTAGCGGGGCGACGCGGGGGTTCATGGTGGGCCATGTGGCTCCGGAGGCGGCCAATGGCGGGCCGATCGCGGCGTTGCGGGAAGGCGATGTGGTGAATATCGACATTGCGAAGGCGACGATCGACGTGGAAGTGCCGGAGGAAGAGCTGGCGGCGAGGATGAAGGAATGGAGCGCGCCGGCGCCGCGGTACGAGACCGGAGTATTTGCAAAGTATTGCGCTACGGTGTCGTCGGCTTCGGAAGGTGCGGTGACGTTCCGGCCGCGGAGTTAGGGGCAGTGGTGTCTTTGAAGCGGCCGATCCAGCGGTGGAGGACGGAGAGGAGCTCCTGGCGGTTGACGGGTTTGGTGAGGTAGTCGTCCATGCCGGACTGGAGGCAGCGTTCGCGGTCTCCTTCCATGGCGTGGGCGGTCATAGCGATGATGGGGACGCGCTGGGCACCGTTTTCACGCTTGCGGATTTCCTCGGTGGCGCGGTAGCCGTCCATTTCGGGCATCTGGCAATCCATGAGGATGGCGTCGTAGGAGGAAGCTTCCAGGCGCTCGATGGCGATGCGGCCGTTGCCGGCGATCTCGTAGTCGAAGCCGCCGCGTTCGACGAGGCGGCAGGCGACCTTTTGGTTGACGGCGTTGTCTTCGACGATGAGGATGCGGGGGCGGAGCGTTTCGGGAGCGGAAGACGCGGCTTCGACCGGGTCGCGGGAGGGCGTGGCCGTTCCTTTTCGGGCGCGAGTGAGGGGGATTTGGAACCAGAAGACGGAACCAATGCCCTCGGAACTGCGCATGCCCATAGTGCCGCCGAGGAAGCCGACGATTTTCTTGCACACGGCTAAGCCGATACCTGCACCGCCGTGACGGCGGGTAAGGCTGGAATCGGCCTGGGTGAAGGGATCGAAGACGCGGGGTTGGAGAGCAGCGGGGACGCCGATGCCGGTGTCGCTGACCTCGAAGCGGAACTCGCGGCCATCGTCGAGGGTGTTCTTACCGAGCAGGGCGACTCGAATGCTGCCGCGGTGGGTGAATTTGAGGGCGTTATTGACGAGTTGAGTGAGGACCTGGGAGATGCGGGCGGGGTCGCCGAGGTAGAGGTCCTTGGCGGAGGGGTCGACGTACATGGACATCTGCACGCCGCGGTCCTGGCCGCGGTTCTGGTAGGTGTTGAAGATGCTTTCCACCAGAGCGGAGGGGACGAACTCGACGCGGGCAACCTCGGCGCTGCCGCCATCGCCGGGGGAGAAGGTAAGCATGTCGTTCATCAGGGCCAATAGGGAACTGGCCGAATCCTGAGCGAGTTGGACGCGGCGTTGCTGTTCCTCATTGAGGTGGCTGTCCTGAAGGATGGCGAGCATGCCCATGAGCCCGTTCATGGGCGTGCGGATTTCGTGGCTGATATTGGTGAGGAAGGCGGCTTTGGCGTGGTTGGCCTCTTCGGCGCGCAGCTTGGCCTGGGTGAGATCGGCGGCTTTTTGTTTCAGTTCGCCGAAGAGGCGGGTGAGTTCCTCATTGAGGCGCATGCGTTCGTCGAGCGATTCGCGGATGCCGTGGTAGGATTCGGCGAGGCCGGCGGACATGATTTCGAGGTTGCGGGCGAGGCCTTCGATTTCGCGGGGGGCGCCCATGGGGAGTTTCATCTCGACGGGATGAGGGGCGTCCATGGGCATGGAGCGAAGCTTTTGGACGACGGCTTCGATGGGGGCGTTGACGAACTCGCCGGCGAAGTGCACCAGGGCGATGGCAAGGAGGATGGCGGCGAGGGTCCAGAGGGCGGTGCGGCGGTAGACGATGGCAGCGGCGTCGAGGAACTGGTGGATGGGACGGAGTAGGAGCAGGCGCCAGTTGTGGCCGGAAAGCGTGGCGAGGTGGGAGAAGTTAGTACTTTCCTGGCGCAGGGCGGCGAGTTTGGGGCCATCTACGGGGTCGAGGAATCGCAGGCCCATGGCAGGGCTTGCGAAGACGGTGACGTTGTCCTGATCGAGGAGGACGGCGCGGACGCCTTCGCGATGCTCGAGTTCCTGAGCCCAGGCGAGGAAATCGTGGAGATCGAGCGAGCCTTCGACGACCCCGGCGAAGCGGCCTGCCTGGTCACGGACAGGGGCGCTGATAGCAACAATGGGGTCGGCGCCGAAGCCTTTGCCGCGAAAGGCGCCGGAGACATACGATTGGCCGTTCTGTTTCGGCTGTTGGAAGTAGGGGCGGCCCGCAACGGAGATGCCGGCTGCGGGAATGCGGCGGCCCTCGCGGTCGTAGAGCGGGTGGGAGGCCTGGATGAGGCCATCGGCGTCGGTGAAGAGAAGGGTCAGGAGACCGGGGTAAAGTTGATGATGGCGGGCGAGCAACTCCTGTGCTTGCTGCGCATCCTTCCAGGCGCCGTTTTCGAGAGCAAGGGCGGTGGAGACGATGGCGGTGCGGTGTTGGCGGATGTAGCTGCCGATTTCACGGGAGGATTGCAGGGCGATGTCACGCATGCGGTGGGTGGTGGCGAGGCGTTGGGAGCGTTCATCCTGCTTGGCCTGCTCCATGGTGAGAAAGGCGAAGGGGGCGATGCCGGCGACAATCATGCCGCTGAGGAGTTGGAGGCGGATGGTGCGCACGTGGGCCAGATCGAGTTTGAAGCGGAAGATCTCGCGGTCGCCAAGGACGTTGAGGACGATGATGGCGAGGGCGACGTTGAGGATGGCCTGGAGGGGAGCGGCGAGGAGGACGGCCCAGGGCATGAGAGGGTGGCCGGGGAGAGCGAAGAAGAGGCCGATGGTGAGCAGAGGGAAGGCGAACGCGGTCCAGAAGATGCCTTCGCCGTGCTGCCAGTTCTGGGCGCGGCGGGCGACGTAGCCGATGGCGAGGGCTTCGAGGGCGGAACTGACGGGGAAGAGAGGGTGGACGCCGAGGATGGTGGCGGGCAATTGGGACAGGAGAGCGGCGAGCAGGCCGAATTGCGGCCCGAGGGCGATGGAGGCCAGAAGAGGGAAGACGCCGCCCCAATACAAATGCACCCCATCGCGCAATGTGTAGGGAAGCAGATTACAGAGCAGGCCGCAAAGACCGGCGCCGATGGTCAGCTGGATGCGATTGGCGTGTATCGACACGATCACTTAGCTCATCGGTAGTATTCGGGGTATCGTGAAGCGGATGCGGAAAGCCGGCGGGATTCCGATTTCACTAACACTCGCAAGGCACATGGCGTTATCGTAGAGCCATGGAACCCGATACTTCTCATGACCTGGACCTGGTTTCGGTATTCGAGGCCATCGGCACAGAGGCGGAGATGGAGGCCATTGCCATCCACAGCATCCTGCAGGCGAGCGACATACCCGCGGTGCTGGTGGGATCTTCGGCCCTGCCCAATCTGCCGTTCCAGGTGAAAGTGCCACAGGAGCACGTCGAACAGGCGCAAGTGCGCATCAAGGAGGCAAAGGCGGCGGGTCCGGAAGCGGCCGATGAGGCGCAAAGCACGGATGTGCCGCGGACTCCGGGGCTGATCCGGTCTTCGATTCCGACACTGCCGGCGCTGAATTTGGAGGAATCCATTGCGTCTTATTCGCAGCTTGGGTTTGCGGTACGGTCGCGTAACGATCAGTATGCGATTCTGACGCGGGATCATGTGCAGATTCATCTGTTCGCGTCGCATGCGCGGGTGGAAAGCGGGGGGTGCTACCTGCACACCGGCGATATCCAGGCGTTGCACGCGGAGTTTGCGGCGGCGGGCGTGGAACGGCTGGGCGACATAGAAGAAAAGCCGTGGAAGATGGTGGAGTTTGAGGTGTACGATCCGAGCGGGAATGTGTTGCGGTTTGGGCAGGGGGGGAAATAAGGCGGGAGAGACGGGAGACAAGAGACGGAAGAAGGGAGACGGGGCGGGCTAGTCGGCGGTGCGCCAGCGGTTGCTTTGGAGGGCTAGCTTGCGGCCGTCGCTGCGAATGGTGACGAGTCCCCAATCGTCTGTCCGGAAGGCGGCAATGTGGCGGGCAGAGAGACGCTGGAGTACTTCTGTGTGGGGGTGGCGGAACATGTTGTCTTTGCCGGCGGAGATGAGGGCGAAGGCGGGCTGAACGGCATCGAGGAAGACACCGGTGGTGGATGTTTTGCTGCCGTGGTGGGCCACTTTGAGGACAGAGACGGGGGTGAGGCCGTCGAGCATGGCGTGTTCGCCGGCGCGCTCGATGTCGCCGGTGAGGAGGAAAGAATGGGCTCCGTAGGTGAGGCGGAGGACCAGGGAATCGTTATTGGCGGCGGTGGAGCGGGGCTGGTATTCGAGGGAGGGGCTGAGGGTTTCGATGGCGACTCCGGCGATGGTTTGGCGGTGGCCGCGATGGAGGGGGACGATGCGCACGGAGTGGCGGGCCGCGGCGCGGAGGAGGGTTGACCAGGCATCACTGGGGGGAGTGGCGCCGGTCCAGAGTTCGCGCGGGCGGAAGTTTTCGATGACGGCGGCGAGCCCGGCGGCGTGATCGTCATGCTGGTGGGTGGAGACGGCGTAGTCGATGCGGCGGATGCCTCGGGTGAGGAGATAGGGGCTGACGACATCCTCGCCGATGTCCATTCGGGTGGAGGCGGGGCGGTTGCCGAAAACGGGGATGCCTCCGCCGTCGACCATCATCCACTGGCCGGAAGGAAAACCGATGAGCAAGGCTTCGCCTTGGCCGACATCGAGCATGGTGAGTTCGAGGGCGCCTTTGACGGATCGTGGCTCGAAGGGGTGCCAGACTGCGAGTGCGATGAGGGCGAGGGCGGGGACGAGAAGCCAGCGTTTCCGCCAGAGGGCTAAGGCGAGGAGTGCAGCGATAAGCGTGGCGGCAACCCAGAGTGGCGGATCGGGGACTCGCCAGCCGGGGTCCCATCGGGCGTGCCAGTGGGCGATGCGGCCGGCGGCGCTGACGAGGGCGCCGGTCAACCAGACGGGCCAAGCCCAGCCGGTGGCGACGGCGAGCAATCCGGTGGGCACGGCGAGCGTGAGCATGGGAGTGACGATGAGGTTGGCGGTGACTCCCGAAATGGACAGGCGGTGGAAGTAGAGAATCATCGGCAGGGCAAGG
>JAEUQG010000393.1 GCA_016789755.1 Bryobacterales bacterium
GACGCAGTTCGCGGATTTTCACGGGCATGGGTGGGTGTACCGGGCGGTGTTCAAGCATGACCGCAAGGGGACGTTGTTGGACGGCGAAGACAAGCCGGTGGCGCACGACGATCCGCGGAAGTTCGAGAAGGCGGTGCATCTGAAAGACATCCATTTGGAAAAAGGGATGCATTGCACGGACTGTCATTTCGAGCAGGACGCGCATGGGAACGGGAAGTTATATGGCGAGGCACGGGCGGCGGTGGAGATTGAATGCGTGGATTGCCATGGGACGGCGACGGCTCGTGCGACGTTGAAGACGAGCGGGCCGGCATCGCCGACGCCTGCGCACAATCTGGCGCTGTTGCGGACTCCGTTTGGGGCGAAGCGGTTTGAGTGGAGCGGAGAGAAGTTGCTGCAGCGGTCAATGGTGGAGGCGGATAAAGAGTGGGTGGTTTCGCAGGTGATGGATTCTTTGAAGCCGGGGAGCTACAACTACAACGAGAAGGCGCGGCTGGCGAAGACGATTCAGAAAGACAACCGGACGTGGGGGGATACGCAGGGCGCGTTGGCGCATACGAACGACAAGATGTCGTGCTATTCGTGCCACACGTCGTGGATGACGAGTTGCTTCGGATGCCATTTGACGATGAAGGCGAATGCAAAGCGGCCCCAGTTGCACTGGTCGGGCGATCCGGACACGCGCAACTTCACCAGCTATAACTTCCAGGTGCTGCGGGACGATGTGTTCATGCTGGGGTTGGATTCGACGGTGAAGGGGCAGAAGGTGGCTCCGGTGCGATCGTCGAGCGCGATTCTGGTGGGCTCGCAAAACGCGAACCGGGAGTGGCTGTATTCGCAGCAGCAGACGATTTCGGCGGAAGGCTATTCGGGGCAGGCGTTCAATCCGCACTTTCCGCATACGGTGCGGACGCGCGAGACGCGGACGTGTACGGATTGCCATGTTTCGGCGGCGAACGACAACAACGCGTGGATGGCGCAACTGCTGTTGCAAGGGACGAATTTCGTCAATTTCTTGGGACGGTATATCTACATCGGGGAAGGCAAGCACGGAATTGAGGCGGCGGTGGTGACGGAGCGCGATGAGCCGCAGGCGGTGATTGGGAGCTATCTGCACAAGCTGGCGTATCCGGAAAATTACGCGAAGTTCGAGAAGGAGGGGCGCGAGTTGCATGAGCATCATCACCATCACGGCGAGGATGTGCAATCGGTGCAATTGCGCGGGGAGTATCTGTACGCGGCGAAGGGCAAGCACGGCGTGGAGATTTACGACGTGGCGAACATCGACAACAAGGCGATTGCGGAGCGGATTGTGACGGCTCCGGTGTCGCCGCTGGGGCAGCGTTTCCGGGTGGCGACGAAGGATGCGGCGTGGATTGCATCGCCGACGACGCTGGGCGTGGACCCGGCGCGGAAGCGCGATCCGCTGAATGAGGAGCAGCCGGTGCATCTGCTGTATGCGTTTCTGTATGTGGCGGACCGGCAGGAAGGGCTGATTCTGATCAATGCGGCGACGCTGCTCGACGGCGATCCGCGGAATAACTTCTTGAAGCGGGCGGTGACGTTCAATCCGGGGAATGCGCTGCAGGGCGCGAATCATGTGGTGATTGCGGGGCGCTACGCGTATGTGTCGTGCGATGCGGGGCTGGTGACGGTGGATATCGACAAACCGGCGACTCCGCGGATTGTCTCGACGGTGCCGTTACGGGGGGCGGGGCATGCGGCGGTGCAGTTCCGCTATGCGTTCGTGCTGGATGCGGAGGGGATGAAGGCCGTGGATATTACGGATGCGGCGGCGCCGGTGGTGAAGGCATCGGTGAGGCTGAAGGAAGCGAAGGATATCTACGTGGCTCGCACGTATGCGTATATCGCGGCGGGGCATGAAGGGCTGGCGATGGTGGATGTGGAGAATCCGGAGAAGCCGGGTGCGCCGAAGTTCTACAACGCCGGGGGCAAGATCAACGATACGCATGCGGTACGCGTGGGCATGACGAACGCGAGTGTGTTTGCGTATCTGGCCGATGGGAAGAATGGGCTGCGGGTGCTGCAGATGACGTCGCCGGTGAAGAGCGCGGGGATGTGGGGATTCAGTCCGGAGATGACGCCGGAGTTGATTGCGACGTTCCGTACGAAGGGCGAGGCGCGGGCGTTGTCGAAGGGATTGGATCGGGACCGGGCGGTGGACGAGTCGGGGAATCAGGTGGCTGTGTTCGGGCGGCGGGGATCGCGACCGTTCAATGACAAAGAAATGCAGAAGCTGTATTTGAAGGATGGGAAGTTGTATATGGTGACGGACCGTGCCGCGGTGCCGCCGAAGGGGGGTAAGTAAATGCGGTGGCTGTTGCTGTTGGAACTAGCTTCCTTGGCGTGGGCGCAACCGGTGTTGCGGACGGAGGCCAAGGGCGGGGTGACGCGGGCGGTGTTGCTGCATGCGGCGACTGGGGAGGCGGTGACGGATGAGGCTCCGGCGGTGGCGGGGGAGAAGCTAATTGCGCTGGCGGAGCATGCGGGCGAGGGTATGGAAGTGATGCTGGATGCGCTGGCGGTGGCGGGTACGGTGGATGGGGACCGGGTGGAGTTTGCGGTGCCGGAAAACATTTCCGGGAGTTTTGTTGAAGTGGCGTTGCGCGATGGGGCGGGGGCGCGAAGCAATGTGGCGACGACAGTGATCAGCGGTACGCCGGATGCGGCGCAGTTGTTGGCGGCGGAAGTGGCGGGGCTGGTGCAGCGGGCGGCGGGGGCGATTGACGATGGGCGGATGGCGATTGTCGTTGTCGACCGGGCGGGGCGGCCTTTGGCGGTGTACCGCAAGACGCAGGCATCGGACGATGCGGTGGAGACGGCGTTATCGCTGGCGCGGACGGGGGCGTTCTTTTCGCACAATCAGGCGCCGTTGTCGTCGCGCACGATTCGCACGATCAGCAGGGAGAATTTTCCGCAGGTTCCGAATCAGCCGGCGGCGGCGTTGTTTGGGATTGAGAATACGAATCGGGGGTGCGGATTCAATGCGGCGTTCCTGCCAGGGAAGGACGTGCCGCCGGCGCGGAACCTGGCGAATGACGGGCCATCGAAGGGCGTGACGACGGTGCCGGGCGGATTGCCGCTGTTCAAGAACGGACTGATGGTGGGCGGGATTGGCGTGGCGGGAATCGATGCCGATGCGGCGGAATTTGCGACGGTGGCGGCGACGGCGGGGACTAAGCGGATACTGCCGCAGCAAATGCCGCAGCCGGGCGCGGTGAGTATCGACGGCATCAGGCTGCCGTATGGTTAGCAGACTACGCAACCGGCGGGACGGCAGGCGGCGGCGCCTCCTGCGGGTGTGGGGGGTGTCGCG
>JAEUQG010000501.1 GCA_016789755.1 Bryobacterales bacterium
CTTGCTCACACCCTTCTTCACCAACTCGTCCGGTGGCAGCATGTTCACTACCTCAGCCGCGCCCGGATACCCCACCGGACCCGTTCCCCTGATCACCAGCACACAATGCTCATCGATGTTCAACGACGCGTCATTGATCCGCTCGTGATAATCCTCCGGTCCCTCAAACACAATCGCCCGCCCCGTGAACACATCCTCATCGCCCGGCGTCGATAGAAACCGCTGCCGGAACTCCTCCCCGATCACCGACGTCTTGATGATCGCCGAATCGAACAGGTTCCCCGTCAACACCAGGAACCCCGCGTTCTTCATCAGAGGCCTATCGTAAGGCCGGATCACGTTCTCGTTCAGGCTCCGCATCGACGAGCAATTCTCGCCCATCGTCTTGCCATTCACCGTCAGCGCGTCCGTGTGAATCTTGCCCGCCGCAATCAGTTCCCCCACCACCGCCGGCACGCCGCCCGCCCGATGATATTCCTCTCCCAGAAACTCGCCCGCCGGCTGCAAATTCACCAGCAGCGGAATCTCATGCCCCACCGTCTCCCAATCCTGCAGCTTCAATTCCACGCCCATATGCCGCGCCACCGCGATGAAATGCGTCGTCGCATTCGTCGATCCGCCGATCGCCGAATTCACCACAATCGCATTCTCGAACGCCTTCCGCGTCATGATCTTGCTCGGCGTCAAGTCCTCCTTCACCATCTCCACAATGCGCCGCCCCGTGAAGTATGCCATCTGCGCCCGGTCCTTATGCGGAGCCGGAATCGCCGCGCATCCCGTCAACGACATCCCCAATGCCTCGGCCAGCGAGTTCATCGTCGTCGCCGTACCCATCGTGTTGCAGTGCCCCACGCTCGGCACCGAACTCGCCACCATCTCCATGAATTGATCCAGCGTGATCTCCCCACCGGCGTACATCCGCCGCGCTTCCCACACAGCCATCCCACTCCCGGCCAGCTTGCCGTTGTAGTAGCTGTTCATCATCGGCCCGCCCGACAGCACAATCGCCGGAATATTTACCGTCGCCACCGCCATCAAACTCGCGGGAGTCGTCTTGTCGCAACCCGTCGTCAGCACCACGCCATCCATCGGAGTGCCGTGCAGCACCTCCACCAGCCCCAGATAAAACAGGTTACGGTCGATCGCCGCCGTCGGTCTCCGGCAGCTCTCCTGAATCGGATGCGTCGGAAACACGAACGGAATCCCGCCCGCGTCGCGAATCCCATCCCGTATGCGGTCCACCAGCGTCAGAAAATGCCGGTTGCAAGCCGAAATGTCATTCCCCGATTGCGCCACCCCGATAATCGGCTTCCCCGATTGCATCTCCTCGCGCGTCAACCCGTAGTTCGGAAAACGCTCCAGGTAAATCGAGGTCATCCCCGGATTCGCCGCATTGTCGAACCAGTTGCGGCTACGCAGCCGGCCTTTGCATTCGTCTTTGGCTTGCATCGATTCTCTCTCCGGACAGCGCGCGCCTTAAGCCCGCGCCTTCGCCTGTGGCATGAATTTGTTTAACCAACTCGTGTGAAAATCCGCGCTGTGGAACTCCGGATCCACCAAAATCCGCTGATGCAGCGGAATCGATGTATGGATTCCCTCCACCACGAACATGTCCAGCGCCCGCCGCATTCTCGCAATCGCTTCATCGCGATCCCGCCCGTGCGTGATCAGCTTCGCAATCATCGAATCATAATACGGCGGAATCACTCCGTCCGTATACGCCGCCGTATCCACCCGCACTCCAATGCCCCCCGGCACGTTCATCGCCGTTACACGTCCCGGCGAAGGGGCGAACGTCTCCGGATGCTCGGCGTTGATCCGGCACTCGATCGCATGCCCGCGCAACGTCACTGGTCCCCCCAGAATTTCGTCCAGCCTCTCCCCCGCCGCAATCCGGATCTGGCTCTTCACAATGTCGATTCCGGTAACAAACTCCGTCACCGGATGCTCCACCTGCACCCGCGCATTCACTTCGATGAAATACAACTTCCCCGTCTGGTCCATCAGAAACTCGACGGTCCCCGCGTTCGTGTACCCCGTATCCTTCATCGCCTTCTTCAGCGAGCTGATAATCCGCTCCCGCAGCTCCGGAGTCACGCTCGGCGACGGTGCTTCTTCAATAATCTTCTGATGCCGCCGCTGCAGCGAACACTCGCGCTCCCCCAGCACTTCCACGTTCCCATGCTGATCCGCCAGCACCTGAAACTCGATGTGCCGCGGCAACTCCACCAGCTTCTCCATGTAT
Organism: Bryobacterales bacterium; assembly: GCA_016789755.1. GTDB lineage: Bacteria > Acidobacteriota > Terriglobia > Bryobacterales > Bryobacteraceae > CADEFT01. The sequence continues at coordinate 2,246 of JAEUQG010000501.1, forward strand.
AAATCGCCGTTGGAAAACGCCGCCGCCGCTTCCGCCGATGCCTGCGCGTACAGATTCGGCAGTTCCTCCGCCGTCCGCACCACGCGCATCCCTCGCCCGCCCCCGCCCGCCGATGCCTTGATCATCACCGGCAGCCCGATCTGCTCCGCCAACACCACCGCTTCTTCCGGCGACGGCAGAATCCCGTCCGATCCCGGCAGCGTCGGCACGCCGGCCTGCTTCATCGCCTCCCGCGCCCGCTGCTTCAATCCCATCAGCTTGATCACATCCGGATTCGGCCCGATGAACGTGATCCCCGACATCTGGCACACTTCCGCAAAGTCCGCGTTCTCGCTCAAGAACCCGTACCCCGGATGAATCGCATTCGCGTTCGTGATCTCCGCCGCGCTGATCACCGACGGGATGTCGAGATAACTCCGCGCGCTCTTCGCCGGTCCGATGCACACCGCTTCATCGGCAAACCGCACATGCAGGCTGTTGCGGTCCGCCTCCGAATATACCGCCACGGTCGCAATCCCCAACTCCTTGCAGGCGCAGATCACCCTCAATGCGATCTCGCCGCGGTTTGCGATCAGGATCTTTTGAAACATGACTACAGAGGCCTGTACGTGAACAGCGCTTCGCCGTATTCCACCGGCTTCCCGTTCGGCACCAGTTTCGCCACGATCACACCCGAAGCCTCGGCTTCAATCTCATTCATCAGCTTCATCGATTCGATGATGCACAGCACTTGCCCCGCCTGCACCGTATCGCCAGGCTTCACAAATGCCGATGCCCCCGGCGACGGCGACTCGTAGAACGTGCCCACGATCGGCGCCTTCACCACCGGCAGTGTCTCTTCCGGCTTCGCCGCCGGCAATTGCGGCACAACCGGACCCGCTACCGGCGCATAAGCCACCGGCGCAGCCGCCGGCATCGGTGCCGCCGCTACCTGCACCTCCTGCCCGGGCCGCTTGATCCATACGCGGTTCTCCCCGCGCTGTACTTCGATTTCCGCCATCCCGCTTTCGTTCAGCAGTTGGATGATTTCTTTGATTTCGTCAAGGGTCATTGATCAGAAAACCGTTAAATCCTTAGTAGTCGGAGTCAAAATCTCGCACCCGGTTTCCGTCACCACAACGGTATCCTCGATGCGGATGCCTCCTTGGTCCTTCAAATAAATCCCAGGCTCCACCGTGATCGCCATTCCTGCCTGCAGAAGGGTCTTCTCTTTCTTGCCGATCCGCGGCGCCTCATGTATCTCCAGCCCCAACCCGTGGCCCGTGGAGTGGGTAAACTCCTTGTCCAGCCCGTGTCCGGCCAGCACTCTCCGCGCCTCCCGGTCCGGTTTGCTTGCCGCCACTCCGGCCCGAATCGCCGCAATCGCAGCCAACTGCGCTTCCAGCACCGCCCGGTACCGGCGCTTCCATTCCGGCTTCGCCGAGCCTACGAACACCGTCCGTGTCATATCGCTCGCATAGCCGTCCTGGCTCGAACCCATGTCTACCAATAGTAACTGATTGGCCTCGATCCGATTCAACGTCGGCCGCGCGTGCGGCAACGCCGACCTCGCCCCCGATGCCACAATTGTCTCGAACGCGCACCCCTCCGCCCCGTGCCGCCTCATCTGGAAATCCAGTTCCGCCGCCAGATCGTTCTCCCGCATCCCCACCTTCATCCGCCCCATCGCCGCCCCAAACGCCTTCGAGTTCGTCTCCACCGACCGCCGGATACGCCTCAATTCATCCGCCGATTTCACCATCCGCAACGTCTCCACCGCCCCCGTCACCGCCGCCATCTCCGTCCCCAGCGGCAGCTTCTCCCGCAGAAAATCGTACGTCAGAAACGTCAGCCGTTCCCGCTCCACTCCCACCCGCTTCAACTTCTTCCGCTTCACCGTCGCCACCACCGCCGGCAGCAGATGATTCTTCGTAATTGCCACCTTGCAATCGCACTCCGCCCCAGCCTGAAACGTATACCGCGGATCGGTGAACAGCGTGGCCTCGCCGC
>JAEUQG010000534.1 GCA_016789755.1 Bryobacterales bacterium
GTCTCGGAGCGGGCGGTTATGACTCCGGAGTCTCACGACATCACCAGATTCCTTCTCCGGTGGAGCCAGGGCGACGAGTCCGCCCTTGCATCACTTGCTCCCTTGGTGTACGGGGAACTGCATCGCATCGCCGCCGCCTACCTCGATGGAGAACGGCGCGTGCATACCCTGCAGCCCACCGCCCTCGTCAACGAAGCCTACCTCCGCCTCATCGGCGGCCAGACGCCGGAGTGGGATTCCCGCGCGCACTTCTTTGCCTTCTCCTCGCGCCTCATGCGCCAGGTACTGGTGGATCACGCCCGCAAGCACCGCGCCGCAAAGCGCGACGGAGGCGTGCGTGTCCTCATCGAAGATGTCGATCCCCCCGTACCCGCGCCACGCTCGGCCGACCTCATCGCCCTTGACACGGCCCTTCACCAGTTGGCCGCCTTCGACCCGCGCAAGGCGCAAGCCGTCGAACTGCGCTACTTCGCCGGCATGCGCATCGATGAAACAGCCCGCCTGATGGGCCTCTCCGTCGCTACCCTGCGGCGCGAACTGCGCCTCGCCGAAGCCTGGCTCCACCGCGCCCTGAACTCCGGAGGGACGCCATGACTCCGGAGCGCTGGCGGACCATCGAGCACGTCTATCAATCCGCCATCGCCCTCGAAGGCCCCGCTCGCGAGGCGTATCTGGCGCAAGCCTGCGCCGGCGACACCGCACTGCGCGAGGAGGTTGAATCGCTCCTCGCCCATTCCGTCGAGGCCTCGAGCATCGGCTCCATCGTCGGAGGCGTCGCAGCCAACCTGGTGAATGAAGAAGCGGAAGCGTTCCTCGGCCGGCGCATCGGGGCCTACCGCATCACCGGAGTTGTCGGGCGCGGCGGCATGGGCCTTGTATGCCGCGCCGTGCGCGATGACGACGAGTTCCACAAGCAGGTCGCCGTCAAGCTGATTAAGCAAGGCATGGACACGGCGCTGCTCATTGCCCGCTTTCAAGCCGAACGCCAGATCCTCGCCGGCTTGGAACACCCCGGCATTGCCCGTTTGCTCGATGGCGGCGCTACCGCCGGCGGCCGTCCCTACTTCGTCATGGAGTTTGTCGATGGCGTCCCCATCATCGACTTCTGTGACCGCCACGCCTTGGACATCGAGGCCCGCCTGCGCCTCTTCCGCATGGTTTGCGCCTCCGTGCAGTATGCTCATTCGAACCTCGTCATTCACCGCGACATCAAACCCCAGAATATTCTTGTCACGGCCGAGGGCACGCCGAAGTTGCTCGACTTCGGCTTGGCGAAAGTACTCGACCCCTCCTCCGGCATCGCCGAGCAGACTTACACCGTGCCCGGCGCGGCCATGTTCACCCCCGACTACGCCAGCCCGGAGCAGGTGAGAGGCCAGCGCGCCGCCACGGCGGCCGACATCTACTCCCTCGGCGCCGTCCTCTATCGCATGCTCACCGGCGTCAAGCCGCACCGTCTCGAAACCTACACCCCCGCTGAGATCGAGCATGCCGTTTGCATCGCCCCCATCGAACCTCCCAGCGCCGCCGCCCCGCGCCTTGCCCGCCGGCTTGCCGGTGATCTGGACAACATCGTCCTCAAGGCCATGCACAAGGAGCCGGAACGCCGCTATGCCAACGTCCGCCACTTCTCTGAGGACATACAACGCCACCTGGAAGGCTATCCCGTCGATGCCCGTCCCGATAGGTTCGTCTACCGCGCCCGCAAGTTCCTCTCGCGCCACCGCGGCGCTTCCCTCGTGGCTGCCTTTGCAGTACTGTCCCTCATCGCCGGCGTTGTCTCCACACTCATACAAGCCCGCCGCGCCGAACGCCGCTTTCAGCAGACCCGCAAACTCGCCAAGGTGTTCCTCTTTGAGCTGAACGAGCGCATCCGGCCCCTCCCCGGATCCATGGAGACCCGCCGCTTCGTCGTGGATACGGGCCTCGCCTATCTCACCGAACTCGAAAAGGAGGGCCGCGGCGACATTGACCTGATGGCGGAATTGGCCAGCGGCTACGTTCGCATCGGAGACCTGCTCGGCAACCCCCTGCAAAGCAACCTCGGCGATCCCGCCGGCGCCTTGACCAGCTACCGCAAAGCCGTGCGCATCCTCGAGAGCATTCCCATGGGCGACAGCGTGCCCCTCCGGCTGAGCTTGGCCGAAGCCCACGGCGGCATCGGCGAGGTCCAGGGGGGCCGCGGCCAGTTAGCCGAGTCCCTCGCCGCCATGCGGCTGGCGCTCCAGGCCCTTGCGCCCGTCGAAGGGCACGGCGGAAAATCCGTGCTCCAAATCTCCGCGCACCTCCACAACGGCATGGCCCGGGTCTTGAACCGCGACGCCGACCTCTCCGCGCTCATCCTGCATGCCGAAAAAGCCCAGGCATCGCTCAGCAAGCTGGTCGCCCTCGAACCGGACAACGGCGCATACCTCAGCAGGCTTTCCATCGCCCAGCGCCTCCTCGGCAACGCATTCGAGAAAAGCGGCCGCTACGACGCGGCACTCGCACAGTACCGCCAGGCGCTAAACATCCGGCGCATCCTCACTGATCGCTATCCCGCCGATCACACACACCGGCGCAACCTCATGCTCGCCTACAGCCTCATCGGCGACTACCTGCGCAACCGCGCCCGCGGCGAACCGGACTATCCTGCTGCTCTCGAATACCTGGAACCCATGCAACGCATGGCCGAATCCCTCGTCCGCAATGACGGCAGCGACAAGCGCGCCCAATTAGACCTCGCTCAAAGCCTCCTCCGCACCGGCACCGTCTACATCGAACTGGCCCGCTTTTCGCAGGCGCAGGCCAACCTCCACCGCGCGGCCGAAATCTTCGATGGGCTGCTCAAGGCCGATCCGCGCAGTCTCCCCCTGCTGCGCGACCTCGCCTTCGCCAATGAACGCCTCGCTCATTCCTGGCTCGTGCGCCGCAACCCGGCCGCCGCTCTCCCTTACTCCCGTGCTGCTACGGTGCAGGCCGCCAAAGTGCACTCCGCGACGCCAGAATCAGGCGAGTCCGTCCTCCGTCTGCTCGGCGCGGCGGCAGTCCATGTGCGGGCTCTTGCCTTCACCGGCGACCGCAAAGGCGTTGCCGAATGGTCCCGCACCATCGAGTCTTTGTCTGCGGCCATCGATCCGGCAAAAGCAGCCAATCGTCCTGTCTGGAGAACGGCCATCGACGCCATCAGCGCCGCCGCCGAGGTAAACGTGACTCTCAAAGATATGCCCCGCGCCTGCCGGTTGCTCGCCATCGGCATGCGCGGCGAACCAAACCGCATTTCGCCATCCATCGAAAAGCCCTACCGTGCCTGCCCCCCTGCGGCGCCCGCCGCGCGTTTTCCGTGAGCGATTTTTCTCCAACCTGCGCAGTACTGTAAGAGCCCCGGAAGGCATCGTCTGGAGCGGGCGAGAGGAGGCTTGCTCGTCCCAGACGATTCCCCACGGGGCGACACTCTATCGCAATGGGCGTTTCCAGCTCATTGCGGCATCACTGGGTTCGGAGGATTTGAGATGAAGCCGCAAATCACCGCCCTCCTCGCGGGGGCCTTTCTTTTCACACCGGCGCAATGCTCCATGTTTCAACATCCCTATGGAGTCGCCGGCCCCAACGGCATCTTTGCCATGGCAACCGCCGGCGTCCACACGGGCAACGGCTACAGCGCCACGGGCGTCAACAACTACGCCATTACCACTGGCCAAACCATCACCAGCGCGGCGCCCGGAACCGCTCCGCAAACTGCGCTGGCCATTTACGCTACGACGGCCCACAACACCGCCGCATCGTCCGCCTCGGCCACCGTCGGGACGGCGCGCATCGCCTCGGAATTCGCCAATGGAGACGCTCTTCCCGCCACCGGCACCGCCGCCTATGCCGACGCCGGATGGTTCGACACTCTCACATTTTCCGCCGCCGGGCTCGATGGACAGCCAGGGGAACTGACCTTCCTGCTTGGCTCCCAGGGCACCCTGTTCGGCGGGCTGGGCTACGGCGCCGCGGGTGTGCGCTACTTTGCGGGCTACGATACCCTCGTCCCCCAATTCGAGGTGGGCGGCGCGGCGCTTCCCGCCACCGGAGCCTATCAGGAAATCATCAATACCGTCCACGCCATCACGATAGACTTCGTCTGGGGAACCGGCAGAGAGATCATGGTGCGCAACGTCGACCGCGCCGGTCTCCGCACGCTCTTCGGCGGGCTGCCCGCAGGCTCCATCGGGACGGTCGAGCACCTCCTCTATTGGGCCGGCATCCAGAACGTCACGGCGAACGGATCGCCCGTGGATAACTACATCCTGGTGAGTGCATCCGGGGTGGACTACCACCACAACTTCGATCCCAATGCCGCCGGTGTCCCCGAGCCGGGCCCGGTGCTGCTGCTCGGCTGCGGACTGGCCGTTCTGGGGCTGCTGGGCGCGGGCCGGCCGCACCATCGGCGGCGGTGAAGGAATCCGGCGTCATTTGCCGCTTCCCTCAGTGATGAAATTCGTTGCCACGTTACTCACTGTACTCACGGTGGGCGCAGCCCTCGCTGCCGATCTCCCCGTCACCGCCGACGTCCACGTCGGTCCCACCACTCCGCAAGCCGGCGCCCTTCCGAACCTCGCCATCGGCGCCGGCAACCGCGCCTTGCTCCGCTTCGACCTGAGCACCCTTCCCCCCGGGCTGAGCCCCACGCAGGTCGTCAAAGCAACCCTTGTCTTCCACGTCAATCGCATCGCTACAGCCGGACCCATCCGCCTCTCCACCCTCATCGGCCCCTTCCAGGAACTCACCGCCACACAAGCTACAGCTCCCCCTGCAGCCGTGCCCTTTGTTCAGATCAACCCCGTGCAGGGCCTCAACCTCTTCGACGTCACCGCCCTCGTCCAACAATGGATCACCTCCCCCGCGTCTGCCTTCGGCATCGACATTTCCCCCGATCCTTCCGGCTCAGCCAGCCTGCTCATCGATAGCCGCGAGAACATCGCCACCAGCTTCCCCGCTGAAATCCGCGTTGTCCTCAGCGGACCCGCGGGTCCCCAAGGCCCGGCCGGACCTACCGGTCCCCAGGGTCCCCAAGGACCGGCGGGCGCCGCCGCCAGCCCCACTCTGCAAACAGCCGTCTGCGAGCTCTTCCGCACCGCCAGCAAGCCTCCTCCTCCAGGCATCTCCTGCCCCACCAAACTCGCCTTTGTCACCAGTTCCATCCGCTCAGCCAATCTCGGCGGACTGGCCGGCGCCGACGCCATCTGCAACCAGGAAGCCGCAGCCGCAGGCAAAGGCGGCACCTTCAAAGCCTGGCTCTCCACCACCACCCAATCCGCCGCCCAACGCTTCGTCCAATCCACCGTCCCCATTGTCCGCGTCGACGGCGCCCTGATCGCCTACGATTGGGCCGATCTCACCTCCGGCTCCATCCGAGCCCCCATCAACCTCACCGCCACCGGCGCCAGCATCACCAATCCCGGTCCGTTTTCCACATGGACAAATACCACTGATACCGGCGCCGCTTCCAGCTTGGATTGCGTCGGCTGGACGTCGGCAAGCAGTACCTTGCTCGGACTCGGCGGCGTGATCGTAGGCACCGATGCCAGTTGGACTGCCACCGTCAATCGATTCTGCTCCACGCAGCTCCGCCTCTACTGCATCCAGCAGTGAACCGGCTTACCGCCGCGCCACCACCAGCCCGGCCACCATCGCCAGGCCCAGTAGCGTCAGCGCCGCTCCGTAATACACCGTGCGCGGGCGGAATCGAAAATCAATCCGATGCTTGCCCGCCTCCACCACCACGCCGCGAAACACACCGTATGGCGCCCAAATCCGTGCCGGCTTGCCATCGACGCTGGCCTCCCAACCCGGATACATCGTCTCGCTCAGCACCACCATTCCGCTGCACGCCATCGAGGCCTCGATCGCCACATGATCGGTATCGTGCCGCACGATCCCCACCTTGTCTTCGCCCGCACAGCTCTCGAGCGAAGGTGTCTCCCCCAGGAAATACGCGGTCTTCGATAAATCGACATTCGCATCTTGAATAAAGACCCGCATCCATGACGGGTCCTCCGCCGGCTTCGCCTCATGCACAGTCCGCGCCCGCGCCAGAAACCCCGGATTCTCGAACACCTTCACTCCGCTCGCTCCCGTGAACACTTCCTTCTGCCCCGGCTTGTCTTCCTTCATGCCGATGAAGTGCGTAATGCTGTAGAGGCTCTGCGTGCGCTGCGTGTGCAACTCGTGCTCCATATGCTGCCGGTTCACGCCCGCCACATAGCCATGCAGCATGTCGATGCCGTGCCAGTCGCCGAAGTTGCTGCCGATGGTCTGATCGTCCACCACCACCCGCAGCGGCCCCAGATGCTTCTGTTTCTTCAGAAAATCCACGATGTCCCCATGCTGCGTCAGCGACTTGACGAACTTGTTCGAGTCCTTCACCGTGGTGTCGCTGTATAGCGCCGGCGCCGCGCCGGTCAATTCGATCAGCGTCAGCGACGCCAGTCCCGCCGCCACTACGCCGCGTCCTAACGCTCCCCGTTGCCATCCCGCCAGCAGCGCCGCCGCCGCCAGCGATACGCCTCCGGCCAGGAACATCCGGTCATCCACTTCCGTCTTCGCCAGGCTGATGGCGAAACTGAGCGCCGTCAACCCCACCCCGAACCACGCGAGCCAGCTCCGCAGCCGCGTCACCGCCGCCGACAGCGAATCGCGCAGAATCGTGTCCAGTCCGATCGCCGCCAGCAGCGCCAGCGCGAAGGACAGCACCAGCGTCCCGCGCGACGGGATCCGAGCCTTATCCACCACCGGCAGCACCGCATACATGATCCCCTGCAGCGGAGTGTTCGCCCCCAGCGAATACACTACCGACCCGGCCAGAATCGCCGTTCCCATCCGCACCGCCGCATTCGACCACCGCGCCGCCACCGCAAACAGCGCCATGGCCACCGCGATGCATCCAACATAGGGGCTCGAATCGGCGTAGTTGCCGATCGCGGGCAGAAACGTCGCCAGCAGCCCTTTGGCCGGCAGCGAATAGAGCGCGCTCACCGAGTAAGGAATCTTGTCGTTCCATCCGACGCTGTTCTCCAAGCCAACCCAACGCACCGCCATTCGCCCGAACTCGAACGTCGGCAGCGTCTGCACCGCCCC
>JAEUQG010000577.1 GCA_016789755.1 Bryobacterales bacterium
CGGGCGGGTCACTGGCCCGCGGCAGGTCTTAGTAGAGGTTGACGTTGCAAAAGAAAGATGAGACTGATGATGACTTGGAAGAAGGCGGGGGGAGTCTTGCTGCTCGCCATCGCCGCAACTGATCTCAGCGCGGGCTGGAAAAAGAAGCAGCCAGCGCCGTCGCCCATCGATCGTTACATCGAGGAGTCCACAATCCATGCTTCGCAAAGTGCAGGCAACAACGCGTCGCCCGGCTCACTCTACGGTTCCGGGAGCCGCTACAGCGAATTATTTCGCGACCAGCGGGCATTTCAGATCGACGATCTGATCACCGTGGTGGTGAGCGACCGTGCCTCGGCGATTGCCCGAGGCGTCACGAGCAGTTCCCGGAAAACGAACGCCTCGGGAGCGCTCACGGCGCTGGCCGGCGCGTTGCCGGCGGCCGGGGCGCTCGCCAACCTGGGGGCGCTCGGAGGCGATCAAAAACTCGACGGACAAGGTCAAACAAGTCGCGAAACGGAGTTGAGCACAACGCTCTCGGTCAGGGTAACGCATGTGATGCCAAACGGAAACTTGATTCTGCAAGGGACCAAAGACATCATGGTGAACTCGGAGCGTCAAACGGTGATAGTGCGCGGGATCTGTAGGCCGCAAGACCTCAGCCCGGGGAATACGGTTCGTTCGGACCGTCTGGCGGAGCTCGAAGTAAGGATTCACGGCAAGGGAGTGGTCGAGGACGCCATCAAGCGCCCTTTTCTTCTCTATCGCATTCTGAACGGACTGTTGCCTTTTTGAGGAACACGCGCAAAACGGAGCCCGCCGCGCCGTAAGGCACACGCATGTTCCTGGGCTCCTAGCGGCGCGGAGCGTGCCCTTTGCGCTTTTGAGGAACTCGCCCGCACAACGCGCCGGGTCTACCTGCGGCACAGGAGTTCCTGAACATGCTGGGGGCCGCCCCGGCCTGTGCGGGCTTCTAAGCAGGAGCCCACTGAGAAGCCATCGGCGAACCTCGATTCAGGCAGGTCTGCCGGCGGGCTGGAAACATGAACGCAAGGACCTGGAGCGCACGCAGTTTGTACCCAGGTTCCGAGAACCGTTGAGAACGGAGACTGCCGTCCATAGACACGCGGGGGTCAGACTGGCAGCGAGGCACGTGGCGGCCCGTGTGGGCAGCCAAAATCTGCCCGATTGCTAGTTGTGCAGGAGGGACAATCATGCGACACGTGGGAATCCTGATGTTGGCATTGGCGCAATTCGCCGACGCCGCACGGGTGAAAGAACTCGCCTCATGGGAAGGCGTCCGCGATAACCAATTGGTGGGATACGGGCTCGTCGTTGGCCTGGCCGGCACCGGGGATAAGCGGCAAACGGTATTTTCCGCCCAGAGTCTTACGAACATGCTGGAGAAGATGGGCGTCTCCATCAACCCCAGTGCCATTCAGGTGCGCAACACCGCCGCCGTGATGGTGACGGGCACGCTGCCCGCCTATGGACAGCCGGGTTTGCGCATCGATATTCACGCCGCGGCTATAGGAGACGCCACGAACCTGCAAGGTGGGCTACTTTTGATGACGCCGCTCAAAGGTGCAGATGGACAGGTCTACGCCGTAGGCCAGGGCCCTGTGGTAACGGGGGGGTTCTCGGCTGGGCGAGGCGGCGCTTCGCAAACCCTTAACCACCCCACTGCAGGCCGAGTTCCCAACGGGGCGATCATTGAAAGACCAGCCCCCTCGGCCAGCCCCGGTAGCCAACTCAGGCTCCAATTGCAAACTCCGGACTTCACTACTGCCAGCCGCATTGTGGCGGCGATCAACAAGCGGTTTGCGCCGAATGGACCGGCCGTGGCCCGCGCCGAGAACGCCGCGCTCATTAGAATTGACGCGCCGGCACGCTACTCCATGCGACCGGTGGAGTTCGTGGCAGACGTCGAGAGCCTGACCCTCGAACCAGACCGCAAAGCACGCATCGTGATGAACGAGCGTACGGGAACGATCGTTCTCGGCAAGGATGTGCGCATCGCGCCGGTAGCCATTCTGCACGGCGCCCTGAGTGTGGAAATTCAGACCACTTTCGACGTCTCCCAACCTGCGCCGCTCTCGCAGGGGACCACGACTGTGACGCCACAGACCAACGTCAACGCCAAGGAAGAGAAAGCTAAACAGGTCCTCCTGCAAAACGGAGCCACCGTGGAGCATTTGGTGAAAGCGCTCACCGCCATCGGCTCCACGCCACGCGACATCATCGCGATCCTGCAAAACCTGAAAGCAGCCGGTGCACTCGAAGCCGAACTGGAGGTCATATGAACCTGTCTGCAATTCAAGGACTAACCCCGGGCGGCGCTCCAACCCCGGATGGGTTGCCGCACAACATCCAACAAGCGGCTGAATCCTTCGAGGCGCTCTTCCTCGGCAATCTCCTGAAGGCCGCGCGTGAGGCGCGCGACGGCGGCGCCCTAGCGGAAGGTGATCAGGCGAGCGGCTCCATCATGGACATGGCGGAAGAATTCCTAGCTCAGGAGATCGCCAAGGGAGGAGGCTGCGGCTTGGCTCGGATGGTCATGCAGCAAATCGAACAACGTGGAGCGGTCAGCGCCTCAACGAGCGAATCTCCGCCTGGCTGAGAGCACGGCGGTAGAACGAAATATCGTCCATCAGGCCGACGTAGGCAACCCCAAGCCGGACCGCCCCGTTGGCGATGTTCCAGTCGAAAAGCTCTTTGATGCCCTGCGACCGCCCCTGCAACTCGCCGTTGACGTAAAGCGACGCTTCGCCTTCGCCGCTGCCAAGCCGCGACCACGCGATTGCTACGTGCGTCCATTTCCCCTTGGCAAACGGATGCTTCTTCATCACAACCAGACGGTTGAGGAAATCGGGATTCTTGTCCGAAGGTGTGTTCTGCGGATTCCAGGCCTTGAGCGCCCCAAACACCCCCAGCCGAAAGTGGCGAGGCGCGTCATCCTTGGTAAAATCCACCCAGATGGCCGAATCGTTATAGGCTTTGTCCGTGATCTGAATGGGATCGCAGAAGCCTGGCTCCAACTCCGATTCCGGCGAGAGGTTGAGAAAGAGCGAAACGGTTCCCGACCAATTGGCCGCATCGAATGCCACGTTCTTCCCGGCGCGATAGAAAACAGCCTTGTTATTCTTTTTCAAGAAGCGAAGCGCATCTCCGCTGCGTCCCGCGCCCTTGGCCAGTTCCACATCCGTCCCCTGCAGCCCCGGAGAGGCGGACGCCTGCTCCTTGTAACTGGCGGCCGAATAAATCCGCTTATCGCCGAGCGCCACGCTGGCCTCGGTCCCACCATTGAACCCGGCGTAGAACGTCAAGTCCTTCTTCAAATCCGCCGCGCCGAGAGCAGTCGCGGCAATCAATACCAGAGGCAGGGTCATACTTGGTAGCATATTTCATCATGAAGACGGTTGTGTCCTTTGCCCTGTTGGCGCTGGTTCTCTCCGGCGCGGAACGAAAGCCCGTGGTTCCCGGAGGCGGCCCCAAGCCGGTCGGCCCGTACAGCCCCGGCATCATGGCCGGCAACTTCCTATATGTCTCCGGTCAGGGCATGCGTGACGCGAGCAACAACATGCCCACGGGCAACGAGGAACGGGTCCGGCAGTGCCTGCGCAACGTGGAAAATATCGTCAAGGCAGCGGGCCTCACCATGGAACACGTCGTCTATACACAGGTCTACCTGCATCCATCGATGCCTTACGAAACCCTGAACAAAGTCTGGACCGAAGTATTCCCTAAAAATCCACCCGCGCGGGCGACGCTGGGGGTTTTCCGCATGCCCACGGAGACCACGGTGGAAATCAGCGCCGTGGCGGTGAAGGATCTAGCGGAAAAGAAGATTATCCGGCCCTCCTGGTACCCGGCCAACATGAATATCTCCCCGGCAGTCGAGGCCCACGGGCGCATCTACCTCAGTGGTTTTCTCGGCCGTGATATCCAAACCGGCACAATCCCAGCCGATCCCAAAGAACAAGTGGAAATCGCGATGCTCCGCATCCGCCAGATCCTGGAAGCGGCGGGACTCGACTACCGCCACTTGGCGATGGTCAATCCGTACCACACGAAAGCGATCCCGAGGCGCGTTCTCGACAGCGAATACGCTAAGCGTTTTGCGTTCGGCAACACACCGGCCCGCGCCACGATTGAAGTCAACCACCTGCCAATGGGCGCGAACATCGAGCTGACCGGCATAGCCGTTCGCGACCTTTCCCAGCGTCTGGCCGTCAAACCGCGCAACATGCCGCCAAGCCCCACGGCAAGCCCATGCGTTCTAGCCGGCGATACGCTTTATTGCTCGGCGAAAGCCGGATTCATCCCCGGGGCCAACGGCGGCATTTATGCGGAAAGCGTCGAGGACCAAGTGCGGATGACAATGCGCAACCTCCTCGACGGACTGGAAGAAGCAGGCATGAGTTTCGCCAACGTCGTCAAGAGCAACGTCTACCTGGACACAATCGACGATTTTCCCAAAATGAACGGTGTCTACGCGAAATATTTCGGCGACGGGCCGCCGCCGACGCGCACTACCGTCGAGCCGCTGGCCCCGGTGGAGCGTAAGCGCTCGGAGTCGGGCCATTTCCCCAAACTCGAGGAAATTTCCATCGTCGCCGTGCGTTAACACCCGTCACCGGGGCAGCAGTTGGATGCGCTCCTCCATGGCCGCTTCCACAGCCTTTCGCGAATACGGCATGGGATGGTAGCGCCCGGCCGCCCAATCCGCCAGCAGGTCGCTGTAGTGCTTGCTGCCGGGGTCTCCGGATTCTCCGGGGACATTCGTCATGACCGAACGGTCCCAATCGGCGAGGTCGATGATCTGGCGATAGGAAGCCCCCGCTGTCTGGCGGAAGTTGGGCCCACTGGCGGCGTTGACCGTGTTACCGTCGCCGGGACGCGGAAGCGGGCCGCGGTGGAATTTGGCGGAATCCTGTTCTTTTACCCTTAATGGGTGCTCAAACCGAATCGTGTGCAGCCGCCCCCAGTTCCATTGCGAGGGATCCTTGCCAAGCCCACGTTCGATCTCCTCGACCGCGCGCGGGTAGCTGAGGCGAAGAACCCGGTCGTCCTTCTGCCCTTCGAGCATGGCGATGGCGGCGACGGGATCGATCCGCGAGGCGGCAGGGGAGTTCATGAGGAACTCGGGGTAACGGGTGACCCACACTGCATAGATAGTCGCTTCCACCGAATCCACCGACATGCGGGCATCCCAGCGGAGCATGCGCTCGTAGACCGACTTCATCTCGGCAGACGCCTTAGGGGCATGGCGCCGAATGACGTTTTGGAAGCGGCGCGCCAGCACATTCGTCACATCCTGTTGCATGCGGACGAAATCGTCCACGGTGAGCTTGGCATTGCCCCCCAGCATCTCCTCGACACGCTGGTAGCGGAAGGGCGCGGCCCACTCGTAGCCGAGCGGGTGCGTGTAGCCCTTTGGGAGGATGTTGTGGTTCGCCGTGGCGATATAGTGCCGTGGAGGGTTGTACTCCATTGGGTGGTCTTTGAGAGGGAGATAGCCGCTCCATTCGTAGTCTCCCTCGCCGGGCACGGGAAGCAGCCCGGTCCAATTGCGCCGGATGGGCGCTAGGCCCGAGGCGATCCAGCCGATATTTCCCGAGCGGTCCGCGTAGACAATATTCTCCGAAGGAACATAGTAATTCTCAACGGTTTTCACAAACTCTCTCCAATTTCTGGCCCGCGACGTGCCCAACGCGGCAAGATAACCTGCGCCGCCCGGATCGGCGCCCACCCAACGGAGAGCGTACGCACGCCGATTCGATTGATCCTCATACAAAACAGGGCCGTGTACGGTGAACTTGAGCACGGCCGACTCCTCCCGCCCGCCCTTGACGGCGATCGTCTCACGCTCAACGGTCATCTTGCGCCACGCGCCTTTGTGCCAATACTCATCGGGATTTGAGGGATTCAGCTTCTCGACATACAGATCGCCTTGATCGATGCCCACGATGGTGAAGCCGAAGGCGATCTCTTCGTTGTGCCCCAGAGCGATACCGGGTAGCGCCGGCTCCCCAGCGCCGAACACGTTCCAGCCGGGACCGACCAGGTGCACGGTCTTGCGCAGCGATGGAATGTTCATCGGCCGGTGCGGATCGTTGGCGAGAAGCGGCTTGCCGGTGACCGTGCGTGTGCCGTCCACCACCCAATTGTTGCTGCCTTGTTCACTATCGACGCGCGCATTGCCGATGGCGGCCTGAAAGTCACGGAGAATCACCTGGCCGATGAGTTTCAGATCAAGCCCTTTCGGAATGTCGATGCGGACAAACGGATCGGGTGGCCGGATTCTCTGGATTGTTTCCAAGCCGTGGTCGCGAATGTCGATGGCGCGGTCCACTTCGCGTGGAATGTTCCGCGTCATGAGGAGACCGGCGACACGAGCCGCACAATCCTCCGGAACCCACTTGCCAGGCGCGTAACCGGCCAAGCGGAACTCCAGCGGATAGCGGCCTTGCAAGCTATCGATGTAAGCATTAATTCCGCGCGTAAAATCCGTGACGATCTGTTTGGCGTCGGGCGAGTACACGGACCACTCCTTGTTCCAATCGCCGCGGAAGCGCACCAGCCGGGCGATGCGGTCCCGCGCGACGGCGCCGGGACCGAGAATCTCCGCGAGGTGTCCGGAGTTGACACGGCGCCAGAGATCGATCTGGAACAAGCGGTCGCGCGCGGCGACATAGCCCTGGGCGAAGAACAGATCCGAACTGTGTTTTGCGTAAATGTGCGGAACACCCCACTTGTCCCGCAGGATCTCGACCGGCTGCCGCAAGCCCGGCAGCGAAACATTTTCGGCCCACGATGTTGCGGCCAAAGAGAACAGGAAGAGTAGTCTCATCTTGAATATTTCTCCACCCAGTCGATGTGGCGTTGCATGACGTCGAGTTGAAACTTCGGCTCCTGTGGCCCGTGCGGTGTGCGCGGATAGGCCACCATTTTCGTCGTCACCCCTAATTGTTTCAACGCATGGTAGTACTCGTAAGCCTGGCCGATCGGCACGCGAAGATCGGCTTCCCCATGCAGGAAAAGCGTCGGGGTCTTCACTTGCCTCGCATGGAAGAGACCGGAACGCTGCCGGTACAACTCGGGTTGATCCCACGGTGAGCCCGCGAAGTAGTCATCGAGAACGCTGGGGATGTCGTTGGTGCCCCACATGCTCCAGAGATTGGTGATTCCCGCGCCGATAATCGCCGCTTTGAAGCGCGTGGTTTGCGAGATCACCCAAGACGTCATATAGCCGCCGTAGCTCCAACCCATCACCGCCATGCGGTCCGGATCGGCGATGCCCTGCGCGATGAGGCGATCCACTCCGGCCATGATGTCGTGGTAGTCGCCGCCGCCCCAATCCTTGAGATTGGCGCGCGTAAACCGGTTGCCATAGCCCACGGAGCCGCGCGGGTTAACGCGCAGGACAGCGTGGCCTCTAGCAGCAAAGGCCGCCACCGACTGCACGCCTTGCGCTCCGATGAACGATTCGCTGAAGACGCCCGCGGGCCCTCCATGGATGATGAGCGCGAGGGGATACCTTGTCCCCTGCCGGTAGGCAACAGGCAGCGTGAGCAGCCCTTCCACTTCCATGCCGTCGCGCGATTTCCAGGTGATCACGCTGGTTTCGCCAAGCGGTAACCGGGGTAGACCAGTGTTGGCCTGACTGATCTGCGTGGGCCGCCCGGTGGGGAGATGAAACAGCACCGCTTCCACCGGTACAGCAGCCGATTCGACGGTCACCCCGGCCCATAACCCGTCGCGGCTGAGCGTGTCCCCGGCGCGAAGAACTCCTTTCTCCGGTGCGTGGACAAGGACGGGTGGGCCATCCAGAGGCATAGAGTAGATGGCCGAACGAGTGCGGCGCGGCTCGCTGAAATAGATATGGCGGGAATCACCAGCCCAATCCATGAGTTGAGGACGCTCGTCTGCGCTGGCCGGAAGGAGCCGTGTCGTGTTCGATGCACGGTCCAGCAGCGCAATCCGCGCCCCGTCCAATGTCGATGCGTTGGGTGCCGATTGGACGAAGGCGAAGTAGCGGCCGTCGGGCGAATATCGCGGCTGCGTTTCGGTGGCGCCAGTCCCGGCAATCGTTCTCACGGAACCGGATTCGATTTCCACTTCGGCAATGTCGGAGCGCCGCCCATCGTTGAACTCCGGCGTGGGGCGGCGCTCGAAAGCGATGCGCCGGGAGTCCGGCGCCCAACGAAACTCGCCCGCATGAAAATCGCCGGATGCAATCTTTCGTGGCACGCGCTTGCCGGCGGCGTCGGATTCGACGGGGATCACCCACAGCGAGTGATTCCGCGGACGCTCGTCAATTACTTTGACGTCCCGCTTCTCCTTGCGCGCCTTCTCCTCTTCGGCGTCCTGCTCGGCGGCGGCGAAGGCAATGAACTTGCCGTCGGGCGAAACGGCGAAGGCGCCGAGCGCGCCTTTCCAATCGCTGAGTGTTTCGGCTTCCCCGCCATCCAGTGGCAAACGGTAGATCTGCTTCTTTCCCGAACGATCGGAAGTGAAGAAGACATGCTTGCCACCGGGAGCGAACACGGGAGACTGGGTGCTCTTTTCACCGCGCGTCAGTTGCTGGACTCCGCCGTTGCGATAGAGGAAGATGTGGGTCAACTGCTCGCTTTTCTCCGGCTCCATGATCGCCCTGGTTTGCGTCCAGAGCGCCATCGTGCCGTCCGGCGATGGGACAACGTCGGCCACCTTCTGGACACGCATGGAGTGCTCGGGGGTCCAGGCGGAGTCACCTTGCGGGAAGGCGGGCAGCACCAGGAGGGAAACGAGAATGAGACGCATGAGAGGGCCATTATCTCACTGCGGCTGATCGGGCGGGCATTGTTTCCGCCCCGCACATTTGTTGCCGTCACACGAGCCGGAACGTGAATTCTGCACTCGTTGCGGACTCAGGCTGCGACCGTTGCAAATGCGTCGCGCGGCTGTATCCATTACTGCAAATATCGCCGGGCGATTCCGAAGTCGTGGCAAAGCGGACAAGACTCGGTTTCTGAACATAGCTGAAGGGTCTATCGAAGAGTGCCGGTATTTTCTGATCCTCGCCAAGGACATCGGATACGGTGACACGCGGCAACAGAACGTCGTACTGGAGGAAGTCAGCAGGCTCCTTGGCGCGTACACCACAGCCATTCTTATTTCCTCGACTTCCGGCTCCTGACTTCCATGTCCCGAAGAGATATCGAGGGCGAAGATCTTGGCTAGTTAGCGCTAGACTGAAACCATGCATCGGCGAATTGCGCTGGCTGCACTGCTATTTTCGTTCCAATCGGCGGGACAGGAAATAGAACCATGGGTTCGCATCTATCATCCCGCAGAATCGCTTGGTCCACCGGCTGAGGAATTAGCACAGGGTTCGCGCATAGAAGTACGATTCGGCGGAGGCGGCGTCACGTGCCCCGCGCCCGGCGCTATCCGCTTGCGTGCGCGGCAGGCCGGGGCGACCGAATGGATGGATGCCGCGCTGGCCGATTTCTCCTGCACACGGATTGCGGCCCTGTTGCCCAGCGAACTCCTCACCGGTCCCGCGGTGGTCGCGATTACCATCGATGGTGTGGAGTTCGCACGCGCCCCGCTACAGATCGTGCGATCGCGTTTCGGCATCCTGCAGCCGGACCGGATCCCATTCACCGCTCCCTTGCGCGCCGGCTCTTCATTCACTGTGGCCGGGGCGGGTTTGGGCGCCGCCGATTTCTCGGAAATCCACGGCGAATTGGACGGCCAACCGCTCGAATTCCTGGAGGCGGAACGTTCAGCCGCCGGCGTGGAGTTTCTGCGATTCCGCCTTACGGCTGAGACAATAGCGACATCCTGCTACACGCCGTTGGCGCTCCGCGTCGCCGGCCGGTGGACCGGCGTTTTCCCGATTGCCGTCAACGTAGCCGGTGGTCCGTGCCGCCATCCGCTGCGCCTCAGCCAAGATCAACTGGCAACTCTCGACTCCGGAGGCATGGTGGCAAACGGCGGCCTGACTTTCACCTCGAACGGGCCGGGGATCGGACGGTTCTCCGCCGGGTTCTCGGCCAGCGCAAGAGGCCTTTTCCAGGTCTTGTCGTTCTCGGAAATAGAGGAAGGTTGCCGCCAATTCCCTTCCTTGAGTATCCGGCCGCTCGGCCCTTCCCGTCCGATGGACGCGGGCGAAATCACGGTGACGACGCCCTCCGGAGCCGTCGTGCAGGCCAACACGCCCGCGGCCTTGGATAGCGGCGACTACATCGTCAAGGTAAGCGGCGGCAGCGAGGTGATGCCGGTCGATGTGCCTGTCACCTTGCCGCGTGTACCTGCGGTGCCTCCGCAATTGCCGCGCGCGGCCAACCGCGAAGTGACGGTGGAGTGGGACGCTTCGGCCTACCAGCCAGGGGATGTCGTCACTCTCAGTCTCCCCGCACCGAATGGCGCGACCCTCGAAGTCTGCAAAGCGAATGCAAGCCAAGGAAGCATCCGTGTCCCCATCGAACAAGACGAGGCCGACATCTGGATCGGCGTCGCACGCCGGCGCGATACCCCGCTGCTGTTTCCCTACCGGCTTAGAAGTGGCGAACAGGTTTGGGGCTTGGTGGATTACTGGATCCAGCGGGGATATTCCGTGAAATTCATTGACTCGACGAAAACAGGGCATTGACCATGACGCACTTCACCCTGGTGGTTCAGCTTCTTCTCGCAGCGCTCGGCGCGCAGGATTGGCCCGAGCCCAGGCGGCTTCTTGCCTACCATCCGGCCGATGAGTGGGTAGCCGGGAACTTCTTTGCCGATGAACCGAGTGAGTTGGCGGCGAGTTCGCTGGCGATTGTGCAGGTGTGGAACGACAGGCTCCATTGCCTACTGCCGGACAAGGCGCGGGTGCGGGTTCAGGTCCGCGTGCAGGCAGGCCGGACACTCGAGGCCGAAGTGGTTTCCATCCTGCATTGCTCTGCGGTCCAGGTGAGGCTGCCGGCGAAGTTGCCGTCCGGGACACATGAAATCACCGTTCTATACGACAACGCGAAGTTGGAGTCGGGGGAAGTGAGGATTGTCCGGTCGTACTTCGGCGTGTTGAAACCGGTGGGAGACGCCGCAGGAACACGGATGAAGCTGACGGGCGCCGCTTCGGGCGGGTCGGTGATTTCCCTATTCGGAACGGGCCTGGGAGACGTCTCGCGAGAGGAGATCCGCGGCGAACTGGACGGCACGCCGCTCGCGCTTCTCGACATGGAAAGAGAGGACTCCGGAGCCGGACTGGACGTCCTCCGCTTCCGCCTTCCCGCGCAACTGACAGTGGAGGGGTGCTACGTTCCAATGGCAGTGCGCGTCGCCGGCAAATGGAGCGACATCCTTCCGGTTGCCGTCAGCCCGAGCGGAGGTGCTTGCCGCCATCCGCTCGGCCTGCCCCCGCAGCAGATGGAAATCCTCGATAGCGGGCGGTCCATCGGGCTCGCATCGGTGCAGTTGACCTCCACAGGGCAGCGCGGATGGAGCCGGTATTCCGCGGCGATGACGCTTGCCGGCTTGGATCTGGTGGCGGAGGCGGCGTTTGAGAGACACGCCGAAGGGTGCCGGACTCTGCCGCCCAACCGGCCGAGAGCTTACCCTGTGATGCTGGATGGGGGCACAGTGTCGGTTCGCGGGCCGGGCGGGGTTCTGCCGCCCGAGGATTCCGTCCAAGGCGCGCTGCCCCCCGGCGCCTATGTCGTACAGACAACGGGTGGACTCGATGTGCCACCGTTCTCCGTGCAGGTGCGCATTCCCGAGCCGCCGCGTCCGGCGCAGCGCGTGCGAAGGCTGGCCAACGACGACCTGTCGATAGAATGGGACGGCGCTAAGTATGAAGAGGGCGAAGTGTTCACCGTTTCGGCTTTCGACGGCCGCGAACCGGGCTTCATCTGCAAAGCGCCGGCGCGCGCGGGCATCATGACGATTCCTGCTCGCGCCGAAAGGATCGGGCGCGTCGCCGTCGCCGTGGAACGCAGTAAGCAACATCCACAGTTGTTCCCTTTGCTGATGAGCAACGGAGCGCGCTTCCAAGGGATCATGGATTACAGCTTGTCGGAGGACTTCTCGATCTTCGTGCAACCGGGAGGCCAGCCATGAGCCCCGTCATCGTGCTTGCAGCGTTGGCGCCGCTCGCCTGGGGCGAGCAGGTAGAACTGGCGCATCCGGCTAATCCGAGTTTCGCCCGTTCATTGCAAAGTCCGGCGCCGCTCGCCGTCGGGATGCGCGTCGGAGTTCGTTTGGCCAGCCGCCGGTGCCTGGAGGGCGACGGCTGGAAGCTGAGGCTGTATCCCTTGGGATCGCTGCAAGGCTACGAAGCGTCCATTATCGGCGCAAGAACAGCGGATGGGTGTACGCGCGAACTCGATGCGCTGTTGCCGCACGATATCCCCATGGGCGTTGCCGAAGCCGTGTTGACCGACTCGCGCGATCATTCCTCGGAGCCGCAGGCTGTGCGTTTGAATCCCGTGCAGTTTGCCTTGTTGCACAATGCCGGACGCGCCATGGCGCAGCGCATGGAGGGCGGCCGCCTGCAACCCCTCAGCCTCACCGCTCCGGCCAGGGCCGGCGACCGCATTCTGGTGCGCGCCGCGGGACTCGGCCGGGCGCGCGCCGAAGAGGTCAGACTGCGGCTGGCGCAAACGCGCGTGCGTCCCCTGTCGGTACGGGCAGTGGCAGGCGAACCGGGCCTGGAGGAGATCGAATTCGAGATGCCGGCGAATCTCTCCCTTCTCGGCTGCTATGTGCCGCTCGCAACTGAGGTGAACGGCGTCGAAGAGAATGTGGTGTCGATCCCCGTTGCCGGCGCGGTAGGCCCTTGCCGCCATCAATTGGGACTTACCGAAGCGCAATTGCTGCTCCTCGACACAGGCGGACGCATTCCTCTGGTGGAGTTTCTGATCGACCGCAATTTCAACCTCGCCGTGGTCAGTTCCGGTATGGCAGGCTCGGACTTGATTGCATCCTCAACCGGCCACGACCAGCCACCACTGCAGTCAGGATGTCAGGTGAGCCGCACGACAGGGGGAGGGGTGGGAGATGCAGTCTACTATTGGGAGGAACAATTGGCCGACAAGCTGCCGCTCGGAGATTTGGAACTCACTTCTCCAGACGGAAGCAAGGAAAATCCTCGGCATGAGAGGCTGGGGCCGATCGGCGTCTACTTTTCTCCAGGTGGATTTGGCCCAAGAGTCCCCGATCCGGGCGGCGTGTGGCAGTTGCGTGCGAGCAACGGCGATGCGTCCATCGATTGGCGGGTGCGTGTGCCTCCCGAAGTACAGCCCGAGGAGTTGGACCCGGCGGCATTGCTGGCCGAAGGCGGCATACAGCAGGTGCGCTGGAACGGCGGCGACTACCTGGAATCGGAATGGATGATCTTCCGCTTGCGGCGTGACAATACGGCCAGCGAATTGGTGTGTGCAGCCCCGGCGCCCGACGGACGGATGAGCGTGGATATCGGCCGGTTCCTCAAGATTCCGTCCGATGCCGCACAGCGGCCCTACTTGCAGATGTCTGTCTGGCGGCAGGCGCCGTTGCTGTCGCCTTTGCGCATCGGCGGTACCGATGGAGTGGGCATCACGATAGGCCTCGGCCGGTCCTACACTTGGGTCCGGCGTTAAGGCACCGGCTGCAAGCTTCGCCCGGGCTCTACCGGTAGGCGAAGATCATCGCGTACAGGATCAACACAATCAATCCCAACCCTGTGAACAAGGCCACAAAACCCAGCCGCTTCCACAGCTTTACTTCGAGCGTCGTCGGTTCGGGAATGAGCATCTCTTCGAGCTTGCCGCTTTCCACCAGTTCTTTGTATTCGCGCGGGCGATCCTGCTTGAACTCCTCGAGCGGAGTGCCCGTCGTGAAGATCACCGTATCCATTGGGAATTTCTCCGGACGGAAGTGCGTGTTGAAGAAGTGCACCACGAAGATGAAGCTCACCGCCAGCAGCGCTTCGTCGCTGTGAATGGTGGTGGCCACGTTAATCATCCATCCCGGCATGAAGCGCGTGAAGAACGCCGGGAACCATAGCAACAATCCGGTGCCGCCGATCACCGCCACGCCCCAGAACACGGCGAAGTAATCGAACTTTTCCCAATAGGTCCAGCGTCCGTATTCAGGCCGCGGGCCTTTGCCGGCGAACCATTTCATCGAACCCACAAACTCCTGCCAGTCGCGCCCGTTAAACATCATGCTCTCGGGCCCGAAAACGAATTCGCGCAACGATTTCCCTGAGGCCTTCTGCTTGCGCCGCAAGTCGCGGAGGTGGAGGGCAAAGTAGGTGAACGTGACCACCGCACAGAAACGGTGAATCAGCCCAGCGCCCTCAAAGCCGCCAAGCAACTGGGCCAGCACCTTCGCCCACGGCGCATAGGAGAACTTCAGCGTCATGCCTGTGGCTGCAAGCCCCAGGAAGCTCGATACCACCATCAGGTGAAGGTTGCGGTCGAACTTGCGGAAGCGCTGCACGTACTTGCCCGCGTCTTCGCTATGGGCCGCCAGTACAGGCTTGTAGCGCAGCGAATGCCGCAGCCACAACACCGTATGCGTGCCCGACACCAGCATGGTGCCGATGAGCAGCGACGTCATCCCCCAGAACGTCCAGAACAGGAACGGATACTTCACAGGATCGTGATGCGTGGCGTGAGTCAGGTAGCCGGCAAACTGCCGGTGCGAACCGGTGTGACATTTGCCGCACGTGCCCACGATATTGTCCCGGCTCAACAGCGACTTCGGATCGTTCACGGGCAGAATATTATGAGCTCCATGGCAGTCGTAGCACTTCGCCGTCTTGGCATAGCCCAGCGTCGACACTTTACCGTGGAAGGTCTCGAAGTAACTCTCGCTGATTTCCTTGTGGCAGTTGCCGCAATTGTCCATGATGTGCAGCCGGAAGTTGGTCAAATCCGTCCGTTGGATGCTGTGCGCTGAGTGGCAATCCGCGCAGACGGGGAGCTTCTTATCCGTCTTGGTCAACTTCGCGCTATGGACACTCGCCTGGAAGGATTCGAAAATTCCGCGGTGGCATTTCGAACAGGTGTTGCTCACGTTGTCGCGGTGCACGCTGGAACGTTTGTCGTTGCTCGGCAGTTCGCCATGCGCCGTGTGGCAATCGGCACAGTCGGCGGTCACCGTTAGCCCGCTCGAAATCAGGCCCTTGCCGTGGATGCTCTCGGCGTAATGCTCCACCACGTTCTGCTGCTTGCCTTTGTAGCGAAGAGCCGCCTTCATCCCCGAGCGGTGGCAATTGCCGCAGAGCGTGGGAATGTTACGGGAAAACGTCGGCGATGCGGAATCGGCCTTACCTTTGGTTCCGTGCGTTCCGTGGCAATCGCGGCAGGCGGGGGCGTCAGGGCTCCCGCTGGCCGTCAGTTTTCCATGCGTACTTCCCCGATATTGCGTCACGGCGTCAGCGTGGCAAATCGAGCAATCCACTTTTTGCGTCATCGTCTCGCAGGCTCGCTTCAGCGAGGGCGTGCCGCCCGTGTGGCATTGTACGCAGGCGACCCGCGAATGGCGCGATCCGGCAAGTTCCGTGTGATTGACCAGCAGTTCCTTGCCTGTCGCCTTAGCTGCCGCCTGGATCTTCGAGGCGTCGCCATGACAGCTTTGGCAATCCTTGTCCGACATGCCCTGCGCGTAGAAAACGCGCCGGACTTTGTGCGGCTCGTGGCAATCGACGCAGGCCGGAATAAGATGCGGCTGCTTCTCCCACAACTCGCCGCGGATCACCTTCTGGTGCACCGTCTCGATCAAGGTGTGGCACTTGGTGCATGTCGCGGCAATATTCTTGGCGGCGATGGACGACTGCGGATCGGTGTGCGGCAACACCTGGTGCGATGTGTGGCAACTGGTACATACCGCGGTCACCGTCAATCCGCGCTTGAACAAGCCCTCGCCGTGAATGGAGTCGGTGTAGTTACCGAGAATGTTGGTCTGGGGAATGTTCCGGGTCTCGCTGACCGGAGTCCCTTCGCGATGACACCCACCACAGAGCTTCGGCACGTTCATGGTTGCGGTGGGCGAACCCGGCACCGCTGCCCGCAGCACGTTGTGCGTGCCGTGGCACGACTTGCAGCCTGGCGAAAGCTTATCCCCGCGCGCCGACGCCTTGCCGTGGAGGCTTGCATCGTATTGCGATTGCTGGTCCGGATGGCAACTGCCGCAATCGACCTTGGCCAGCTTTTCCGCGTGAGGGAATTCCTTCTTCTCCAGATCGCTGTGGCAGCCCGTGCATTCGAGCGTGGCATGTGGCGAGGCGCGTAATGCCGGCGCGTCAAACGGAGGCATCTCACCGGGCACGCGCTTCCCCGTGCGCCGCCCGTCTTCATGGCAGCCGGCACAATCGGCCGATCCGGGCAGTTCCTTCTGTGCACTGGCCGCTGCCGCCGCCAGGACCAACACCCACAACACACGGAGTCCTGTCATCTCCCTAATCCCCCGACGCCGGTTTTTGTTCCGCGCCGCCGTGCCCATGATGCTCGGGCTCGCGCTTGCGCACGGTCTTGCCAGTCAGCCATGCCGTATCCATGGGGTAGACATCCGGGTCGAAGATCACCGTGTAGAAGTGCCAGACCACGATGGCCGCGCAGGCCAGCACCGCTTCGTAGAAGTGGACCGCCGTCGCCACGTCCAGCCACACCTTCGGCAGGAACTGCAGAGACCAGTTATTGAACCACAGCAGGAAGCCCGTCAAGCCCATGACCAATGCGCCCCAGACCACGGCCCAATATTCCACCTTCTCAATGTAGCCATGCGCCGATACGTGCGGCTTCGTCTTGCGCAGCCCCAGGTTGTAGGCCATCATCGCCAAGCCTTCCCGTACGTCGCGCGCCTTCGGAATCATCTCCTTCCAGTGCTCACGTAACGGCTTGCTCACAATCAGCGAAACCAGGTGCAGCACCGAACAGATGGTGAAGATGATCGCCGCCGCGCGGTGCACCGTTCCACGAACCGGCCAGGAGGTTTCATAAGCAACCAGGGGTACGGCCCACCAGGCATCGGGATACTTTAGGGCGAAGCCAGTCCATCCGAGGACGATGAAGCTCACGGCCAGCAACGCATGCTGCAGCCGCTCGAACGGTAGCATCCGCAACTCCCCGGCGACACGATGATCGCGCTTCGGGATGGCCGCCAGTTGCCCGCGCAAGGCGGCGAACTTCCGGGCAAAGTCGCCCAGGTGATGGAGGAACATCAATCCCAGCGTGGCCGGGATTAAGGACAGATAGACCAGCCGTGTGTAGCGTACGGGAGTCGGCTCCTGCCCGCCTTCGGTCCAGTGAATGGTGCCGATGGCGAATCGCGAACCCGCGCCAGGGTGGCACTGCCCGCACATCTGCGGCAGATTCTTCGGGTTGGTCATCGACTTTGCGTCCGTCGACGGCAGGATGTCATGGAACCCGTGACAGGAAGCACAGTTTGCCACCGTCTGCGAACCCGATTTCGACGCCATCCCGTGGAATGACTCATCAAACGACTTCAACCGGTCCGTAGGCAGCCCGAAACGCTGCGCCAGCCGCACGTCTCCATGGCAACGCCCGCAAGTTTCGCGCACGTGGTTCTGATTGACGGCGCTCTCGGCCTCGTTCTTCGCCAGGATGGCATGCTCTCCGTGACAATCGGTACAGACAGCGGAGGCCTGTTCCCCGGCGGCGATCGCCTTGCCATGCACGCT
Organism: Bryobacterales bacterium; assembly: GCA_016789755.1. Taxonomy (GTDB): domain Bacteria; phylum Acidobacteriota; class Terriglobia; order Bryobacterales; family Bryobacteraceae; genus CADEFT01. Next base: position 17,636 of record JAEUQG010000577.1, read on the forward strand.
CGATTTGTATTTCTCGGTGACTTCGCTATGGCACATCCCACAGGTGTCCGGCACGCCCTTGCGAAACTCGGGGGTCGTCGCCCGTGCCGCCTCGTGCGCCGTGCCGTGGCAAGTGGCGCAACTCGGGGCGCCTTCGTTGCCTTTCGCCACCTCGCGTCCATGCACGCTACTGCGCTGCCCCGCCGTTTGCGTGGGGTGACACTTGGCGCAATCCGGCTTCGGCAGATTCTCCGGATGCGGGTAGGTCTCCCGTTTCTCGTGGCAGGAGGCGCAGGAAACAGATGCGTGAATCGATTTCGAGACCTTCTCCGCAGAATCGTGACAGGAGTTACACTCCGCCTTTTCCTGGGCTATGGAAATAGGGGCAAATAACCCAAATAATGCCAGGCAGAGTGTAGGGAAACCCCATCCCCGGGACGTAACCTGCTGCAAGGATTGTAGTTTCATGGGCATTGCGATGACTCGCCCTGTGTTAACTGCAATTCTGGACCCAAATCTCAAGATCGAAATCGGCGTTTCTGGTGTTGCGAATTACAACAACCCCGTGTGGAGTTATCCCACACCGCTAAATCATTGAAAATTCATTGGCCGCTGTTTTTCTCCACACAGGCTCTGTTGGATTTCTCAACGCCGCACTTTCCCTCAACGAAGCACAAGTATCTTTTTTTCAATCACATAAAGACTTGGCAAGCAACATGCCCTAATACGTGTGGCGGATGGAAGTCTCTTCCGACCGCCAGGAGGAATCCCAATGACCGTTCTATTTGTACTTGCGATGTTTCTTGTGTTCGCCCTGATCGACTGGGTGCTGTCCCGCGGCAAAGTCGAAGTCGCCGCTACCGAACCAGCCCCTGCCCTAGGCGAAGACTACGTGTATGGTTTCCATGTTCCCGCAAACCGGCGCTACCACCCCGGTCACGGATGGGCCATGCGCGAACGGAAGAATGTGGTTCGTGTCGGTATCGACGATTTCGCCGCCCGCCTGGCCGGCAAGATCGAAGGCATCGAACTGCCGAAGCCCGGACAGTGGCTGCGGCAAGGCCAGCGCTCCTGGAAGCTCTTCCGCAACGGCAAATCTTCCGAGATGGTATCCCCCATCGAAGGCGAAGTGCTCGAAATCAACCCCGAAGTTCTGAAAGACCCCGCCCTGCTCCGCCGCGACCCCTACGGCGAAGGCTGGCTGATGACTTTGCACGTCCCTGACGAAGAAGGCACCTCGCGCAATTTCATCCCGCGCGACCTGATCAGCGGCTGGATGGAAAGCGTCGCCGAGAAGCTCTACATGCGGCAACCCGCTCTTGCCGGCGTGGTGGCTGCCGATGCCGGCCAGCCCGTTGAGGACTTGGCCGAAGCCCTCGGTGAAGAGGACTGGCAGAAACTCACCGGCGAATTCTTCTTATAAGCGGAGAACCACCATGGCCAACGCAATCCTGTTCGACTCAACCAAGTGCATCGGATGCCGCGCCTGTGAGGGCGCCTGCGCGGAAAAGAATGGCAACCCGTACAACGACGCCATCGCCGCCAAAGAGAAGATCTCGGCCCTAAAACTGACAACCATCCAGACAAAGGGAGAGAAGTACATCCGGCGCATGTGCATGCATTGTCTGGAGCCGGCCTGTGCATCGGCCTGTCCGGTGGGCGCTCTCACCAAGACCGCCGCCGGACCGGTCACCTACGACCCCAACAAGTGCATCGGCTGCCGCTATTGTATGACCGCCTGTGCCTTCGGCGCGCCAGCCTATGAGTGGAACGCACGCCTTCCGCTGCTGCGCAAATGCGATATGTGCAGCGAACGGCAGAAAGCCGGCAAGCCTACGGCCTGTACCGAAGCCTGCCCGAACGAAGCCACCGTGTTCGGCGACCGGGACGCAATGATCGCCCTCGCCCGCAAGCGGATGGCGGAGAATCCCACCGGCTACCACTCGAAGATCTACGGCCTCGAGGAAGCTGGGGGCACTTCGGTCCTGATGATCTCCGACGTCCCGTTGGAAACGCTCGGCATGCCGGCCAACCTCGCCGGATTGAAGCTGCCCGCCCTCACCTGGCGTGCGCTCGAAACTATTCCGAGCCTGGTTTCCGTGGGCAGCGTCCTGCTCGGGGGCGTCTACTGGATTACGCACAGACGCGCTGAAGTGGAAAAAGCAGAAGGGAGAAAGTCATGACCGCGCGTAGCCTCTTTTCATTCTGGAAGCTGTTGTTCTATGCCCTTTGCGCCACAGGTCTGTATGCCACCTACATGCGCGTCACGGGCGGTCTGGGAGCTGTGACCAACCTCTCCGACGACTTCCCCTGGGGTCTCTGGATCGGCTTCGACGTGCTGTGCGGAGTCGGCTTAGCCGCGGGCGGCTTTACGCTGGTCGCCGCGGTGCATATCTTCAATCTGGAAAAGTACAAACCCGTACTGCGGCCCGCGGTGCTGACCGCTTTCCTCGGCTACCTTCTGGTGGTTCTTGGCTTGATGTTCGACCTCGGCCAGCCTCATCGAATCTGGCATCCCCTGATCATGTGGAATCCGCGTTCGGTGATGTTCGAGGTAGGCTGGTGCGTCACGCTCTACACCACCGTGTTGTTCCTGGAATTCTCGCCCGCCGTGTTCGAGAAATTCCGCTGGCACACGCCGCTCAAGTGGTTCCGCATCATCTCGGTTCCCTTGATGATCGCGGGCGTCATCCTCTCCACACTGCACCAGTCCTCGCTCGGCAGCCTCTACCTGCTCGTTCCGCACAAACTGGACGCGCTGTGGTACACGCCCTACCTGCCCCTGTTCTTCTTCACCTCCGCCATTGCCGTGGGTATGGCGATGACGATCTTCGAGTCCTGGCATTCCTCGAAAGCGTTCGGGCGCCAGCTCGAAAAACCGATTCTGATGGGGCTGGCCCGCGTCCTGGTGGTGGTGCAAAGCACCTACTTCGCCATGCGCCTGATGGACTTGACCAACCGTCATGCCTGGGGTCTTTTGACGCAATCGCGGCCCGAAACATGGCTCTTTTTGCTCGAAATGACCTTGATCGGCCTGCCGCTGGCGTTCCTCTATCAGGAAAAGGTCCGCACCAATCCGCGTGCCCTGTACTGGTCGAGCCTGCTCGTGCTGTTCGGCTTCATCACCAACCGCATGAACATCAGTATCACGGGAATTGAACGCGCTTCCGGCGTTTCCTACTTCCCCAAGTGGACCGAAATCGCCGTTACGCTCTTCATCGTCGCCCTCGGCTTCGGCCTCTTCCGGCTGGCTGTCCGCTACCTGCCGGTGTTCGAGGAGCCGGGAGTGGAAGAGATTGGCAGCCCGCGTGCACGTGAACTGAGACGTACGATCGCTGCCTGAAGGCAGACGCGGGAATGAAACTCGCAGTCAAGTTGGCATTGGGACTCATGTTGGCCACCGCGCTGGTGGTGAGCGGGTTAGCATGGCAGTTGCGCCGGGCACAGCGGCGCAGCGCCGAGCAACTCATCACCACCAGCGCGGAACGTCTTTGCGACATCATCGGACGCAGCACCCGCTTCCAGATGCTGCGCAACGACCGCGAAGCGCTCTACCGCATGATCCGCGACATGGGCAGCGAGCCCGGTATCCGGCTCATCCGAATTTTCAGCAAGACGGGCCAAATCAGCTTCTCCACCTCAGACGCTGAACTCCACCACATCGTTGACAAGACCGCCGAAGCCTGCTACGCCTGCCACGCCCAGGCGGCGCCCCTTGAAAAACTGCACCGTTCCGACCGCGCCCGCATCTTCGTCAACGACCAGGGCGAGCGTGTGCTGGGCGTCATCCTGCCCATCGAGAACCAGCCGGATTGTTCCTCGGCTGCCTGCCATGTTCATCCGCCCACGCAGAAGGTGTTGGGTGTGATCGACGCGCATCTCTCGCTGGCAGCGGTAGATGAGCAACTCGCTCAGCACGATACGTTGGTGGCCCGCTTTGCCGGCGGGGCGGTGGTGCTGGTCTGCCTGCTTAGCATGGGGTTCCTCTGGGTAGTGGTCTACCACCCCCTGCGCGACCTGATGCGCGGCATCCGCCGCGTCGCCGCCGGCGACCTCGAAGGGCAGATTCCAGTTCGCTCCAGCGACGAAATCGGCCAGGTAGCCACGGAGTTCAATCACATGACGGGCGAGTTGCACACCGCGCGTCAGGAGATCACCGGATGGGCGCGCACGCTGGAAGAGCGCGTCGAGCGTAAGAGCCGGGAGTTGGAACAGGCACACCACTCTCTCCTTCATACCGAGAAACTCGCCTCGGTGGGAAAACTCGCGGCCACGGTCGCCCACGAAATCAACAACCCGCTGTTCGGTATCCTCACCAACGCCCGCCTGGCCAAGCGGCAACTGGAAAAATCCCCGCTCGAATCCGCGCAGAAGGAGAAGATATCCACCAAGCTCGGCACGATCGAGCATGAAAGCCAGCGCTGTGGCGAGATTGTGAAGAACCTGCTCGCCTTTTCCCGGCAGACGCCGCCGCACATGGAAACCGTCGACATCGACACCATCATTGACCGTTGTGTCAATCTCATCCAGCACACCTACCAATTGCAAGGCATTCAGCTCACGGTCCAAAGCGAACCTCAGAAAGCTTGGGTACGTGGCGATGCGGGCCAGATCCAGCAGGTACTGCTGGCCTTGCTGGTCAACGCCGGCGATGCAATGCCACAGGGCGGCCAGGTTTCCGTTGCCGTGACTGTGGAAGGCAAACAAGTGGTGCTTCGCGTCCGCGACAACGGCCCGGGCATCCCTGAGGACCTGCAGCAGCGCATCTTCGAGCCGTTCTTTTCCACCAAAGAAGACGGCCAAGGCACCGGCCTCGGGTTGGCCATCGCCTCCGGCATCGTCGAGCAACACGACGGCACCATCACCGTCCTCTCCGCCCCCGGCAAAGGCAGCGAGTTCGTCATCCGTCTGCCCCTTGCTGTCACCACCGAAGGACCTATCCCATGACCGCTCCCCGCTGTTCCATTCTCATCGTCGACGACGAGCGTGTGGTGCGCGAATCGCTCGAACAGTGGTTCGCCGACGAGGACTACGATGTCGCCGCCGCTTCTTCCGGCAAGGACGCCCTCGCCGCTCTCGCCCGCCAGCGTTTCGACCTCGCCTTACTCGACATCAAAATGCCGGGCATGGACGGCATGGAGTTGCAGGCCCGGCTGCACGAAGCCGATCCGGACTTGCCTGTCATTATCATGACGGGCTACGCCTCGGTAGAAACCGCGGTTCAGGCCTTGAAGCAAGGGGCCTACGACTACATCACCAAGCCGGTCGATCCCGATGTGTTGTCCCATGCCGTCAAGAAGGCTATCGAGCACACGCGCGCCCGCAAGGAACTGGCCCAACTCCGCGACAGCATGGAAGACCTGCTGCCGTCCACCGATCTCATCGGCGCCAGTCCGGCCATGCGCAAGGTGCAGGAATTCGTCGAAATGGCAGCCCCCACCGATTCCACCATCCTCATCACGGGGGAAAGCGGCACCGGCAAAGAGGTGGTCGCCCGCGCCATCCACCAGCGCTCCATGCGCCGCAACATGCCTATGGTGGTGATTCACTGCGGCGCGCTCACCGACACCCTGCTCGAAAGCGAGTTGTTCGGCCACGAGCGCGGCGCATTCACCGGCGCCCAATACCGCCGCAAAGGCAAATTCGAGTCGGCAGACGGCGGCACGGTGTTCCTGGACGAAATCGCCGATATCAGCCTCCGCATGCAGACCGACCTGCTGCGCGTGCTGCAACAGAAGGAAATCGTGCGCGTCGGCGGCAACCAGAACATCAAGGTCGATTTCCGCTGCATCGCGGCCACCAACAAACGGCTGGAAGATCTGGTCGAAGCTGGCACCTTCCGGCCCGACTTGTACTACCGGCTCCACGTGCTGTGCATCGATCTCCCTCCGCTACGCGAACGGCGCGAGGATATCCCCCTGCTGGTCGAGTTTTTCCTCCGCCGGCTCAGCGCCAACACCAACCGCAGCACAATCCCCGAGTTGCGGCCCGAAGCGCTGCAGCGCCTAACGGAATACGACTGGCCCGGCAATGTCCGCGAACTGGAAAACGCCGTCGAGCGCGCGCTGGTCGTCAGCCGCGGACCTGTGCTCGAAGAGGAGGCGTTCGGCTTCCTCACCCGCCGCGCGGCCGTCCCCGTCACCGCCGGCCAGACGCTCGAAGAGGTGGAGCGCACGCACATCCTCCGCATTCTGGAACAATGCGAGGGCAATCATTCCAAAACCGCCCGCATCCTTGACATCGACCGCACCACGCTCTATGCCAAACTGAAACGCTACGGGGTCAAGTGATTCATCTGGTGCGCATCGGCGACGGCGTAGCCGTGGAAACCGTGGACGAACTCGCTGCCGCGTTGGCGCGCGAACTCGGCGAATCGTGCCACGTCCGCCCTCATGCCGTCGATCCATCCTTCGCCTTCGACCCCGTCCGCAATCAATATCACGCCACGGCGATCCTGCGAGCGATGACTTCGATGACCGAAGGGGAGCGGCTCCTGGGGATTGCCGCAGTCGATCTCTACGTCCCCATCTTCACATTTGTGTTCGGAGAAGCCCAAGTCGCCGGCCACTGCGCCGTTGTCTCGCTCACCCGCCTGCGGCAGGAATTCTACGGACTCGCCGCCGACCGCCGCCTCACGTCGGAACGTCTGGTGAAGGAAGCCCTGCATGAGTTGGGGCACACCTACGGGCTCCGCCACTGCCACGACTGGAGTTGCCCGATGGCTTCCAGCACTTCCATCGAGCGCATGGATTTGAAGAACCGCCGCTACTGCCTGCGCTGCCATTCCACCGTTCGCGCTTCACTGGGCTGACCCCCCCAACCACGATGCCCGCAAAACGCCAGCGGCAAAAGCTGCGATGCCATTCTCCGCATTCGACAACAAGCCCCACCCGGGCGCGACTGCCTCTTCACTGCACCCTCAGGCGCTCCGCTGTGATCGAACTCCTCTTCCCCGTGCGCAGTTTCGCACCCTTGGGAGGCTGCCAGTTCCGTAGGAGCCCCAGGTCGTCCGCTATTAGCGGGCGGTATTTCAATGTCCACACCTCCGTCTTTTCCGACACCGCGGGGTTGTTGCCGTTGTCCTTTGTGCGCTTGCCGGCGCGATGAATCACGTAAGTCTCAGGGTCGAAATAGTAACGCCAATAAACAGGAATATTCCGTGGCGTCACGGTGGTGAGTTCCAGCACCCATTCATTATTCTCCACTCTTAGGGCCACCGAGTTCTGCACCACCGGAGAGAATAGGCCGCCAAATGCGAAGTTATCCCACAGAAACTGACAATCCAGCGGATAATACCGGGGCCAGGAAAGACATTCCGCTTCGGTGGGTGTCCCCATGGTCGTTGTATCGCGTCAGTTCCGCATTCACCCCGAGAGGCAGCCTCTGCTGGATCGCCCTCCGCAGTTCCACCAGCTTCGCGACTGCGGTTTCACCGGTCTCCCCGCCGTGATAGGTGGAGTAATCCCGGGATTGCGTCCAGCCGGTAGAAACGATTCCCCAAATTGCCGCGAATAGGAATCTCGTCTCTTACGGCCCGAGCGTAGCACGGCGGCTGCCGGAGCGCACTCACCCCACCGTATCCCGACCCGCGCCACGTGCAACGTCAATCGCCGCCGGCTTCGACATGCCGCAGCCCCAGCATCTGCTCCGTCAGCCCGGCCGTCGCGCAAAGCCGGCTACAGTGGCGGCAGTTCGCCTCCGCCGGGGAAGACCTTGCCGTAAGCACTCGGCAGCCCCTTCGCAGGTTGGCACGCCGATTGCGTGGCACCCTGGGCCTTCGCGTATTCACCATGGCACTGATCTTTCCCCTTCCTGCAGACATAGTCCACACCGCTACTAGCCATCCTTGGAACGCAACCAACCGGGCAAAAATTACAGCGCCCGGAAATAACTACCAATCCAATTCGCACGCCGCGCGCGCTTGCGTCATTGACAATTGCACGGATATTTCCACCAGGAGAAACAATTGCACCCGCTGAATCGTTCCTGGGAAGACATTGCCGCCGAACTCCGGAAAGAAATCCTCGTCACGCCGGAATCCTGCTATCAACACCGCCTGCACGCCATACTCCTGATCGCCCGCGGGCTCAGCGCACGCCGCGTGGCGGGACTGTTAGGAGACTCCCCCGGAGCCGTCGCCGACTGGGTCCGCCGCTATCTGGAAGCTGGCCCCGGCGGCCTGCTCTCTCAACCGGCCGCTGGAAGAAAGTCCCGGCTCACAGCAGTCCAACTGAGCGAGCTCCGGCGCGACGTCCTGTCCGGCGATCCGAACGGTCATGGCTGGTCCGGCAAATCCCTCGCCGCCTGGATCGAGTGCAAGTACGCCGTCCGCCTTCAGGTCCGCCAGTGCCAGCGCATCCTCAGACAACTCAAGCAGGGCGAAATCGCCGAACCTTCTTGCGAGTTGTGCGACTATTCCGACGCCTAATTCGGCAAATCAGGATGGCTAGCTCCGTGCATCAGCCCTGCCATGCAATTCTTCACGCCACGCAACACCTGCCTTGGCAGGCGCCTTTCTTTCGCCCTCTCTTTCCTAGGCTTCGCCACCGCGCTCCACGCCCACGGAGCACTCGAATTCCCCGTCAGCCGTGTCTACAACTGCTACCTCACCCAGAATGCTTCCCCCGCCTGCGCCGATGCCGTCGCCCTCGGCGGCGCGCAGGCGGTTTACGATTGGAACGGAGTGAACATCGGCGACGCCTCCGGACAACACCAACTGCGCAGTCCCGGCGGAAAGCTATGCAGCGCGGGGCGCGATCAACACAAAGGCTTCGACCTCGCCAGACGAGATTGGCCAGCTACTTCCATGCAGTCCGGTTCCGATACAACGCTCGTCTTCCACGCCACCGCTCCCCACGCCACGGCGTATTTCCGCTTCTACATCACTCGTGACGGGTTCGATCCAACCAGCCCGCTCACCTGGACAGGCCTCGAAGCCGCACCCTTTTGCGAAACCGTCCCAACTCTCCAAAACGGCCGTTACCGCATGCCTTGCCGCTTGCCAAAGAAGACAGGCAGGCACATCGTCTACATGATTTGGCAGCGGTCCGACAGCCCCGAAGCGTTCTATTCCTGCAGTGACGTCGACTTCGGAGGCGGAGCGCCCCCTCCTCCAGCCCAGTGGTTCGAAGTCGGCCGTATTCGCGCCGCTCAGAGCCTGCCTGCCGGCACCGCGGTTACTGTCCGCATCTTTGACGCCACCGGCCGCGACGTGGAAACTCACCGCCTGCTGTTGCGTGCCGAAGACACGTCCGCTCAGGACTGGCCCCGGGCCGCCGCCGAATACGTCAACTCGAAGTCAGCCCTCGTTCGCGCCGGCGAACTCGGAGCGAATGGCACGGTAGCCCCTGTGCGCTCCGCCAGCGAGAATTTCATCTATTCCCGGCTGAACATCTACCAAGCCGCTGTCGACATCCGGACGCCCGGCACTCCCGTCCCGGAGCCCACTTCCAGCCACCCGCTCTATCCCGCCGGACACGGCAGCTACGGCCCCGGCTCGCTCGTGCGCGGCGCCGATGGCGCCACCTACCAGTGCCGCCCGTTCCCCAACTCTGGCTGGTGCAATGGCTGGGACCTGTATTACGCCCCAGGCACGGGACTGTCATGGCCGGAGGCCTGGGTCCGCGTCGAACCGGGTGTCTGCAAGAACTGACGCCCTGACCTCGTAAATCCCGATTCTCCCCATGGCAACAGGCGCAGTCTGTCAGGAAGCGCCCCTCCCCTCGTTCCCGCTGCCGCTGACAACACACTGAACAAGGAGACTCCATGTTGAGAGCCCATTCACATCCACGCACCATCCCCATGTGCGTCATCCTGTCCGTTTTCGCCTCTATCCACGGACAGGCACAATCAACCATGCCGCTCACGATCGACGGCATCAAACAGTATGTCGATGCCAACCGCATCGCCAACGTGAAGCAACTGCTGTCCAACCTCCCCAGCCAACTGAAGAAGAACTACGTCCTCATGGAAACCAGCCGTGGCGACCGGCCCGCAACCGCGCTTTCGCCCCGCGTCATCATGTACAGCGCCGATGCCCGCCTGTTGATCTCCGTCGGCTCGCACGGCTCCGATGCGCTCCGTGAAGTCGCCGATCTCGCCGAACTGAACCCGGCCACCGGGTTCTGGAACTTGCGCAGTCTCGACTTCCGTCAGAGTCCCGCGGTGCTATCCGCCGATGACCAGAAATGCCAGCGTTGCCACGGCTCTCCCGCCAAGCCGCTCTGGTCCAACTACGGCAACTGGCCGGGCGCCTTCGGCCCCGACTTCGATCGCCTTACCCAGTCGCAAGCCGATGCACTGAATTGGTTCCTGCCCAATCAGGCTCAGACGGACCGTTTGCACCACCTCATATTCGACAGGCCGGGTTCGCCCTATCGCGCCGGCACATTCTTCTTCATCGACCGCGATTATGGCTACGCCAACACCGTCTTCGGTTTCGAACTCAGCACTGCCATCGCCGAGGGACTCTACCGCCGCATGAGAAACAATCCTCGCTACCCGGCCCTGCGCAACGGCTTCCTCCTGCTTCGCAACGGCTGC
>JAEUQG010000007.1 GCA_016789755.1 Bryobacterales bacterium
GACGCACCGAAAGCACTACATCCACCTCCGTCTGCTTGCGCATGTCCGCCGCTTCCGGGTTCGTCGTCACATCCACCCGGAACCACTTCGCCGGCAGATGCGACCCGGCCGCGCCGCAGGCTACCTCAATCACGTTCAGCGCCTGCTTTTCCCGCTCCAGCGTGTCGAACTCCACGTAGCCTTCCTTAACGCATCCCGATTCGCGCAACGCCTCCAACTCCCGGCCCGCAATGTCCTGCGCCAGCCGCTGCAGCCGCTTGCGCTGCTCGCTGGTCGCCTGCCGGTCGGTCTGCGCCTGCACGTAGACATGCTTCAAGAGCGGCTCCAGATCGATCGACTCGTGAAAGTTGTAGGCCAGCAATTCCAGGTTCAGCACGCGCGTATCCAGATCGCCCTTGCCCGTGCCCACGAACTGTTCGATCACTTTCGCGAACATATCCTTGCGCAGATTGCTCTCGGCCTCCTCGCGCCGGCTCAACAACTCGACATAGGCGCGCCGGCGTTGATCTTCCTGCAACGCGTTATTGCCCCAATATCCCAAGGCAAACAGCGCCAGCGGCATCAGACCCGTCAACAGGATCTGCAGCTTGTCCCAACGGTCGCGTGGCTTCTTCTCTTCCGCCATGGCGTCACCTCCTGCGCAGAATCCACCGCGCGCCTTCACGCACCAGGTCGAAGTCGTACGCTGTCGGTTTGTCGTAGGAATAGAGCGGCCCCGTCGCTACCCGCCCACCCACGTTCACCTCCAGCGTGCAACTGCCTGTAGTCTTTGCAAACAGCCGGTAGGTGCCCTCGTTGTCCGTTGTTCCTCCGGGCCGCTCGCCGCCGCATCGCAGAATCACACCCGCTCCCCGCACCGGTTGTCCGTTTTCCAATATCCTGCCGAAGACATGGCCCGCCGAAGCCACCTCCACGGATCCCCAACCAAGCAGCACCCATGCCAGAATGCGACTCATACCGAGCCTCCTTTTACTGCCTTTGTCCAAGTAGTGACGTCTGCCGCAATTTCGTTTCATACTCAAGGGAACGATGCTGATTCCCGCACTGCTGCTGCTCGCCGCACAGGCGCAAACGCCCCAGAAGATCACCTTCGACGGGCAAGTTGTAAACTCTCTCACCGGCGAACCTGTCCGCAAGGCTTCGCTCACGCTCGAGCCCACGGCCAAAGGGGAGCCCACCAGCGCGGCAGCCGGACTCGACGGCAAGTTCCTCTTCCCCGATGTTCCCGCCGGCGCCTACCGCCTCATCGTGCGCAAAGAGGGATTCGCCGAAGTCACCATCGGCCGCCGCAACGGGCCGCCCGGTTTGCGCGAACCGCTGACCTTCGCCGATGGCGACCGCAAGACGGCCTATACCGTCAAGCTCACGCCGCTCGGCGTCATCACCGGACGTGTGCTCGATACCGACGGCGATCCCATCCGCGGCATCCCCGTCGCCGCGCTCAGCTATCACTACACCAGCAAGGGCCGCGAGTTCCGCGAAGTGCGCAGCGGCACAACCAACGACCTCGGCCAGTACCGCATCTTCGATCTCAATCCCGGCAAGTACTTCGTCCGCACATCACCCCGCAATCCGATGCGCGTCACCCCAAGGGCCGGTGGTGAGGAGTTCTTCCTCTCCCACTACTACCCTGGCAGCCCAGAGCCGGGCGGCGCCACCATGATCGAAGTGCAGCCCGGCCGTGAGGTCGGTGGCATTGAGTTCTCCTTGCCCAAAGCTCGTTATGCGAACATCAGTGGACGCGTCAATCTTCCTGATGGTGCCACCAACGCTTCCATAGGACTCATGGCCACTAGCGATACGGGTACTTCCACTTCCACCACCTCTATACAGAACAAGGACGGCAAGTTCCAGATGCACGGTGTGGCCCCGGGCACGCTGCACGTCATCGGTAGCTACACGCTCAACGGCCTCCGCCACTCCGCCACGGTCCCCGTCCAAGTTGCTTTTGACGATATCTCCGGCATCGAGTTGAACCCCATCGCGCCGATGGATATTTCCGGCAGCGTCCGCATCGAAGGACAACATCAGACAAAAACATCTGAAATACAGATCGCTTTGACCGGCCCGGGGCGCAACGTCACCGCCACGGTGGACGAGCAGGGCCGCCTCGCCTTCCGCAACGTTGAGCCCGGCGCCTACCGTGTCGATTCCGGCTCGTACTCCAACCTCTATCTCAAAGCGGTCACCTGGGGCACGGCCGATGTCACAGCCTCCGAAATCGACCTGCGCAACGGGCTGCCGCCACGCTCCGACATCGCGGTGGTCCTCAGCGCCGACGGCGGCGAAATCACCGGCGCCGTATCGGATGATGAGCGGAAGCCGGCCACCGGCATCGTCGCCCTGGCGCCCCAAAGCGGCCATCGCTCTCAGCCCTTTTTCAAGTTCGCCAACGTCACCGGCTCGGGCGCCTACACCATCCGCGGCATCGCTCCGGGCAGCTACAAGATCTACGCCTGGGACTCCGTGGACCGCAACGCCGTGATGTACGACCCAACGTTTCTGCCCCAATTCGATTCCACCGCCAAGACCGTCGAAGTGGCCCGCGGCGAGAAGAAGACCATCGATCTGGTGCGCGTCATTCTCCCCGAATCCCTACGATGAGGTTAAGAACGTAAAGGAATCGGGCTCAACGGTAACCGAAGGCTTGGGTACAATGTCTTCCACACTATGAGTTCTTTCCGGCGTGTCCTTGCCGCCGCCGCAATGGCGTTGTGTCTGCACGCCCAGGCGCCGCAAACCGGCGTTGTGCGCTCGCACCAGCAGCCGGTTCCCGGTGTGACCATTACCGCAAGCAACGGAGCGGCCAGGCTCACGGCCATCACCGACGAAGCGGGCCACTACCGCATCGACAAGCTTACCCCCGGCAATTGGAAGTTCACCATCGAGGCCATCGGGTTCCAGCCGCTGACCAGAGAGATCGTCATCGCAGGCGCGCCCGCGGCGCAGGACTGGACGCTCGAACTCGCCGCCCGCCCCGCGCCGGCACAACGGCAGGCGCGCGGCCCGCAAGGCTTCCAGCGCCTTGCCGTCAATCGAGGCGAGAACGTGCAGGAGGTGGATCTCCAACCCGAACTCCCCATCGCCGACGAGCAGCAGCAACAGGCCGCGGCCATCGGATCGAACGAAGCGTTTCTGCTCAACGGCACCCTCAGCAGCAACCTTGAAGGCAGCTTGCAGCGCGGCGAGATGGAGGGCAGGGAAGCCCTCCTGCGCGGCTTCGGCGGACCGGAAGGAATGATGGGCATGGGCATGCCCGGAATGGGCGGACCCGGCGGCCCCGGCGGCGGCCCCGAGGGGATGCGCGGTCCCGGCGGTCCCGGTGGCGGAGGTCCTGGAGGCCCCGGCGGCGGTCCTGGTGGTCCTGGCGGCGGATTCCGCGGCGGCCCTCCCGGCGGCGGTGGCGGCCCCGGCGGCGGCTTCGGTGGCGGACCAGGTGGAGGACGCGGCGGACCTGGCGGCAGAGGCGGTCCTCCTGGCCGTGGCGGCCCTGCCGGACGCAGACCCGGCGGCCCCGGCTTCCGGCCCGAAGGCGCCTTCGGCAACCGTGCCGGACGCGGCCAGCAAGGCATCCGCACCTCGCTCTCGTTCAACTTCCGCAACTCCGGACTCGATGCGCGCCCCTACTCGCTCACCGGCCAGACCTTCGAGAAGGCCGCCTATTCCAACTACCGCATCAATCTCAATCTGGGCGGCCCGTTGCGCTTGGGCAAGCTGCTCAATTCGCCCCGTACCTTCTTCTTCGTCACCTATTCGGGCTCGCTCGGGCGCAATCCGTTCAACGCCATCTCCACTCTGCCCGGCGAGACTCTGCGCAGCGGCGACTTCAGCGGACGCCCCGCGCTCTACGATCCGCTGAGCAGTCTGCCCTTCGCCGGCAACCGCATTCCCACCGCCCGCATCGACTCCGCCGCCCGCGGCCTGCTTAACTTCTATCCGCTGCCCAACCAGCCGGGCGACGTGCAGAACTATCAATTCGTCACTTCGCTCAACAACTACAACAACCAGGTGGGCCTGCGCGTCAATCGCAGCTTGAGCACGAAAGACCGCATCGACGTCAACGTGAACTTCCAGTTCCGCGACTCGACCAACGCGCAACTGCTCGGCTTCACCGACGCGAGCGACGGACTCGGACAAAGCACCTCCATCGGCTGGACGCACAACTTCTCGCGGTCCATCATTCACTCGGCGCGCGTCAACTTCAGCCGCAACCGTTCCGAGACCATTCCGTTCTTTGCTTACAAGACCGACGTGGCGCGCGAGCTCGGCATTCAGGGCGTTGCCGGCGATCCCATCAACTACGGTCCGCCCAACCTGAGCTTTACCAACTTCGGCGGACTCACGGACGCGAGCCCCATTCTGCGCCGCGATCAGACGCTCGGCTTCACCGATTCTCTGGTCGTCGTGCGCGGGGCGCACAACATGACCTTCGGGGGCGGCTACCGGCGCATGCAGTTGAACCAGCGCACGGATCAGAATGCGCGCGGCACGTTCAACTTTTCCGGACTTGCCACCAGCGCGCTCGATGCCAACCGTCAGCCCCTGGCGCAGACCGGCTTCGACTTCGCCGACTTCCTGCTCGGCTTGCCGCAGTCGAGTTCGGTGCGCTTCGGCGGCACTAATACCTACTTCCGCGCCGGAGCATGGAATGGCTTCGCCATGGACGATTACCGCATCCGCAGCAACCTGACCTTGAACCTGGGGGTGCGCTATGAGTTCTTCACACCCTACAACGAGAAGTACGGGCAGATGGCCAATCTCGATCTCGCGCCGGAGCGCAATGCCGTGGCGGTGGTGACGCCGGGTCTTGCCGGCCCTTATTCGGGAGTTTTCCCCGATGGGTTGGTTGACGCGGACAAGAACAACTTCAGCCCTCGCGTGGGCATAGCCTGGAGGCCCATTCCGAAAAAGACGCTGCAGATCCGCATGGGCTACGGCATCTTCCACAACGGAGGCATCTACAATCAGTTCCCCGCGCGTCTGGCGGCCCAGCCGCCGTTTGCGCGCACCGCCTCCATCAACACCAGCCTCACGCGCACGCTGACCATACAGAACGGCTTCGCCACGGCGCCATCGCAGTCGATCACCAACTCCTATGCGGTGGATCGGGCTTATCGCGTGGGCTACGTACAGACGTTCAACTTCTCGGTGCAGCAATCGCTGCCGCGCAACTTCATCGTCGAGCTTGGCTACCTGGGGTCGAAGGGAACGCGTCTCGACTTGCAGCGGCTGCCCAACCGCGCCGCGCCCGGTTCGCCGCTGACCGCCGAGCAACGCCGGCAGATCGGCAACGCGACGGGATTCACGTACGATACCTCGGAAGGCAACTCTATCTACCATTCGGCGCAAGTGCGGCTCACCCGGCGCTTCACACGCGGCGTCTCTGGCAACCTGCAGTACACCTACGGCAAATCGCTCGACAACGCTTCGACACTCGGCGGCGGCGGAGCGACGGTAGCGCAGAACGACAATGACCTGCGGGCCGAGCGCGGCCGGTCGAGCTTCGATCAACGGCATCAGTTGAACATCGGCTATATCCTCACGTCGCCGGTACGGCCCAACAGCACGTTGTTCGCGGCCAGCCCGAAGGTGGCGGCGCTGTTGCGCAACTGGACGCTGGGGGGCGGCATCAACCTTTCTTCGGGGACTCCGCTGACCGCGCGCGTGCTGGGCAATCAGGCCGACGGCACAGGCACGGGCGCGACAGGCAGCCAGCGGGCCAACGCCACCGGAGAGCCGCTGTACGCCGGCGTGGGCTTCTTCAATCCGGCTGCATTCACCGTGCCGCCGTCCGGCACCTTCGGCAACTCGAGCCGCAACATCATCGACGGGCCGCGGCGCTTCACGTTGAGCGCCAGCTTCGGCCGCAGTTTCGAGCTCGCCGACCGCAAGAACATCGAACTGCGGATGGAGAGCCAGAACCTCACGAACACGGTGAGCTTCACGAATCTGGGCACCGTTGTCAACGCGATCAACTACGGGCTGCCTACCAACACATCGAACATGCGTACAGTGAGCGGCAG
>JAEUQG010000046.1 GCA_016789755.1 Bryobacterales bacterium
GTATTCTGATGGTGTCCTCTGAGGCACACCCCTTCTCGAAAACCGGAGGGCTGGCCGACGTGCTGGGCTCATTGCCTCCGGCGCTGGTGGAAGCCGGCGAGCAAGTGGCAGTGGTGCTGCCGCGCTATCGCGGAACCAGCCTCAGCGGGGCCCACAAGGTGGCCGAGGACATCACGCTGTGGATCGGGCCGGGCCGCTACAGTGTATCGCTGTGGCAGATGCACCTGCGCGGGGTGGATTACTATCTTGTCGATTGCCCGGTGTTCTTCGACCGTGAAGGGCTTTACGCTGCGGCGGGAAAGGACTATTGGGACAACGACACACGGTTCGCGGCCCTGTGCCACGCGGCGCTGGCGGTGGCTCGTCATTTTTTCCGCCCGCACATCATCCATTGCCACGATTGGCAGACGGGCCTGCTGCCAGCGTACCTGCATCAGTATTACGCCACGGACCCGACGTTTCACGGGGTGAAGACGGTGTTCACCATCCACAACCTGGGCTACCAGGGTTTGTTCGACCGCGGACGCATGTTCTGGCTGGGTCTGCCGGATGCTTTGTTCCGGCCGGACCTGGTGGAATTCCACGGCTCCATTAATCTGCTGAAGATGGGGTTGGTATACGGCGACGCCCTGACGACGGTATCGCCCACATACGCACGGGAAATCCAGACACCGGAGCAGGGCTTCGGGCTGGATGGGCTGTTGCGAGCCCGGTCGGCCTCCCTTACCGGGATTCTCAACGGGATCGACTATTCGGTGTGGAACACGGAGCGGAATCCGCATCTGGCGGCGCCGTATTCGCACGATTCGCTGGAAGGGAAGCGGGCGTGCAAGCTGGACTTGCTGCGCACAATGGGGCTTCCCACCGGCAATCCGGATGTTCCTGTGGTGGGGATTGTTTCGCGGCTGGCCTCGCAGAAGGGGTTCGACCTGATTGCGCAGGTGGCGTACGACCTGATCCATTGGGATATCAAGATGGCGGTGTTAGGGAGCGGCGAGGCGCAGTACGAGTCGTTGTTCCGGTCTCTGGCCGAGGCGCGTCCGGACAAGTTTGCCGTGCGCGTGGCTTTCGACAACGGGTTGGCGCACAAGATTGAAGCGGGTTCGGACATCTTCCTCATGCCCAGCCATTATGAGCCGTGCGGGCTGAACCAGATGTACAGCCTGCGTTACGGTGCAGTACCCGTTGTGCACGCCACCGGCGGGCTGGATGATACGATAGACGAAGGGACAGGATTCAAGTTTTGGTCCTATTCGAGCGATGCTATGCTCGGCGCACTGCGTGAGGCGCTATCTGTTTACGCCCTCGACCGCGACCGTTGGACAGCGATGATGCGCACCGGGATGCAGAAGGATTTTTCCTGGAGCAAATCGGCCGCGGCGTACGCAGCGCTCTATGCGGGCTTGCTCGCTTGAATCCTTTGCCGCACGATTCGCATCTATAGACGTGGAGAAAGAAACGAAAATGGCAGGTCAGAATACGTTGACATTCACGGATGCCGGCTGGGACTCCGAGGTTCTTCAGTCGGATGTACCGGTTCTGGTGGATTTCTGGGCGGAGTGGTGCGGTCCGTGCCGCATGATGGGTCCCACGGTGGATGCCGTCGCCGATGGCTACGCCGGCAAGGTGAAGGTCGGCAAGCTGAACGTGGATGAGAACCCGGGGAGCGCGATGCGCTACAACATCCGTGGGATTCCCACGATCCTACTGTTCAAGGGCGGGCAAGTAGTGGAGCAGCGTGTCGGGGCAACCGGGAAATTGGACCTCGAGAGGATGCTCGCCAGCCACGTCGGCTAAGGTTTCCCACAGACTTTCCAGCAAGTTAGATTTCCCTCAAAAGCCCGCACAGGCTGGGGCTTGGTCCTCAGCTTCGTGCGGGCGAATTCCTCCGAAAACGACCTACACCGGAGCTTACGCCCGGCTTCGGTGCTTGAGTTGCTGTTTGCAGCACGCCATTTTTGCCGCTCCGGCCTTGGTTTGCATCAACGCTTCCCGAATTGCCTGCCCTCTCACTTCAGAACCCATCCGTCAGCACATCGCCGGCTTTCCAATCCATTTCCTGCGATCACAACGTAGTCTCGCTCGTTTGCTGTTCGTCTGCCTTCATCCTTCGGGACGGCCGTCTCTGAAGGTTCTTCAAAAATAAAGTTTGCCGACGAAGTAGGCTTCCCTGGGAAACCCGGTGGATGCGGTGACCATGCCGAAGAGAGTCGAGGTCGGGGCGTTGTTGGGAGCAGGCAGGTGCGTATGCTGTGTGGCGTTGAGCCATTCGCTGCGCAACTGGAAGCGCACGTTTTCGGCGATGCGGAAATTTTTGGAAGCGGAGATATTCCAGAGGTTGAGGCCTTTGGCGCGCAAGCCGGTGAGACGGGAGGGGAAGGTGCGGAGGTTGTTGGCGAGTTGACGGGCGGGGTCCTTTTCAAAGCCCGCGTCAGTATTGAACCAGCGGGCGGTAGAGCGTTCCGAGGCAGGAAGAACGAGGCTGGCCAAGTCGCCGCGGAGGATGATGTTGCCGAAGCCGATGGGAGCGCCGCTTTGGGCCTGATAGGTGGCCTGCACCTGCCAGCCGCCGATGAGGTGACGCATGATGCCTTTGGCCGCGGGGGCGAATTTCTTGCCGGGGCCGAAGGGCAGTTCATAGATGGCGGTGGATTGGAAGACTTGTGGGCGGTCGGCGGCGGCGATGACTTTCTGGGTGAAGGGGTCGGTGTCGTTGAGGAGGTTGTTGGCGTCCATGAGCTTCGACCATGTGTAGTTGCCTTGGATGGTGAAGCCGTTGGCGAAGCGGCGGTCGAGGCGGACCTGGAGGGAGTGATACCAGGTATAGCCGATGGGCTCATCGATGTTGATGCCGGTGAATTGCGGCATGGGGCGCAGAAGTTGGGAACGGGCGACGGTGGTTCCGGCGAGTCCGGTTCCGGGGAGGAGGGGGAAGAAGGGATTGCGGACCTGGGCGGAGAGGAAGTCGATGGTGCGCTGGTCACGTTCCGGTAAGGTGCTGAGGTGCTGGCGGGGGACGGGATCGTACTGGCGGCCGAGAGCCATGCGAGTGGCGCGGCTGCCGACGTAGCTCGCTTCCATCAAGACCGACTTGGGGAGTGTGCGCTGCAGGGAGAAGCTCCAGCGCTGCATGTAGCCGTGGGGGAGACGCGCGGGGAACGGAGAGATGGCGTTGCCGAGTTGGGTGCTGTAGCCGCCGGAGGAGCCGAGGGGAGGGAGGTAGCCGTCGGGGAAGGGATTGGCGAGGGTGGCGACGAAGGTCTGGCCGTTATTGAGGCTGGGGTTGAGGGCAGTGGGACGGGCGTAGCCTGCCTGGCGCACGGCGGCGACATCGGCGCCTTGGGGGAGGTAAAAGATGCCGTAGCCGGTGCGGATGACGGTACGGTTGTCGATGGTGTAGGCGAGTCCGATGCGAGGGGAGAAGTTGCGTTTGTTGCCGGCCCAGAGGCCGCGCGGCTGCCCGCCGATGCCGGGGAAGAGCACACCGCCTTTAGCGGAGAACTGGGCGGCGGGGATTTCGGGAATGGGATTGGCGGCATAGGCGGCTCTGGCGGCGGGCTCGACGGGGCTGGCGGCGGCGAAATCGAAGTTGCCGATGGAGCGGTTGAAGCGCTCGGTGGAAGGCGATTCGAATTCGTAGCGGAGGCCAAGGTTGAGCATCAGTTTCGTGGTGAGACGCCAATCGTCCTGGAAGTAGAGTCCCATGTACCAGGATTGTTCGGCGGAGGATGGATTGACGGTGGCGCTGCCGCCGGTGGGCAATCCGAGGAGGAAAGAAGCGAGGCCTTGGCCGACGGGTGCGCCGGCGCTGTTGTCGAGGGGGCCGCGGGTCCAGTTGGTGCCGAATGCGATGGTTGGGGTGAGGCCGGAGTAGGTGTAGTAATGCTCGCGGAAGAGGCGGAAATCGGCGCCGGCGCGGATGGTGTGACCGCCGCGCATCCACATGGTCTCGCTGCCGCCGGTGTGGTAGTTGGTGGCGCTGAAGCCGAAGCCATCGCCGCCGAGCCCGGTCATCGCATCGACGGAGAGAGTGGGGAAGACGCTCGATTCGGGGGGCACCAGGCGGACGAGCGAGGGCGAGAATCCGAGGGTTGCGAGATCGATGCCCTGGGTGAGCGGGGTATCGCGCACGGTCTGGCGGTTGAAGTTGTAGCGGGTGTTAACGATGGCGTGGGGGGTGAGGGTGATGACGTGGTCGACGCCGGCGGAGCGGTTGATGCGGTAGTTATCCTGGCCGTTGGCGCCGGTGGGGAGAGTGATGTTGGAGGTGAATTTGCCCCAGGTGTAGTTGAACTTTCCGGAGAGGCGCTGGCGCTGGTTGATGACGTGGTCGAAGCGGCCGGTGTTGCTGGCGAGGCGATTGCGGGAGCGGGTGGGATAGAAGAAATTGTTGAGGCCGTCGGCGGAGCCTTGCAGGGTGGCTTCGGGCCAATAAGGGAGTATTTTCTGCGCCGCGGGGTCGAGCCTGCTGGCTGGAATGATGTTACCGGCGAAGGGCTGGCGGGAGAAACGTCCTGCGGCAGCGGGCTGGATGGTGGCGGGGTCGTAGATCTGGTAGCGCGAGCCGATGGCGAGCAAGGCGGAGAAGTCGCCGCGACGTTCGGCGGCGGTGGGGACGGTGCGGAAGCGTTCGCCGGCTTCGACGGAAGGACGGATCATGCCTTCGAAGGCGTACATGAAGAAAGTTCGGTTCCGGCCGTCGTAGAGTTTGGGGATGCTGAGCGGTCCGCCGATGGAGCCGCCGGGGCGATTGATGACGAACAACGGGTTGATCTGGCGTTCTTTTTCGCGGGTGACGGGTCCGGTGGCGGGGTTGTAGAGCTGCTGGCGCTGGAAGAGGTCGATGCCGCGGAGGGCGTTGTTGCAGTGGTAGTGATAGAGCGTGCCGTGGAACTGATTGGTGCCGGAGCGGAGGGAGACGTTGATGGAGGAACCGGAGGAGCGTCCGTCGGTGGCG
Source organism: Bryobacterales bacterium (assembly GCA_016789755.1). Lineage (GTDB taxonomy): Bacteria > Acidobacteriota > Terriglobia > Bryobacterales > Bryobacteraceae > CADEFT01. The sequence goes on from JAEUQG010000046.1 coordinate 4,958, forward strand.
CTGTAGCTGGCGGTGGTGAGTTTGAACTCGCCAACCATGTCTTCCGGAGGCAGGAAGCCGGGCCAGCGTCCGGTCATGACGCTGGTGCCATCGACGTTGTACTCCGTGGAGTTGGCAGGGGCGCCGTCGATGGTGAAGGAGTTTATGGCGCCGACCGCGCCGAGGAGGGATGGGTGGTTGGGGGCGCCGGTGTAGACGGTGCCGGCGGTGAAGCGGACGAGGGTCATGGCATTGCCTCCGCTGAGGGGCAATTCGATGATGCGCTTGTGATCGGCGACCTGGCCGAGTGAAGCGCTGGCGCTTTCGATGAGGGGAGTTTCGGCGGTGACGGTGACGGATTCGGCGGCTTGGCCGAGTTCGAGTTGGGCGTCGATGGCGAGGCGGTCACCGACGCGGGCCTCGATGGAATCGCGAACGTGTTTCTTGAAGCCGGCGCTTTCAATGGTGAGTTCATAGATGCCCGGCGGAAGATAGGGTAGTTCGTAGAGTCCGGCGTTGTTACTGACGCCGGTATTGCGGACACCGGTGGCGCGGTGGACGACCTCTACTTTCGCTCCGGCGATGGATGCGCCGCTTGGGTCGGAGATGCGGCCGAGGATGGTGGCGCGAACGTCTTGCGCGAAAGCAGTGGGGGAGAGGAGAAGGAGAAGGAGAAAGAGCACGAAACCATGAAGGGACATGTGTATCCTGATTCCGCGGGTATCATATCAAACAAGGGGTAAGGATAACGGTGGAGTAGAGGACGCATTGTGGAGTATCGAAAACAATGAGCATTTCGCCGGAACTCATGTACCTGCTGCTGGTAGTAGGGCTTTTCATCGTGCCGAGGGGGCTGCAGCGGTTCCGGCTTCCGGGGGCCATCACATCGCTTGGGCTGGGAGCGGTAGCGAGTATCGGGTTTCACGCCTTCCACGGAGATTCGACGATTGAGTTGTTGGGGACGCTGGGGATTGTGACGCTGTTTCTGTTTGCGGGGCTGGAAGTGGAGTGGGAGGAGTTGAGCCGCGGGAAGCGGGCGCTGGCGTGGCACGTGGCGGCGCAAGTGGCGCTGCTGGGAGTGAGCGCGATGGCGTGCGCGCGGTTGTTCGATCTGGCGGCGAGGCCTGCGCTGTTGTTCAGTCTGGCATTGTTCACTCCGTCGACGGGGTTTATTCTCGATTCGCTGCACAGCATGGGGCTGACGGCGGAGGAACAGTATTGGGTGAAGGCAAAGGCGATCGCGGCGGAGCTGGTGGCGCTGCTGGTGCTGTTTGTGACGGTGCAGAGCGCGGAAGTGCCCCGGTTGGGGCTTTCGACGCTGGCGATTGTAGCGTTCGTGGCAGTGCTGCCGTGGGTGTTTCGAGGCTTCGACCGGATTGTGGCGCCGTTCGCGCCGCGTTCGGAGTTCACGTTTCTGATTCTGACAGCGTTGCTGGCGGCGCATCTGACGAGGGCGTTGGGGGTTTATTATCTGGTGGGCGCGTTTATTGTGGGCGTGGTAGCGACGCGGATGCGGCACATGATTCCGGCGTTGAGTTCGCCGCAGTTGACGACGAGCGTGGAGTTATTCGCCTCCTTCTTCATTCCTTTCTACTTTTTCAAGGCGGGGCTGCATTTGCAGGCGGAGTTTTTCACCTTGAAGTCGGTGGCGATTGCTGTTGCCCTGTTGGTGGTGGTGGCGCCGATTCGAATTTTGCGGGTAGCGGCGCACCGGCATTGGGGGTTTGGGGAGAGCTGGGGAAGCGGACTGCGCATCGGAACGGCGATGGTTCCGACGCTGGTGTTCACGATCGTGCTGGCGGAGATTTTGCGGGACCGGTTCCAACTTGCTCCGGAGTTGTTCGGAGCGTTGATTGTGTTCACGCTGGGCAACACGCTGATTCCGGGGTTCACGTTGCGAACGCCGGTAGCGGAGTTCGAGAGCCCGAAGCTGGGGCAGGAGCAAGTGGAGGCTCAGTAGACGCGGATGGCGTAGAGGCGGGCTTCGGGGACGCCGTGGGCTTGGTGGATGGTAAGGCGAAGAGTGGCGGTTTCGGTGTTGAGAATATGGCGGCGGTGGCGGAGGTAGTTGCCTTCGACGGCGATGGATTGGGCGGCGGTTTCGAGCGTGTAGTGGGAGGCTGTTTCGGGTTGCGGGCCGCGGATCATGCGGGTTTGGAAAGCATCGGACATGGAGAGAGTGAGCTCGCGGTGGAGCCCGGTGTCGAAGATGAGATGGACTTCGGAGATTTGTTGGGGCGTGGGCCAGCGGAGTTCGAGAGTGGCGGGAAGTTCGAGGGATCGCCATTGATTGGAGGCATCGGGAAGTGTGGGGTGGAGCGATGGAGTGGTGGCTCGGGTGTGGGGATTGATGGCATTGGCAGCGGGGTGATCGGGGTGTTCGGATGAGACGCAGATGGCGGCTTGTTGCGCGAGGTCAGCGGTGGGGGCGATGTGGAGGAGGAAGGCATCGTCGCGGAGGAGTTGCTGCTGGATGCGATGGATATTGAGTTCGCCGTCGCGGAGGAGACAGGCGGCGGCGGCTCCGATGGCTTGGCCAATGACTCCGCAGGTGGCCATGACTCGGGTGGAAGCGAAGGCGAGGTGGGTGGCGGAGATGTTGCGTCCGGCCATGAAGAGATTAGGGATGTTGCGGGAGCGGAGCGTGGAGAGGGGAATGGTGTAGAGGTAGGGGACCTCGATTTGTTCGGTGGGATATTCGTGGACCGCGTCGACGCCGGCGGGTGGATGGACATCGATCCACCAGCCGCCGAAGGCGACGGCGTCGTCGAAGAGACGGCCGGAGACGACGTCCTGTTCGGTGAGGATATGGGGGCCGAGGAGGCGGCGCGATTCGCGCTTGCCGGGGAGCATGCCGACCCAATCGAGGCTCCAGTTTTCGGGGCCCTCGGGGGGCGGCGGCGGGGCCTGCCCGTCCATCCATTTTTCGTAGGCGGCGCTGGGATCGGCGGCGGGCCGGGGGCAATGGTTCTTGATGTGATCCCAGACGCCGAGGGCGATGCGGAGGAGTTCATGGCGGATGCGGGCGTTGTCGTGGACGGTGTCGAGTTCCCCTCCCCATTCGGCCCACCAATAGCCGTATTCCCATTCGCGATGACTGCGGAGTTTCAGATCTTCTTCGGTGAATTTGCGGGCCCAGGCGGGAGGATGAAAGGGGACGGGGTGGGGCTTGCGGCTGGCCATGAATAGAATGGTGGAGCCGAGGACCTTATTGTCGGCGGTGAGCTGGGCGTGGGGTTCGAGGAATTCGGACTGGGCTTCGCGGCCCATGCGGTAGTGGGCGCCGGCGGCGAGGCCGAGGTGGGAGTCGCCGGAGCAATCGGCGAAGCTGGGAGCAAAGACGGAGTATTCGTGTTCGGTGGAAGGGCAGAGGGCACGGATGTATTGGATACGTCCATCGACGAGTGTGCAGTCGATGAAGGATGTATCGAGGAGGAGGGTGATGTTGGGTTCGCTGACGATTTTGTCGTAGAGGAGGAGATCGAAGAGGTGAGGGCTGCGGTGGGGATTGCGGACGCTGTCCTCGAGGCGGAGTTCTTCGACGATGCCGGATTCACGGGCGCCGGGGCGGCGGGAGGAGCAGGAGGCGCCGACGATGTGCATGCGGACTTCGGAGGAGGCGTTGCCGCCGAGGACGGAGCGGTCCTGGATGAGGATGACTTTGGCTCCGTTGCGGGCGGCGGAAAGGGCGGCGCAGATGCCGGCGATGCCGCCTCCGACAATGCAGAAATCGGCGCTGAGGGATTGGCGAATCATGAGGGGCGGGGTATGCCATCACTATGGCACAAGAGAGACGGCGCGTTGAAGGCAACGCGGGCGGAGGCGCGCCACCTACAATATCCTTGTGTCCAACAATCTGAAAATCGCCATTCTCGGCACGGGCAACATGGGCGGGGCCCTGCTGGGCGGCATTCTGAAGGCGGGTGTCGTGAGCAAGGACGACGTCATCGCCACGGTGAAGACGGAAGAGAAAGCCAACACGCTGCGGGACAAGTACGGATGCACGGTGTTGAGCGGAGGGAACCGCACGGCGGCGCAACAGGCGTCGGTGATTGTGCTGGCGACGAAGCCGCACATTGTTCCGAAGGTGGTGGATGAGATACGCGACACGCTGCGGCCCGATCAGATTCTGGTTTCGCTGGCGGCGGCGTTGCCGCTTTCGGTGATCGAGAAGCGGCTGCCGCATCCGATGCCAGTGTTCCGGGCGATGCCGAACATTCCGGTAGTGGTGGAGGAGGGGGCGATCGCAATCTGTTCGAATACCCAGGCGCAGCCGGAGCACCAGATTCTGGTGGACCGGATTTTCCGGGCGGTGGGTGTGGTGTGCACAGTGGAAGAAGACATGATGGACGCGGTGACGGCGTTATCGGGGAGCGGGCCGGCGTATGTGTACATGGTGATTGAGGCGTTCATCGCGGGGGGAGTAAAGATGGGGCTGTCGCGGGAGATTTCGACGCGGCTGGCGGAACAGACGGTTTTGGGGGCGGCAAAGCATGTACGGCAATCGCTGGCGCATCCGGCGGTGCTGCGCGATGAGGTGACGACGCCGGGGGGGACGACGATTGTGGCGATTCACGAATTGGAGCGGCACGGGTTGCGGTCAATGCTGATTTCGGCGATCGAGACGGCGACCAAGCATGCCAAGGAGCGGAGCCAGGTGCTGGCGCGAAAACTGGACCAGGCATAGTTCCCGCGGATTTGGTAGCATTTGAGGCTATGCTCATCGTCGCAGCAGTCCTCGCTATTTTTGTGTACGGGATGATCGCCGCCATGCTCGGCACGATTCTCCCCGACCTTTCCAAGAAATTCAGCCTTAGCCCGAAGCAGAACGGAAACATCGCCATGGCGCAAGCCGTGGGGCTGATGATCGGTTCGTTTTTCGGCGGTCCGTTGATGGATACGCAGGGGTGGAAGACGGGGCTCTTACTAGGTTTGGGCCTGATCGCGATCGCGTTGCTGGGGTTGCGCTCGGCATCCGGTTACAGCATGATCGCGGGCCTGATGCTGGTGCTTGGGGTGGGAGGCGGCGCGGTGGTAGTGGGGGCGAACGGGTTGCCGCCGCACATCAAGATGGAAGCGCTGTCGACGGCGGGCGTGTTCAACGTGCTGAATCTGTTTTTCGGGCTGGGGGGGTTGGTGACTCCGCTGGTGGCCGCGAAGCTGTTTCAGAACAATTCGAGCAAACTGCTGATTTTCGCCGTGTCGACGGTAGCGGTGGCGCTGGGTGTCAGCGTCATCACCGAGATGCCGGGGGCGAGCGGGCAGGTTGCTTTCGATTCGTCGCAGGTAGGGGCGCTGATGGGGAACTCATCGCTGATTCTGCTGGCGCTGACGTTGTTCGTATATGTGGCGTGCGAAGTGGGAGTTTGGAACTGGCTGGTGCGGCACCTGATCGCGCAGGGCTTGCCGGAATCGAAGGCGTTGACGATTCTGTCGCTGGGCTTCGCGCTGGGATTGCTGCTGGGCCGTGTGGCGGTGTCGCCGATTCTTACGGGCGTTTCGCCGGAGCATGTGCTGGCGGGATCGGCCGCGCTGATGGCGGTGACAACGTTTCTGATGCTGCAGAGCGCGAATCCGGGGATGGCTCAGATTCTGGTGTTCCTGGCGGGAATTGCAATGGCTCCGGTGTTTCCGACGACGCTGGCGGTGGTGAGTGCGCGGTTCACGAATATGGCCGCGACGGCGACGGGTATCGCGGTGACGGCCGGATGGCTGGGCCTTGTGGTGAGCTCGCCGATCATCGGCGGAATCGCGGGCGACGATCCGAAGGGATTGAAGAAGGCATTACTGTTGTTGCCCGCGGCGTCCATTGTGATGCTGGTGGTCTGTCTGGCGCTGTAGCTTATGAACCGCCGGGCATTCCTTCAATCGATGGGGGCGGGCGCGGCCACGGCGTTCGCTCTGCAGCCGAAACAGAAGCCGAACGTTCTGTTCTTGTCCGTGGACGATATGAACGATTGGGTGGGATGCCTGGGGGGCTATCCGGGCGTGAAGACGCCGAATATCGACCGTTTGGCGAAGCGGGGAGCGCTGTTCACGAACGCGCATTGCGCTTCGCCGCTGTGCAATCCCTCGCGCACGGCATTGCTGACGGGGATGCGGCCGGACACGACCGGCGTCTACAACAACGATCAATGGTGGCGGCCGGCGCATCCGGATTACGTGACGCTGCCGATGTATCTGCGCAAGCACGGGTATCACGCGGCAGGCGCGGGGAAGGTGTTTCATCACACCTCGGGGTTCAATCCTCCCGATCAATGGGATGAGTTTCAACTGCAGGAGTTCGACGATCCGTGGTACCGGCGGCTGGAGTGGTATCCGTGGGTGAAGAAGATACCGAACCCTCCGGGTCATCCGTTCAACGGGATTCAGAATTTTCAGGGCGAGTTCGATTGGGGGGTGCTGGACCGGAAAGAGGAAGACTACGGCGACATGAAGGCCGTGCGGTTTGCGGGGGATTTTTTCCAGCGGCAGCACAGCAAGCCGTTCTTTCTGGCGATCGGGTTATGGCATCCGCACATTCCGATGTTCGCTCCGAGGAAGTATTTCGACATGTATCCGGATCCGAAGTTGCCGGAAGTGCCGGAGAACGATCTGGACGATCTGCCGCCGATGGCGAAGAAGTTCGCGGCGGCGCGGCGCAACGAGCATGAACGGATTGTGAAGGAAGGCAAGTGGCGGGATGCGGTGCGGGCGTATCTGGCGGCGATCAGTTTCGCCGATGCGATGATCGGGATGGTGCTGGATGCGCTGGACCGGTCGGCGTATGGGAAGAACACGGTGATCGTGTTCTGGTCGGATAACGGCTGGCATTTGGGCGAGAAGGTGCACTGGCACAAATCGACGTTGTGGGAACGGGCGACGCATGTGCCGCTGATTGTCGCCGGCACGGGAGTGAATGCGGCGGGGGCGGCGCGCAAGCAATCGGTGAGTCTGCTGGATCTGTACCCGACGGTGCTGGAGATGTGCGGATTGCCGGCGAAGAAGGAGAACGAGGGCGAATCGCTTGTGCCTCTGCTGAAGAGCGCGACGGCGAAACACCGGCCGGCGGTGTCGACGTTCGGGCCAGGGAATCACATGGTGCGGACGGAGCGGTGGCGCTACATCCGCTACAGCGACGGCACCGAGGAGCTTTACGACAACATCGCCGACCGCAACGAATACCGCAATCTGGCGGGGGATGCGCGGCACAATGCGTTGAAGGCGGAACTGGCGCAGTACTTTCCGAAGTCGAGCGTGGCGCCGGCGCCGGAGCGCACGGACTACGACTTCGATTATCGGACGCACACCTGGAAGCGGAAGTAGTTTTTACAGGCCCTTCATGAGCACCTGGCGGATCTCACCGTCGGAGTGCATGCCTTCGGTGAGTAGTGCGTAGGCGCATTGCATTTCGAGCACGCCGGCGGAAAACGAGAGTTTTTTGTCTGATTGTGATTTGACGTTGCGAAGCCGGATGAGCTTGAGGGAATCGCGGACGGCTTCCTTGCCCATGTCGTCCATGCAGATGACGCGGAGAGCCATGTTGAGGCGGTGGCAGGACAGGTTGTCCATGAAGTTGAGGGCCTGCAAGTCGTCATTGAAGCTATCCCAATCGACTTCGTAGGGGATTTCCGCGCCGCAGATTTCGGCGATTTCCTTGACGCGTCCGGGAAGGACATTTTCCTGAAGTTCTTTCATCTTTCTGCGTTCGGCGAGTCCCATGTTTCGATTCTCCTGACTGTTCATGCGTAACCTTGCGGCGGAATCTATCATCGGACGACAATCGAACCATGGGCCTGCATCCGATGGCCGGGAAACCGGCGACGGCGGAGATGTTGATCGACGCCGCAAAGCTTGTGAGCGACTATTACGGGAAGAAGCCGAATCCGGACAATGTGCATGAGCTAGTGAGCTTTGGCACGAGCGGACACCGGGGGAATCCGAGCGACGGGACGTTCAACGAGACGCACATCCTGGCGATCGCGCAGGCGATCTGCGAGTACCGGGCGGGACAGGGGATCGACGGGCCGCTGTACGTGGGCAAGGATTCGCACGCGGCATCGACGGCGGCGCAGAGGACGGCGCTGGAGGTGTTTCTGGCCAATGGGGTCGACGCCATCGTGCAGGAGAATGACGGGGTGACGCCGACTCCTGTGATCTCGCGGGCCATTCTGACATACAACCATGGCCGGGGGCACGGGCACGCGGACGGGGTGGTGATCACGCCTTCGCACAATCCGCCGCAGGACGGCGGTTTCAAGTACAACCCGCCGCACGGGGGGCCGGCGGACACAGACGCGACGGGGTGGATTCAAGCGCGGGCGAACGAGTTGATGCGGGAAGGCAATCGCGGGGTGAAGCGGACGGCATCGGGCAAGGCGAACGAGCAGGATTTGATACTGCCCTACGTGCGCGATTTGGCGGCCGTGATCGATTTCGATGCCATCCGGGCGGCGGGCTTGCGCATCGGCGTGGATCCGCTGGGCGGAGCGTCGCTGCCGTATTGGGAGCATGTGGCGGCGGTGCACGGGATCGACATCACGGTGACCAATACCAAGCTGGACGCCACGTTCGGCTTCATGACGGTGGACCATGACGGGAAGATCCGGATGGATTGCTCGAGCCCGTATGCGATGGCCGGGCTGGTGGGATTGAAGGACAAATTCGACATCGCGTTCGGGAACGATCCGGACGCGGACCGGCATGGAATTGTGACGCCTTCGGCGGGCCTGCTGAATCCCAATCACTATCTTGCGGTGGCGGTGGATTATCTGCTGTCGCATCGTCCGGAGTGGAGCGAAGAGGCGGCGGTGGGCAAGACGCTGGTCTCGAGCGGCATTTTGGACAGGGTGGTCGCGAGCCATAACCGGCGGCTGTACGAAGTTCCGGTCGGGTTCAAATGGTTCGCCAAGGGGCTGCACGACGGCAGCATTTGTTTTGGGGGCGAGGAAAGCGCGGGAGCGAGTTTCCTGCGGCGCAACGGAACGGCATGGAGCACGGATAAGGACGGGCTGATTCTGGGGCTGCTGGCGGCGGAGATCACGGCGGTAACGGGCGAGGATCCGGGGGTTGCTTATTGGCGCCTGACGGAGAGGTTCGGGCGCAGCTATTACACGCGCATCGATACGCCGGCCACGCCGGAGCAGAAGGCGAGATTGGGAAAGCTGGATCCGGAGTCGATCACGGCTTTCGAGTTGGCAGGGGACCGGATTGCGTTGAAGGCGACGAAGGCTCCGGGGAACGGGGCATCGATCGGTGGATTGAAGGTGGCGACGGAGAACGGGTGGTTCGCGGCGCGGCCGTCGGGCACGGAGAATATTTGCAAGCTGTATGCGGAGAGCTATGTGAGCGAAGAGCATCTGGGGCGCATCCTGGACGAAGCGAAGGCGATGGTGGGCTGAGGGACGATGAAACTACCACCTGCACCGAAGCCGGAGGAACTCCGGGGGCTGGCAATGGCTGTGATTGCAGCCGACAAGTTTCCGATGCTGGCCACGATTGATGGCGACCAGCCGCGTGTTCGGCCAGTATCGCCGGTTCGTTCTGACGGCTTCACGATTTTTATCGCCTCCATGCGTTCGTCGAACAAGACGGCGGAAATCGGGCCTTCGGCGAAAGTGGAGCTCTGCTATCTGACCAGCGATCACGATCAGGTGCGGATCACGGGCACGGCGCACACCATCACCGATCTGGCGGTGAAGCAGGCGATTTGGGACGCCAACCCGCTGTTGCGGGCGTACCTGAAATCGGTGGATAACCCAGAGTTCATCCTGTACCGGGTGGACCCGGAACGGGTGCGCTACATGCGCGAATGGGCGCTTGAGTATTACGACGTGCCGCTGGGGTGATTAGCCCTTCTTGGCGGGCGCGGCCGCGGGAGCGCCGACTCCCATTTTGTTGATTTCATCGAAGGGGACGCGGCGTCCTTCGTCGATGGCGAGGTGGGCGAGAATGACGGCGGTGGAATCGGCGAGGCCGACTTCGAGATCGGCCTTGGGCTTCTTGCCGGTGCGAATGGAGTCGAGGAACTCTTCCAACTGGACATCCACCGGATTGCGAGTCTCCTCGGGGAGCATGACGCCTTTCTGGTAGAGCCAGCGGCGGGCGAACTTCATTTCCTTGGAGAGGAAGCTGTCCTTGTCGGTGACCTGATCTTTGTCGAGGAGGATGGGGAGGGGGCGTCCGCCCTTGCCGGTGCTGAGCAAGGTGGCGGAGGAGGCAACGGCCTTTTCCTTCTCTTTTTTCTTTTTCGCGTCGTCGACCTTGGGGCCGGGTTCGTAGTACCAGAGGCCGAGAGCGGGCTCATTGTCGGTGCCGACGGTGATTTCGATGGTTCCCTGGGTGCCGAAGAAGGACTCACCGAATTCGGTGCGCTGGCCCTGGAACATGGCGAGGTGTTTGTTGGTGCTGATGTAGCTGGCGATGAGCTTCTGGCCTTTAGGGTATTTGAAGATCATCTGGCAGTTGTCGTAAACATCGCGGCCGTCTTTATGGTAATCGAGGCCGCCGACGCCCATGACGAATTCGGGCGTGGCGCCGAAGAACCAGTCGGCGACGTCGATCTGGTGGGAGGCGAGTTCGGCGATCAAGCCGCCGGAGTATTTACGGAACAGACGCCAATTGTTGGCGCGCCAGGTCCAGCCGGGGTTGCGGTGCCATTGCGCGTAGGCATGGGTGACATCGCCGATCATGCCTTTTTCGATCATCTGTTTGGCGGTCTTGTAGAATTCGCTGTAGCGGCGCTGGAGGCCGACCTGCATGACTTGCTTCGGCCGTTCGTGGCAGAGCTTGCGCAGGGCGTGAACTTCTTCGGGTTTGAACACGAGGCTCTTTTCGCAGAAGACGTGCTTGCCGGCGAGGAGAGCATCCTTGGTGATTTCAAAGTGCGTGTAGAGCGGAGTGGCGATCTGCACGGCGTCGATGTCTTTGCGGCCGAGCAACTCGCGGTAGTCCTTGTAGGTTTGAGGCTTGTCGGGAGCTTCTTCGAGGCCCTTCTTGAGGGCTCCATCGTCAACGTCGCAGATAGCGATGCACTTGGCGCCGTCCACGGTCTTCCAGTGTTTGAGGTGATACTGCCCGCGGCCGCCGGTGCCGATGACCGCGTAGTTAACCACGCTATTGGCCGCGCGGACTTTCTGAATGCCGGGAAATCCGTCGACGACGGAGGCCACCGCAACCGCGGCAGTCGCTGCTCCGGCAACCTTCACGGCCTCGCGGCGAGTGATGTCAGTGTCAGCCTTGCGGCGGGTTGTGGGCGTGGTGGGCTTTTGGGGCATGGGTGTACCTTGTAAATTGCAGTCTATCGAACTGCAATTCCCGTGTGCAATCAGGGTTGCTGTCCGGCTTTCATTTCGACGCCGCCTCTGGCGGCCCATTCGGCTCCGCCGAGGACCAGCATGGAAGCAAGGAACGACCAGAAGACGAGGATCGCGGAGTATTCGAAGGGGCCGTATTCGAGGTAGAACTTCTCGTCGATTTGTTTCCAGAAGAGCAGGGTGAGGAACTTCAAAGCTTCGACGGCCATGCCGACGAAGATGGCTACCGGGACGGCGCGACGCCAAGCGATTCGGGTGTTGGGCAGAACCCAATAGATGAGGAACAGCACCAGCATGCCGACCATGAGAGCGGCAAAGCGGAAGACGACGGTGGACACGAGTTTGCTGAAGGGATCGCCCATTGGGGAGAGCTTGGCGAGGGCTTCGCGGTTCAAGGCGGTGAGGATGAGGGAGAGGAGGATGAGGCCGCCGCAGGCAAAGATGAGCCCGAGGCTGAGGAGTTGGTTGCGCAGAAAGCTGCGGTTGGTTTTGACACGCCACACTTTGTTGAGGGCCACTTCAAGGGGTTCAAACACTCCGTTGGCGGTGAAGAAGAGGACGAGGACGGAGACGATTTGAAAGGGGCCGCGCTTGGCGACGATGAAGTTGAGGTTGCGGATGAGCCAGTCGCTCCACTGGCCGGGGAACATGTCCCGCAGGGCGAAATAGATGGCATCGACGGCAGCCTGCCATCCGAGCACGTATTTGCAGAGGCTGACCATCACGATGAGGAAGGGAAAGAAGGACAGAAGCACGTTGGCGGCGATGGAGAAGGCGAAGACGTGGACTTCGGTCTCCATCCAGAAGCGGAAGGTTGGGCCGAAGTGCTTCCTGAGGAATTGCATCTAACCTTCCCTTTTGGCGGCCAGCAGGCGGCGGTATTCGGTTACCAGCCTGTCTGTCATGCGCACGATGTCGCGTTCGGCGGTGACGTAGTCGTATGCTTTTTGCACCATGAGGGCGGCCGCCTGAGGCTGTTCGAACAAGTGGAGGATGCGATCGGCGAACAGTTGCGGATGGTCGGCAAGGTAGCAGACCTCACCGTCCTGTTCGGTGAGACCTTCGGCGCCGATGACGGTGGAGACTACGGGGATGCCGGCGCAGAAGGCTTCGAGAAGTTTCACGCGCACGCCGGAGCCGCTGAGGATGGGGCAGACGAAGACGGCGTAGCGGCGAAGGGGCTCATGCACATCTTCAACGAAGCCGCGGATTTCGATGTTTGCGTCGTTGGCCGGGAGCGAATGGCGGGGAGGCGGGTCGGAACCGACGATGACGAGCTTTGCTTGCGGGCAACGCTCAACGACGCGAGGCAGGACTTGTTTGGCGAACCAATCGAGGGCTTCCTGGTTGGGTGTGTGGCGGAAGCTGCCAAGGAAGAGCATGGTGAACGGCTCCCGCCCTTCGGTGTACCGAGTGTATGAGGCAGTGTCGATACCGGCCCGCAGCGTGGCATCCATGCGCGGGGCGAGGGCGGGCAGAAAGCTGAGCAGGTAATTGCGATTCTCGGTGCTGCAGACCTGGATGTGATCCATGCGCTCGAGCATGTTGAGCTCAAAGCGCAGCGAGCGCAGGTATTCGAAGAAGGCGCTGGCCTTGCGGAGGGGGGCTCCGGGTTGCCGCAGGCCACGGCCGATGGACTGGAAATAGACATCGTGCTCAAAGAGGGCGTTGACCACGTTGCGGTAGTCGCCGGCATATTGGCCCATGTTGGTGTATTCCAACTGAAGCACGTCGACACGCTGCAGATAGATGGTGCGATGGATCATCCATTCCAGATCCGCGTTGGCGAACTCGCGCACGGCGTGGGGCGAGATGGCGCCGAAGCCGAATTGCTGCACATCGGGCCGGACGAGGTAGTGGGCCGTGGAGCAAGCCTTGGTCAACCGATCGTGCTGCTCAATCTGCCAGTCTTCATCGAGTACTGCAACCACGTGGAGATTGCAGCGGGAGGCGAGCGCCATGGTGGTTCCGTACATAAACACGCCGCCACCGTGAACGGGCGGGCAGATGGGATAGGGGGATAGGAAGAGAACGCTGAGTTGGTGTGGGCGTGGCTCGTGGTTGCGGAAGCGGTCATGGAAGTAGCCACCGAGGGGACGACGGTAGGCCTCCGTATCGGTGACAGTGGCCAGGGCGCGGGCCTGCCAGCGCGAGGACATGGCCGATGGTAATTGCCGGAAGGCGCGCCAGAGGGCGAAGAGGTTGGTGCGCTGCGGCGACGGTCCGGCGAGATAGCTGAAGAAGGCATCGGCCCAACCGCGGAGGAAGTGCATCGCCAGACGGTTCCATTCATGAGTGTTCTTCCAGAGGAAGAGGAGGAAGTTCTTCTGGACGATGTTTTGGATGTAATCCGGGGAATGGGTGCGGCCGATGGTGCCGCGGTGCTCATGCCAGACGTGGCTGCGCGGCTGGTAGTAGGACTTCCAGCCGCGTTTCCAGGCGAGCATGCCGAGATCCGTGTCTTCCAGATAGAAAGGGCGCAGGAGATGATCGAATGCGCCCAGTTCGAGGAACTTGCGGCGGTCGAAGGCGCTGGATCCGCCGCCGGGGTAGAAGCAGGGGTAAATATCTGTGATTTCGTCGTCGATACGGTGGCGCGCCCCGAGGCGGCCGTTGTCCCACCAGCACTGAGTGAGGCCTGTTTCCTGGCGGACTTTGTTCGGGTCTGAGAAGAAGATCTGGCACGAAACGGCGAATACGGATTCATCGTGGAAGCCGTCGAGCAGGGGTTGGAGGAAGTCTTCGGCGACGCGCATGTCGCTGTTCAGTAGGACAACGATGTCGTTTTTGGCCTGACGGAACCCGGTGTTCGATCCGCCTCCGAAGCCGAGATTGACAGGCAGAGCGATGACGCGGACGGTGGGGAAGTTCTGGCGGAGGAAGTCCGCGCTGCCGTCGGTGGAGCCATTGTCGACGACGATCACTTCGTTAGCCGGATGGCCGCTGAGCGCCTTGACGACGGACGGCAGGTATTTTTCCATGAGGTCGCGGCCATTCCAATTGGGAATGACCACGCTGGCGGATGCCGTGTTCGGGCGCGTATCTTTACGGGCGCGTTTTCTGCCGAATATGGTGAAGAAGCCGTCGGTCAGGGCGAGGGCAAGTCCGGCGGTGAGGACCATGAACGGCGACAGGAGCAGAAGGGGAAAGCCCTTCAGCAAGCGGAGGACGGTATTCATGTCAGGAGTTGCGCAACTCCGGGCCAAGGCCGAGAGTTCTCCCCATACGGTACCAGCGGGAGCCGGCAACGGAGCTCACCTGAGTCTGGAGCGCGTCCACCTGATGTTGGAGTTGGAGGGCCCACTTTGTGCGTTCTTCGACCAGTGTCTCGTTTTCGTGGAGCAGGGCTAAGCAATTGACGAGTTCTTCCGATTTCGCGGTGAGCTCAGCGGTTAGCCGGGCTTCGGTGTCGATGGCCCATTGAGCTTTGGCCTTGACGTCGGCTTCGAGCGCGGCAATGACTGCTTCGTATTGCTGCACGGTCTGGCGAGCGGCCTGCTGTTCGGACGCCAGTTCCTCTTGCACGGCGACGACACGTTCGCGGGTTTGCTGGAGATCTTTGTTGAGGTCCTCAGCCCAGCGGTTTCGCCGTTCGAGTTCGGCGGTTTGTTGGCGATGCGCGGCGACCAGGGTTTCGTGATCTATGAGAGCAGACTCGAGCCACTGGGTCTTCTTTAGGAGTTCCTGCTCGAGTAACTGAATGTGCTTTTCCCTTTCGCGCAGCACGTTCGAAGTGTTCGGCACGTAGACGAACACGGGCGATCCGAGTTGGGGCGCGAGCGCGCACACGGCAACGAAGAAGTGCGATTCAGCGGGATTGGGCTTGGCCGCTTCGCGCCTTACTTCGGTGGCGGAGGAAGCATCGCCGGGCTGAAACACGATTACGCCGGAATGATTTTGCACGAAGAGCGAGACGTGGGGAAAGAAATCGCTGAGCGCGTGGCGGAACTCTTCGTATTCGAACTCGTGGGTGTGAAACGGATTCGGGCCGGAAAGGCGGCGCGTCTCTTCGTAGTAGAGCCGGTTGGGGGTGGAGACGATAAACTGGCCGGCGGGGGCGAGGACACGCCTGGCCTCGGCGAGGAGGGCGCGGGCGTCGTGAAGATGTTCGATGACTTCGAAGGCGACGACCAGATCGAAGCTGTGATCGGGGAAGGGGAGGGTTTCGGCTCCGGCGGTTTCAAAGTGCAGGTTGGCAGCAGCGTAGTGTTGGGCTGCGTATTCGACGGCATCGGAGCTGATATCGACGCCGGTGACGGATCGGGCGGCGATGGCGAGTTCAGCGGCGCCGTATCCGGTCCCGCAGGCGATATCGAGCACGCGCTTGCCGCGGGCCAGGCGGGCGGCGAAGGCGTAGCGGGCGAAGTGTTCGTTGAACAGGTCGGGGTCGACCTGGCCGGGGATGACGCGCTCTCCGGTGAACTCAGCCAAGGATTTTCTCCGTTTCGCGGTCTTTTGTGAGGAGGCGGGAGTTCACCTCCACCTTGCAGGGCATGTGAATGTAGCCGTAGATCTGTCCTTCGCCGTGGCCCATCTGGAGTGTAATGGCGTTGTCGATCCAATCGCAGTTCGTGTAGTGCGTCAAGGTTCCGTCGGCGATGGCGGGAGAGAAGGAGAAGAATGCGGGGTAGAGCTCCGGGAGGTCGACGTGGAAATCGACGGTGAAGACGTCGCCGGTCGCCATGGGCGGGAGTTCATGGCCTTCGCGAGCGGTGTTGGTGCCGGCGAAATCGATGCCGAGGTGATTGCGGAGCATGAAGCCGACGATGGGCAACTCGATTTCTTCTTTGGCGCGGACGCTGATGCGGACCACGATGCGGCTGCCTGGGGCGAGAAGATGCTGGGGTGTCCCGAACTCATCGAGGATGGCGATGCCGATGACTTCGGCGCGGCCGTCGCCGTAGCGGTGGTCGATGTTGGGGATAGAAGAGGCAACCTCGGGGGCTCTGGTGGGGCCAGTGGGCTGACGGACGTCGCGTTTCTTGTGGGTGAGGTAGGAGGAGTCCTTTTCGACCATGGCGGCGAGGTATTTCTGTACCACTACATCCGTAGGACCTAATTCACGGACCTGACCTTTTTCTAGCCAAAGGGTTTGGTCTCCGATCGCCTTGACGTCACCTATCGCGTGGGAAACAAATAAGATAGTGACGCCACGGCTACGCAGTTCATGGACCTTCCGCATGCATCGCTGGCGGAAGTAGATATCACCGACGGCGAGGGCCTCATCGACGAGGAGGACTTCGGGGTCGACGTGAATGGCGACGGCAAAGGCGAGGCGGACGGTCATGCCGCTGGAGTAGGTTTTCACCGGTTGGTGGATGAAGTCGCCGATTTCGGCGAAGGCTTCGATCTCGGGGTAGCGGCGGTCGATTTCGGTGGAGGAGAGTCCGAGGATGGCGGCGTTCAGGTAGACGTTGTCACGGCCGGAGAATTCGGGGTTAAAGCCGGAGCCTAGTTCGAGGAGGGCGGCTACCCTGCCGCGGGTTTGAGCCTTTCCGGAGGTTGGCTGAAGGATTCCGGCGACGATTTGGAGGAGGGTGGATTTGCCGGATCCGTTCTCGCCGATGATGCAGAAGGTTTCGCCGCGGCCGACGCGAAAGCTGACGTCGCGAAGAGCCCAGAAGTCCTTGTGGCGGACGATGCGGTTCAGAGCCGCCAGTTCCTTGAGGCGGTCTGTCGGCCGGTCGTACATGGCGTAGCTTTTCGAGACGTTCTCGAAGTCCACGACTGCCGGTAGTTGGCCTGATTTGCTATCTTGCATGCAATTGACTTTGCCCCAAACGGTTGAGTAGGCTGGAGTATAGACCCCTCACGTGCCGGTGTAGCTCAGGTGGTTAGAGCGGCGGTCTCATAATCCGCAGGTCGTAGGTTCGAGTCCTACCGCCGGCACCACTTAGTCCTCAGCCACAATCAACGAATAGACTCGGTGCAGATCCTCCTGGCTGTAGTATTCGATTTCGATTTTTCCCCTCTGGTCGGATTTTTCCACGATACGGACTCTGGTACCTAAGACCTTTTCGAGCTCGTCGGCGGCAGCACGGACGTTGGGGTCTTGCTTCTTTTCGGCAGCGGCGCCCTCGTCGCGGGGTTCGGTCGCCTTTTGGACCATGCGTTCGACCTGGCGGACGGAGAGGCCTTGGGCGGTTGTCTTTTCGGCCAATTCGCGCTGGTGATCGGGGTCAGAAAGGCCGAGGAGGGCTCGGGCATGGCCCATGGAGAGGCGATGCTCGGCGAGCAGGAGTTGGATGTCGGGCGGCAGCTTCAGGAGGCGGAGCATGTTGGTGACGGTGCTTCGATCCTTGCCGGTGCGGCGGGCGATGTCCTCATGACTGAGGAGGTGCTCCCTGTGAAGCTTGTCGAAGGCTTGGGCGACCTCGATGGGGTTGAGGTCTTCGCGCTGGATGTTCTCGATGAGGCTGACCTCGAGCAGGTGGTCGTTGGAGGTGTTGACGACGACGACGGGGACATCGGTAAGTCCGGCCATGCGGGATGCGCGCCAGCGGCGCTCACCGGCGACCAATTCGAAGCGCTCGCCCTGCTGGCGGACGATAAGGGGCTGGATGATGCCGTTGGCGTCGATGGATTGGGCGAGTTCACGGAGGCGGTCGGGCTGGAAGACGGACCTTGGCTGCAAGGGATTGGGGTCAATACGGTCGATGGGTATACGTATTGGGGCTCCATTGCTTTGGGCAACCGGTTCCTTTTCCTGTTGGGGAGGGGGCGGGGCAGCCACCGGTGCCGGTTTAGTGGGCAGCAGGGCAGCCAGTCCTTTACCCAGCGCTTTGCGTGGATTGTCTAGCGGCTTGTTCATGGGTGAGAATTTCCTTGGCGAGCCTGATATAGCTCTCCGCTCCCTTGGAACGGGGATCGTAGACCAGGATGGGTTTTCCGTGGCTTGGGGCTTCGGCGAGGCGAATACTGCGCGGGATGACGGTTTGGAAGACGTCATCCTGGAAGAAATCTTTGAGGTCGTTGGCCACCTGCTTAGTAAGAGTGGTACGGTCGTCGTACATGGTGAGGAGCACACCCTCAATGGAGAGGTTGTGACCGAACGCCTCTTTGACGCGTTCGACGGTATCGATCAACTGGGACACACCTTCGAGTGCGAAGAATTCGCACTGGATGGGGATGAGGACGGAGTCTGCGGCGACGAGGGCGTTCAGGGTGAGGAGGTCGAGAGCTGGGGGGCAATCGATGAGGATGAAGTCGTAGGACTCTTTGACGGTGTCGAGTTTGGAGCGCAAGCGGCTTTCGCGGTTGTCGATTTCGACGAGTTCAAGGTTGGCGGCGACGAGATTACGGTCGGAGGCCACGACGGAGAGTCCATCGCACTGTGTTTGTTGGACGATGTGGTTAATTGGGGTTTCGCCGACGAGTGCATCGTAAGTGGTAGGAAGCCCGGATCCCTTTGCGATGCCGAGGCCGGTGGTCGCGTTGCCTTGTGGGTCCATATCCACCAAGAGGACACGCATCTCGTTTGCTGCGAGGGAAGCGGCGAGGTTGATGGCGGTGGTTGTTTTGCCCACTCCGCCTTTCTGGTTTGTTACTGCGATGACTTTGGCCATGACCAGGGGGTGGAAGCCATTATCCTACCATGAAGGGGGCGGGGGCGGAGATTCTAAGCTGAAATGCCCTATTCCGGCGCTCGTTCCACGTGAAACATGTGCCTAAGGCGAACTTCCGGGGCTTTAGGCGAAGTTGACACTGTTCCACGTGAAACCATGTCCCCTTCAATCGACCTCCTGTGAGCAGAGGGGATTGCAGAAGCGTACTCATCTTGTCCAAAGCCCGCTGCGAATCTAGCCGGATCGAGATGCGTACAAGAGCGGTGCACACCAGACCAACATGCGTGAATCCCGAGCCACCGCCCTTGCGATCGAATCCCGCAACACCATGTCTACAACCCGAGAAGTGCCATCCGGGCACTGTTCCACGTGAAACAGCCTGCACAAACTCTATGGACACACCCAACTGGAACCACTGTCGAAACGGCAAAGCAAAAGAAACCACCGTGCTACTAACCAGCGAATCAGCTGCGTGCCGCGAGCCCGCTTGAGTCCCCTGAGGGTGGTCATGCGCCGTGCACGTGGTTGTGTGCCGTGCAACTGGTCGTGTGCTGTGCACGTGGTTGTGCACTGTGCATATGATTGTGTGCTGAGCACATGCTTGCGTGCGGTGCAGTTGGTTACGTGCGGTGCACGTGGTTGCATGCTGTGCACGTGGTCATTGCTACGAACGTGGTTCAGTGCCGCGAAGGGACTTCCTTCCAAACGACAAGAGCGGTGTCCAACCACCAGCGCTGAGCCGTGAAAACCAGTTGCGCGCAGAAATAGGGCTGCATTCTGACGACGGAAGTGTAGCGTGCGACCCGGGCTCTCTCAGACGACCTTTAGATAGACACCCAACACGGCAACAGCGGCTGGGGTGACGCCTGGGATGCGCCCAGCCTGCCCTAATGTCGCCGGTTGCACGCGCATCAACTTGTCACAAACTTCGCGGCTAAGTCCAGGGACGCGCTGATAATCCAATGTGCTTGGAATCTCAACGTCTTCGGACCTTCGCAGTCGAGACAACTGACGCTCTTGCTGTTGCATGTAGCCCTCGTACTTGCACTCGACCTCCAACGTCGTGAGCAGTGTTGCGCTCGGCTCTTCCCCCAATGCGCGCGCCAAAACTGGCGCGATTTGAGAGATGGAAGCCTCCGGACGGCGTAACCATACCTCATATGTCGGTCGATCATCCCGCGCAAGTCCGAGATCGCCAGGCATAACTCGGGACTGTCCTAGAAGGCTCCGCAGTTGGGTGCGCTGCGCGGCCTTCCTATCAAACAACCTCAACCGCTCTTCACAAGCTAAACCGGAGGCACGGGCGAGAGGCGTCAACCGCTCATCGGCGTTGTCAATCCGCAAGTGAAGTCGAAACTCTGCTCGTGACGTGAACATCCTATATGGCTCGTCGGTTCCCTTCGTCACCAGGTCGTCGATCATGATGCCAATGTACCCCTGATCCCGGCCAATGATGATCGGGTCACCATCACGGAGCCAGGCGCTGGCGTTCAGCCCCGCGATTAGTCCTTGGGCGCCAGCCTCTTCATACCCGGATGTGCCATTGATCTGGCCGGCCAGGAACAACCCAGGCAGCTTCTTCACCATCAACGAGTGATAAAGCTCCCGAGCATCAATGGCGTCATACTCAATTGCATATCCGGGGCGCATCATCTCCGCATCCTCTAACCCGGGGACGCTCGCCAGCATACGGGCTTGTACATCGATGGGCATGCTGGTCGACATCCCGTTGACGTACACCTCGTAAGTATCCAATCCCTCAGGTTCCAGGAAGATCTGATGCCGTGTCTTGTCGGGGAACTTAACTACCTTGTCCTCAATAGAAGGACAATATCTTGGGCCTATACCTTCAATTTGTCCACTATATAGTGGTGATCTTGCGATGCTGTGCCTTAGGATCTCATGCGTCGCAGCCGAAGTGTACCCAATGTAGCATTTGATCTGCTCTCGGTCTATCTTATTGGTAAGAAATGAGAAAGGAGTCGGATTGCGGTCTCCTTCCTGGGGCTCGAAGCGACTCCAGTCGATGGTTCGGCCGTCCAATCGGGGAGGCGTACCGGTCTTCAAACGAGTCCAGGCGAGCCCCAAGGACCGCAGTTCGTCGCCCAGCAGATTGGACGGCGACTCGCCGTTCCTGCCGCAACTGTACCGGCTTTCCCCGACATGAGCTAAGCCATTGAGAAATGTGCCAGTTGTAACGACTACGGCATGACAGGAAAGACTGCGCCCGTCGCGCAAATGCACTCCCATCACGCGCCCATTCTCCACCCAAAGGCCAGCAACTTCCGCCTGAAGAATGCGCAGATTCGCTTCCCGTTCGAGCAACTCTCGCATACGCAGCCGGTACTGCTTCTTGTCGCATTGGGCCCGCGGGCTCCACACCGCAGGACCGCGGCTGGTATTGAGCAACCGGAACTGAATGCCGACCGCGTCCGCGACCTCTCCCATCACCCCGCCCAAGGCATCGATCTCCCGCACCAGGTGACCCTTAGCAATTCCGCCGATGGCCGGATTGCAGGACATCTGCGCGATGAGATCCAGGTTCATGGTGATCATGGCGGTGCGCACGCCGATGCGGGCACAGGCTCGCGCTGCCTCGCAACCGGCGTGTCCGGCGCCGACAACAATCACTTCATATTTTACGGAGCGTCCCAGATTTGGCATGATCTTACTTGGCGCGAAGGCCTGCGGATGCTTTGAACCCAAGTACCTTCAATTCTAGCCAATCAGGAGCACACCCTTTGAAAGCACTGGTCATCGGTTCCGGCGGCAGGGAACACGCGATTGCCTGGCGCCTCGCGCAAGAGCCCGGGGTTCACGTGGTCGCGGCCCCCGGTAACCCTGGCATGGTGGATCTTGGTCCCTGTCTTCGCCCGCCCTCGAATACGCCCGAAGGATATCTGCAACTGGCGCTGGAACACGAGGTCGACCTCACAATCGTAGGTCCGGAGGCGCCGCTGGTAGCCGGCGTGGTGGACACATTCGTGGCAGCAGGCCAGAAGATCGCCGGTCCCACCCGAGCCGCCGCGCAACTCGAGGCAAGCAAGCAGTTCGCAAAGCAGGTCATGATCGGCGCGCACATACCCACTGCCGCGTATCAGGCCGCGACCTCCATCGCCGAGGCGCGCCATGCCTTACGCAACTTTTCCTACCCCGTGGTGCTGAAAGCAGACGGCCTCGCGGCAGGCAAGGGCGTGATCATAGCCCACAACGAAACCGAAGCACACCAAGCGCTGGAAGCACTGCAAATCCTTGGACCCAAAATTCTCATCGAAGAGTTTCTGCAAGGAGAGGAGGCAAGTTTCATCGCCCTGTGCGACGGGAAGCGCGCGATTGCGCTCGAGGCCTCGCAAGATCACAAGACAATTTTCAACGGAGACGAGGGACCCAACACCGGGGGCATGGGCGCCTATTGCGACGGTCGAATTCTCACACCGGCGCAGATTCGGGCCGTGCTCGATACCGTCATCCAGCCGGCCCTCGATTACATGCGTCACTTGGGAACGCCATTCTCCGGTTTTCTCTATGCGGGGCTGATGATGACCAGGGAGGGCGCCAAAGTGCTGGAGTTCAACGTGCGGCTGGGCGATCCGGAAACACAGAGTCTACTGCACCGAATTCGAGGCGGATTCGCGGAGAGCTTGATGGCAGCGGCTAGCGGCGACCTCAGCCAGGCAGTCTTCGACTGGAACCCGAACCCTTCGGTGTGCGTTGTGATGGCGGCCGCCGGCTACCCTGAAAAGCCCCGCACAGGGGACGCGATCAACGGCATTACGGAGGCCGAGTCCACTGGCGCAGTTGTGTTCCAAGCAGGTACGCACCTCGACAACGGAACGCTGCGCACCTCTGGAGGCCGAGTGCTGGGTGTCACCGCATCGGGCGCCGATCTCTCATCGGCTATCGGCAACACCTACGAAGCGGCGCGGCGGATCCACTTTGACGGAATGCAGTTCCGCACCGATATCGGGGCCAAGGGCCTGAAACGGTGGAGTACAATAAGAACTGTGGGGACGTAGCTCAGATGGATAGAGCGGTCGCCTCCTAAGCGACAGGTCGGCAGTTCGACTCTGCCCGTCCCTACCATGCCACCTCTCCGTCAGGTTATAATGAGCGGACTACGGAACACCCCACGTGTCTGACAATTCCAAACACGCGGTAACGCAACTACTCAGCGAACTCCAGCACGGCAAAGCCGGGGCGGCGGATCAACTGTTGCCTCTCGTCTACAACGAACTCCGTCGCATCGCCGGCGCCTACATGCGCCGCGAACGCGCGAATCACACACTCCAAGCCACTGCTCTGGTCCATGAGGCCTATCTTCAGTTGGTGGATCAAACCCGCGTCGATTGGAAGAACCGCGCCCACTTCTTCGGAGTCGCGGCTCAGTTGATGCGCCGCATCCTGGTGGAGCACGCGCGAGCCAATAACGCGCAAAAGCGCGGAGGGTCGGCCAATAAGTTGTCTTTGGAAGAAGCCATCAACTACTTTCCGCAGAAGGAAATGACGCTGGTCGCTTTGGACGATTCGCTGAAAGAACTGGAGAAGCTCGACCCGCGCCAGAGCAAGATCGTGGAGTTGCGCTTCTTCGGCGGATTGACCACCGATGAGGTTTCGGAAGTGATGGGAATATCCACTGCCACCATCGAACGCGAATGGCGAGCCGCACGGGCGTGGTTGCACAGCCAGTTATCCGATCTCAAAGCTCTCGACTCATAATATTAGGACTACCAACAACACCTCCTCGACGGTGGGGCGAAAAAAAAACTTCACTGCCATGATGCAATCGACTGCGGGTTTGCGCGTGTATAGGTGAAGGCAGTTGGCCTGACGGAACGAAGCAAGCAAAATACGCTCCCGCGCGATAGCGGAAAAACAAATAACAGATAGCTCAGCCGTTTCCAAAAAACAACTTGCCCTTCGCAGTGCAATACCTGCTGTGCGCCGGTCTGGCAGGGGAGTGAGTGGTGCGGCCCCACTCCCCGGCTAGACCGGCTTTTGCTTTTCCCGGGTTATTCTGAATACAAGCCGATTCAACTGTGACTCCGGAACGATATCAAACGGTGAAGACGATTTTCCAGCGGGCGCTGGAATTGCCGTCCGCTCACCGGCCTCACTACCTCGACCATGCCTGCGGAGGCGACGCCGACCTGCGCAAGGCCGTCGAATCGATGCTGCAATCCGATACCGAAGAGACCACCTTCCTCGACAAATCGCCGGTGGATCCAGTCTCCAAGCTATTGGAGCAGGCGGAAATGAAGCCGCCGTCGCGCGTGGGTCAATACGAAATTCTGCGCGAGATCGGGCGCGGCGGCATGGGCGCCGTCTACCTGGCTTCCCGCGCTGACGATCAGTACCGCAAGCAAGTTGCCATCAAGCTCGTCTTGCGCGACCGGGAGAACGCGCAGGTTCTGGAGCGTTTCCGCCGCGAGCGGCAGATTCTGGCGAACCTCGATCATCCGAACATCGCGCTGCTGCTGGACGGCGGTGCGACGACAGACGGTCTGCCCTATCTCGTGATGGAGTACGTCGAAGGCCTGCCGATCGACGAGTACTGCGACAACAACAAACTGGATGTGAGCGCCCGGCTGCGCCTGTTCCTCACTGTTTGCGCGGCCGTGCATCACGCACACCAGAACCTTGTCATCCATCGCGATTTGAAGCCGAGCAACATCCTGGTGAAGAAAGATGGCACGGTGAAGTTGCTCGATTTCGGGATCGCCAAGCTGGTACAAGCCCAACCCGCGGCGGGGCAGGCCATGGATAAGACCGCGACCGCAATGCGCATCCTCACGCCGGAATACGCGAGCCCGGAGCAAGTGCGTGGAGACCCCGTAACCACGGCCACCGACGTTTACCAACTCGGCGTCGTGCTTTACGAACTACTCACCGGGCATCACCCATTCGCATTCAAGAGCCGTGCCGCGGTGATGCAGATGCTGTTGTCGGATGAGCCGCAGAAGCCGAGCGATGCCGTAAACCGCGTGGTGGAAGAGGAGCTCTCGGACGGAACAAAACAACTCATCCGCTCGCCGGTCACGATTTGCCAGACGCGAGAGGGCACACCTCAAAAGCTCCGCAAGCGTCTGGAGGGAGATCTGGATGCGATCCTGCTGCGCGCCCTGGCGAAGGAAACCGCTAGCCGCTACGGCTCAGTGGAACAGTACGCCGATGACATTCGCCGTCACCTTGACGACGCTCCTGTGTTGGCGCGGACGCACAATATCAGCTACGTTGCCGGCCGTTACCTACGCCGCCACAAAACAGGTGCGGCCGCCGCCGGATTCGTTTTTGCCTCTCTGATCATCGGGATCGCGGTGGCCGGCTGGGAGGCGCACGTTGCACGACAGGAGCGGGCCAAAGCGCAACGGCGTTTCGATGAGGTCCGGCGCGTGGCAAACTCCTTCCTCTTTGAAGTTCACGATGCGATGGCTCCGCTGTCCGGCACCACGCCCGCCCGCCGTCTTGTGGTTCGTAAGGCCATGGAATTTTTCGATAGTCTGGCGAAGGAATCGGGCGGCGATGCGACCCTCCAACAGGAGCTGGCCGTCGCCTATCACCGTTTGGGCGACCTGCAAGGGAACCCCAATGTTCCTAATCTCGGCGATACGAGCGGCGCACTCAACAATTACAAAAAAGCGATGCAAATTCGTGAAAGCCTTCTCGACGCGGCGCCGAGAGACCCCGAGTTGCGCCGCGAATTAGGCCTCAGCTTTGAAGCGGTAGCGGACTTGTTTGTGACTACGGGCAATACGGAGGCGGCGCTCGATCACTATCAGAAGGCGCGGGCCATCTTCGAATCTCTCCACCAGGAAAACCCCTCCAGCCGGCCAATACAAAGCCTGCTCGCGAAGAGTTATCACAACGTCGTCGGCCAACTCGCGCAGAACGGCGAAACAGCGCGGGCAATGGAATTCAGCCGCAAGGCGATGAAGATCTCGGAAGACCTGCTGGCGCAGGAACCTGATAACGCCGCGGCGCGGCGCAATCTCTCGGTAGCGTACTCGCGCTTCGCCGGAGTGCTGCATCGCATGGGCGATGTCAACGGCGCGATCCAGAATTATCAAAAAGCGCTGGATATTCAGGGCGAGCTGTTGGAACAGTCTCCGGAGAATGCCCAAATCCGGCGCGAGATATCTTTGATCCATGAGGATATCGGAAAGGCGCACGGCACGCGCAACGACATCGCCAAGGCCACGGAGAGTTACCGCAAGGCGCTCGCCATACGCAAAGAACTTGCGGCCAACGATCCTCGCAACGCGATGGCGGCCAACGATCTCGGATTCATCGAGATGCGCATGGGGGACATGCTGCAGCAAGCGGGCCAGCGCGCGCAGGCGCTGGAGAGCTACCGCAGAGCGCTCGATGTATTTCAAGGCGTAGCAGCTTTGGACCCCGCCAATCTTCTCGCCCGGCGCGACACGGCCCTCATCTTCGAGCGGCTGGGAGGCCTGCAGGCGGCGGCGGGCAACAACTCCTCGGCCCTCGATTACTACCGGAGGCTGCAGCAGGTGTCGGCGGAGTGGGCATCGAAAGATACCTCCAATGCGGTAGCCCAGCATACGTTGGGTGTTGCGCACCTGCGCGTCAGCGAGACGCAGTCGAGGGCCGGCGACCGCAACGCGGCGCTTCGCGAAGCCGACCAGGCGCTGCTTGTGTTCCAGGCTCTTCATAGCCGTGACTCAGCCAATGTGGAGAATCAGCGCGGCCTCGCATGGGCATGGATCCGAAAAGGCGAAGCTTTAGAGGCGGCGGCGGCAGCGGCACCGGCGGGACAGCGGATTCCGCAATGGCAGCAGGCCAGCGGTTGTTACCAGCAGAGTCTCACTGTCTTCTCAAAAATCGAGGGGCAGCGGGCGTTGCGCCCGGCCGACAACACCCTGCGTCAAAGTGTGAAGGCAGCTTTCGAACATGCCGAACAGGAAATCCGGAAGCTGAAGGAACCGGGCAAACCCGTTTCCCTTTGAAATCACTCCTCGCGCAGCACCTCGGATGGATCGACGCTCGCCGCGGCTCGCGCAGGTACCAGCGCGGCGGCGGCAGCAACCAGCAACAACAGCACAGGGGCCGCCACGAACACCGCGGGGTCGCTCAAGCGCAGATAAACGGCCATTCCTTCGGCAAACTTCGCCGCGGCAAAGCACACCGGCAATCCCACCGCGGCGCCAAGCACAACGCCGCGCAGGGGCGATGCTGTCATCGCGGCCATGACACGCAGCCGAGACGATCCTAGGGCGAGGCGTATTCCGGCTTCCTTGCGCCGGCGCTCCACCAGGAAAGCCACCACTCCGTACAGACCGACGCAACTGAGCACAATCGAGACGGCGCCCAACGCCATCGCCACCTGGCTCGCCATGCGCACAGGCAGTCTTTGAATGGATGCGATGTCTCTCATCTCGATGGGCTCACAATAGGACTCCGGCGCGGCGGCAAGACAAGCCTGCTGTAATTGGGCGACTGCCTTGCCGTTCGCCCCTCCCATCCGCGCCAGCAGACTTCCGATTTCCGCGCTACCAACCGCCGCGGGCAGATACACCAGCGTCGGATCGAGACCCATGAAGAAGAAGCTGCTGACCACATCGCGGGCAACTCCGACCACCTGGAACAACTGGGCGGCGCCTTCCAATTGCAGGCTCTGCCCGATAGCGGAGCGTCCAGGCCACAGGCGTTCCGCGGTTGCCTCACTGACGATCGCTACCGGCAGTTGATTGCGGGCCTCGGCGGGAGTGAACCCACGGCCCGCCGCGAGGGCGATCCCCATCATGTCGAGATACCGCTCGTCGGTGTAGTTGTAGAAAAGGCGCGCCTGCTTGCCATCGACAGTGGCGTTGGTACGATTCATGATGCCGCGCAGGGGAACTCTTCCTACGCCGGCGACGCCTTCGACATGCTGCATTCGCTCCACTTTGGCGGCAAAGCCGGCAAGATCCCCGGCTTCATATCCGGACTCGTACAGCCCATCCATCCGGAAGCCGGGATTCATGGCATCGAAGCGGTTGGCGTTTTCGAGCAGCACTCCGGCAAGGACCAACAATACCAGCGATGCACAGGCCTGGGCGGCAAGTAGCCCGCGCCGCATCCTGGATGGCCGAGTGCTGCGCGCGAGCAGGCTGCCCTTTGCGCCGGCGTGGTCGGTAGCCTCCAGAGACGGTAACAGACCGAACAGCAAGGCGCAAACGACGGCCAGGCACAAGGAGACACCGGCGATGCGCCAGTCGGCATCGACGGGAGCGACATTCATGCCGAAGCGAGTCATCAACTGGAACAGGTACTGCTCCAGAGCCCGCATGGAAGCGACTGCCAAGGCAGATGCCGCCACCGCTCCCAGGGTGGCAAGCAGCAGGGCTTCGGTCATCAACTGCCGCACGAGGCGCCAACGGCTTGCGCCAATTGCCAGGCGGATGGCGAGTTCCTTCTGCCGTGCCGCGGCGCCGGCCAGGTACAAACTGGCCAGGTTCGCGCAGGCGACAACCAGCAAGAGGGCGAAAGGAAAGGCCACCAGGCCGACTGCCACAACATTCGCTTCATCATCGTCGGAGATGACGTGGCGCGGCTCCACCCTCACGGAGGCGATCCGTTCGGCGGCAGGCAAACCCTCGCTCAGGGCCGCGGCGGCGGCGCTCAGCACTGCCTGAGACTGCTCCGGGGAGACTCCTTCGTGGAGAATGCCTCCCACTCTCAAATGAGACTTCGCACCTGAGGCGACGGCTAACGGCCGTAACGACTGAGGGAGCCAGACATCCGGGACAACGGCATCCACGCCGCTGAACTTTTCCGGTGCGACGCCCGCTATGACGAAAAAATTCGATCCTAGTCTAATTCGTTTGCCGGCGACCGCCGCCTCGCCTCCAAATAACCTGCGCCAGCCGGCATGGCTCAATACAGCGCTGTGGGGGTTCGCCGTTCCCACCAAGAGCGGGAAGAAGTTATTCGAGACAACCTCCACGCTCACGCGGCGCACTCGATCCTCCACCAGAGGAAGCGTCAAACGCTCAATAGAATACAGTTCACCGGCGCTTTCCGCCTGGCTGGTGAGCGCTTCATACTGTCTTTGGTCGAAGAAGAACACACGTTCGTTCTGTGCCGTTGCGGCCCTCAGATCGAAGTGGCGGCCGGCTCCGCGGATTGGGAGGGGGCGGAGGGAGTAAGCATTGACGAAAGCAAAGAAGGCTGTATTTGCGCCCACGGCAACGGCGAGGAAGAGCACAGCCGTGGCGGACAATCCAGGTTGCCGCCGCAACACGCGGAGGGCGAACTGGAGGTCGGCACGGAGGTCATCCAAAAGCCGTAGTCCCTTGGCCTCGCGGCACTCTTCGCGGAATGAGGCCACGCTGCCGAATTCCACGTGAGCCCGGCGCGTCGCTTCCTCACGACTCACACCCTGCTGCATCAGCCGCTCGGCGTGCTGCTCAATGTGAAACCGCATTTCCTCGTCAAGCTCGCTCTGACGGGCGCTTCCAAACCAGCGTGGCCGCTTCATGCCAGATCCTCCCCTGTAGCGCGCAGCGCGGCGCCCATTGCTTCCACCAAACGCTCCCAACCCGCGGTTTCCTGCTTCAGCCGCTTCCTGCCTTCCGCAGTCAAGGAGTAGAACCGAGCTTTCCGGTTGTTCCCGGATACTCCCCATTCGCCGGCGAGGAGTCCCTTGTGTTCCAGCCGGTGTAAGGAGGGATATAGGGCTCCCTGCTCAATGGAGAGCGCACCTCCGGAGATTTGTTCAATGCGGAGCAAAATGCCGTATCCATGCTCTTTGGAGAGGGAGACAGCTTTCAGGATGAGCAGGTCCAAGGTGCCCGGAAGCACTGGTGTGGGGTTCATTCGTTTCTCCTAATCCAGTTAGGAGAGAGTACGCGGCAGAGGAAGACGAAGTTCCGGAATTTCTTAAAAAAAAAAGAGGACTCTGGAGCGGGAGACGGGATTCGAACCCGCGACATCAACCTTGGCAAGGTTGCACTCTACCAGCTGAGTTACTCCCGCTCAATCAGGTAGGAATCTTCATTGTCCTATGAGTGCGACCGGTCTGTCAATGTCACTTCCACCGGCTGCCGGATTGCTACACTTGTCGAACGAAATGTATCCGTAACCTGTTGAAAACATGCTGATTATATTTTGAGAAAGTTGTTGCTTCGACGCTATGCGTTCTGTGCTAGACTGATGATCCGCGGATGTACTGATGGCTGCTTGAAGCGCGGGTGAGGCCGCTAGGGCAATCGTCAGACCCTCTCCCAGACAGCATGTTGGTAGTCTCTTTTCCACAGCTTGTGGAAAACCTGTGGGAATCTTGTGGGTGTCATTTAGATGCGGGTGGAAGTAATGAATTATTGGGAGCAGATCAAACAGCAGCTCGCCGGGGAGCTCAGTTCCGAAGCCTTTCAGAATTGGGTCAGCAAGACAGCCCTGGACCGGATCGAAGGGGAGACTTTGAAAGTCACGGTCCCCAACGAATTCTCCAAAGACTGGATGGAAGTGGAGTACCGTGACAAAGTGAGCACGGCGATCCGTAACCTGGGATTGCCGGTAAAAGAAATCACCTATCACGTCTCAGCTCACCACTATCAGCCGGATCCGCCGCCGAAGCCCCAGGAGTTCATACCTGGAGTGGAGCCGACATTCACCAACACCACCGGCCAGCTAAACGTGAAATTCACCTTCGATACCTTTGTCGTCGGCTCATGCAATCAATTCGCGCATGCGGCTGCGAAAGCAGTCGCGTCGCGCCCATCTAGCAGTTACAACCCCTTGTTCATCTACGGCGGGGTGGGAATGGGGAAGACCCACCTCATGCATGCCATCGGGATGCAGTTACTGCAAACCTACGGCGGCATGCGCATCGTCTACACCTCCAGTGAACGCTTCATGAACGAAATGATCCACTGCATCAAGACAGAGCGCATGCCCCAATTTCAGCAGCATTACCGTACGGCGGACGTTCTGCTGGTGGACGACATCCAGATTCTGGGCGGCAAGGAACGCACTCAGGACGAGTTCTTTCACACGTTCAACACCCTCTACGAGCATCAGAAACAGATTGTCATCTCGAGCGATTCCTCGCCGAAGAACATCCCCGGACTCGTAGAGCGGCTCCGCTCGCGCTTCGAATGGGGCCTGATGGTGGATGTGCAACCGCCAGATCTTGAAACCAAGATGGCCATCCTCGACAAGAAAGCAGAAGCAGAGGGCCTGCGCCTGCCCGAGGACGTTCGCATCTACATCGCCACCAAGACGAAATCGAACGTGCGGGAGTTGGAAGGTGCCCTGGTCAAGCTGATGGCTTACTCGACCATGACCGGTGCGCCCATCACCTTGTCCATGGCCCAGCAAATGC